>JAANWZ010000086.1 GCA_018263585.1 Calditrichota bacterium | reverse complement strand
CCCGGCCATCCTTCGTCGGCGACGAGCACGTTCGAGCCGTGTCCGAGCACGAACGGCCGGACCCCGCACTCGTCGAGGTACGCATAGACGTCCCAGATCAGCGTTTCCGTCTTCGGCGCGATCAGCAGCCGCGCCGGCCCGCCGATCTTGTAGCTCGTGTACGGTGCGAGCGAAACGTCCTTCTCGACGCCGATCGTCCGGAAGCCGGAGAACCGTTCGTAGATGTCGTTCAGATCATGCACGACCGCGATCCTCCCCGTCCGCGAGCAGTCCGAGCAGTTCCGCCGACGCGATGTAGATGTTCCCCGCGCCGAGTGTGATCACGACTTCGCCGCCGGACAGCGTGCGGTACACCGCCGGGGCGATATCCTGAAAGCGTGGCAGGTAGTACACCCCTGCCTCGTTTCTTTCCCTCAGCGACTGCGCTACCAGTTCGCCGCTGACACCCTCGAGCGGCTGTTCGCGCGCTGGATAGACGTCGGTGATGAACGCGCGGTCGGCGAGCGCGAGCGCACTCGCGAACTCCCCGGAGAACCGTTTCGTGCGGCTGAACAGGTGCGGCTGGAACAGGGCGACGATCGGCCGGCCGGGGTAGGCGTCGCGGGCCGCGGCGAGCGTGACCGCGACCTCGGTCGGGTGGTGCGCGTAGTCGTCGATCACGGTCACGCCGGCGATTTCGCCGCGGAGGTCGAACCGGCGGCGCACGCCGCTGAACCCGGCGAGCGCGTCACGGACCTTCGCGAACGGGATCTCGAGTTCGCGCGCGACCGCGACCGCAGCGAGCGCGTTCGCGAGGTTGTGCCGGCCGGCGAGCGGTATTTCGATCGTCCCGAGTTCATCTCCGTCGGCGAGCACCCGGCAGCTCGATGCGCCGGCGGATTCAGCGTCCACCCCGCGCACGTCCGCGCGCTCGGAGAACCCGTAGCTGACCACCGGCCGTTCGATCGACCCGCGGAGCGCAACGAGCTCCGGGTCGTCGGCGGAGATGATCGCGCGCCCGTAGAACGGCACCGAGTTCGCGAAGCTGGCGAACGCTTCGCGCAGGTTCTCGACGGTGCCGTAGGTGTCGAGATGTTCCGCCTCGAGTGTGGTGATCACCGCGATCACGGGCGTGAGCCGGAGGAAGCTGCGGTCGTATTCGTCCGCCTCACAGACGAGCAGGTCGCCGGAGCCGAGCCGGGCGTTCGTGTCCATGTCACGGACGAGCCCGCCGACGATTACTGTCGGATCGAGCCCGGCGCGGGTGAGCACGGTGCCGACGAGCGAGGTTGTCGTTGTCTTCCCGTGCGTGCCCCCGATCGCGACGCCGGTTTTCATACGCATCAACTCGGCGAGCATCTCCGCGCGCCGGATCACCGGGACGCCGAGTTCGCGCGCGCGGGCGAGCTCCGGGTTGTCAGGTGTGACCGCGCTCGAATAGACAACCGCGTGCGCTTCGCCGACATGCGCCGGGTCGTGCCCCTGCCAGACGGTGACGCCGAGCGTCTCCAGGTGACGTGTGACGCCGCTCGTGTTCAGGTCGCTGCCGGTGACGGTGAACCCGAGCCGGACGAGGATTTCCGCGATCCCGCTCATCCCGATCCCGCCGATGCCGACGAAATGAACGCGGCCGATATGTGTGCGCAGGTGCTTCATGCGCCGGCCCTCCCGGCGGCGGGGCTTGGTCTGCGCGGGGCGGGCGACTCGGTCGCGCGCGCGATGTTGATCAGCACCCCGAGCGCGGCGAGCGTGATGATCAGCGACGTGCCGCCGTAACTGATCAGCGGGAGCGGGAGCCCGGTCGGCGGGAGCAGGCCGACGGTGACGAGCATGTTCGCGAACGCGTAGAGGCCGACGGTGAGCGTGATCCCCGCCGCGAGGAACGCGCCGAACGGTTCCGGGCTCCGGTGCGCGACGCGGAGGCCGAGATAGACGAGCACGATGAACAGGGCGAGCACGGCGAACGTGCCGAGGAAGCCGAACTCCTCGCCGATGATCGCGTAGATGAAGTCCGTGTGCGCCTCGGGGAGGAAGAACAGCTTCTGCTTGCTCCCGCCGGGACCGGCCCCGATCAGCCCGCCGCGGCCGAGGCTGATGAACGACTGCAGCAACTGGTAGCCGGCGCCGGTCGGATCGCCGGCCGGGTCGATCACCGCGAGCACGCGCTGCCTCATGTAGTCGGATTTGAGCACGGTGATCACGCCCGCGCCCGCGCCGAGCAGCGAAAGCGCCGCGAAATGAAGCGGGCGAATGCCGACGACGTGGAGAAGGACGAGCGTGGTCAGAAGCAGCATCGCGGCGGTGGAAAAGTCGGGCTGGAAAAACGTGAGCGCGGCGAACACGCCGGCGACGGCGAGCACGGGGACCACGCCGCCGGTGAACTCGCGCATCAGCCGGCCCTTTTTCCACGCCCACCACGCGATGAAGAGGACGAGTGCGTAACGGGCGAACTCCGACGGCTGAAACTGGATCGAGCCGAACTTGAGCCAGCGGGTCGCTCCGTTCGCGGTGTGCGCGAGCGGGGAATGGAGCGTGACGAGCACGAGCAGCGCCGCGGCGAGCACAACCCCCGGGAGCGCGAACAGCTTCCAGATCCGATAGGGGAGGATCATGCAGAGCAGCATGAACGCGATCCCGATCAGCGCGCGCTTGCCCTGCATGGTGACCAGCCACGTCGGGTCGCCGTTGTGGTGGAGCTCCGAGTACGCGCTTCCGGCGGTGTACACAGCGAGCAGGCCGAGCGCGGTGAGCGCGCCGGTCACGGCCAGCAGCTTCGTCGCGATCGGCAGCCGTGTCCACGCGTTCCCGCGCCGTTTCCGTGCTCTGTCCCGCGCAGCCATCAGTCGCTGAATCCTCCGCGAATGTGAGACGGGTGGTTGTTGTCATCATCGCGCACCAGTGCGCGCACGCGTTCGCGGTACCGATCCCCGCGCTGCTCGAAGTCGGCGAACTGGTCGAAGCTGGCGCAACCGGGCGAAAGGAGCACGGTGTCGCCGGGCTGCGCGATCGCGTGCGCGCGTTCGATCGCGGCGTCGAGCGTGCCGACGATTTCGGCGGGGGTGAGGTCGCCGAGTTCGTCGCGGAGTCGCGCCGCGCCTTCGCCGATCAGGAGCAGGCGCGCGACCTTCTCGTTCACGAGCGCGCGCAGGGGGTCGTACGGCGCTCCCTTGTCGCGCCCGCCGGCGATGAGTACGATCGGGCCGGGGACCGACGCGAGCGCGACGCGCAGGCTGTCCACGTTCGTCGCCTTGCTGTCGTTGAGCCACACGCGGCCGTTGTCCGCGACGAGCTCGAGCCGGTGGGGGACGCCGGCGAAGCTCGCGAGCCCGCGGCGGATGTCGGCAAGCGGTACGCCGAGCAGGCGGCACGCGAGCGCGGCGCAGAGCGCGTTGGCGACGTTGTGCCGGCCCGGCAGCGGGAGCGCGCCGGCGTCGGTCACGTGCTCCGCTTCCCCGGCGACAGCGAGCCGGATCGTGTCGCCGGAGAGTCCCGCGCCCGGAGCGGGGCAACGGTCGAGGGAGAACTGCGCCGTGCGCGGGCGGATGCCGGCCGAGATCGACGCGACGAGCTCGTCATCCGCGGGGAGCACGGCCCAGTCGTGCTCGCGCTGGTTCAGCCAGATCCGGGCCTTCGCGCGCGCGTAGCTGTCGAGGTCGCCGTGACGGTCGAGATGGTCCGGCGAGATGTTCGTGAGCACGGACACGTGCGGCCGGAACGAGTCGATCAGCTCGAGCTGGTAGCTCGAGATCTCGACGACCGCGACCTGGGCGCGCGGGCGCTCGCGGACCATGTCGCTGAACGGGTAGCCGACGTTCCCGCACGCGACGGCGTCGCGGCCGGCTTCGCGGAGTACGTGCTCGATCCAGCGGGCGACCGTTGTCTTCGCGTTCGAGCCGGTGACGGCGACGATCTCGGCTTCGCAGAACCACGACGCGAGCTCGATTTCGCTGAACACGGGGGCGCCGCGCTCGCTGAGTGCGCGGATCACGGGTGCGCTCGCGGGCACGCCGGGGCTGGCGACGGCGAAGTCAGGGGCCGGGAAACCGCGCAGGCTGTGGCCGCCGGTCTCGCAGGCGACGCCGAGACGGTCGAGCTCGGCGAGCGCGCCGGCGAGCTCTTCGGCCGGACGCAAGTCGCTGGCGAACAGATCCGCGCCGGCGGCTGCGAGCAGACGCGCCGCGGCGAGCCCGCTCCGGCCCGCGCCGAGCACGACGACTCGTTTCCCCGACAATCTCCTGCTGGATACCGGCCTGTTCATCCTCTTCCCACGTGCCCTTGCTTCTACTGCGGTTCAGTTGGCGGTTGAGGTGATGGATGATCCGTCAATCACTGTCAACCTGAACCGATCGGTCTTCTCACCCATGCCCTTGACTTCAGTCCTTCTCACTTTGCCCTTGACTTCAGTCCTTCTCACTTTGCCCTTGACTTCAGTCAAGGATTCGAGAGCATAATTATCGGTGATTCCTTGTACCCCGACTGAAGTCGGGGGCAAGGGGTGGTGTCATCCTGAATTCCTCGCGCATCAGTTTGAGAGCGTTGAGAAAGTAGCGCAAGCTCGGTGAATCACCGGCTGCCGGTGACGTGTCATTCTGACGCCTCCGCAGGTGGCGGAAGCATGTCCTGAACGCAGTGAAGGAAAGGTCCGAGTTAGCAACAGCTTGACTCATGATAACCACCGTCAGCAAACCTGGACCTGCTTCACTTCGTTCAGCATGACGGTCGACCGCGCCTTTATCAACAGTCTCAGTTTGTGCGGGAAATGAAGGATCTCGAAAACACAAGGTCTGGCTGCACGGTACGGTTGTTTCTCGAGATCCTTCACCCTTCGCGCCGACACCAACCGGCGCTTCGGGTTCAGGATGACACAGAGGCCGCGCCGAAACAGACTGGCGCTTCGGGTTCAGGATGACACGATCTTGCCAATTGGCGAAACTGACCGCGAACATCATTCAGAATGACATCAACGACCATTTGATCCCCGTAATCCGCTCCAACTAGTTTTGCGCGAGCTCGGCGACGAACCGGTCGAGGCCGGTGAGCCGCGACCCTTTCACGAGCACGCTCGTGCCGGGCGTGAGCGCGTCGCGCACGATGTCCGCCAGTGATTCCGGTTCGATTTCGCTGAACCCGCGCACGTCCGGATGCGCGAGCAGCGTCGCTTCCTCCGCGGCCCAGCTCATGCGCGGGCCGACGAAGATGAGCGTGTCGATCTCGTCCAGTTCCGGGATGCGCCCGACCCGCCGGTGTTCGTCTTCCTCGAACTGCCCGAGCTCGAGGATGTCGCCGAGCACGGCCAGCCGCTGCCCGGGCGCGGGCGCGAGTGTCGCGAGCGCGGCCTCCAGCGAGGCGACGTTCGAGTTGTAGCTGTCGTCGAGCAGCTCGACGCCTTCGCCGAGTTCGATCACGCGCCCGCGCCCGGGCAGCGGCTCGACCGTCGCGAGCGCGGGCAGGAACGTGCCGGGCTCGCCGCCGAGTTCCATCGCGACGGCGGCGGCGGCGAGGCCCGCGCGCGCCCAGTGCCGGCCGGGCAGTTGCAGCGAAACCGTCTCCCCTTCCACCCGCAGCGACGGCCGCGACCAGTGATCGAGCGCAACGAGCTCCCCGGGATACACGGTCGCCGTCCAGCCGGCGGGGATTTCGCCGAGCGTGTACCCGGCCTTCCGGTTCACGCGCGCCGCTTCTTCGAGCACGCGCTCGTCCTCGAGGTTGACAATCGCCGCGCCGTTCGTCTCGGCGAGGAACGCGAACAGTTCGCCCTTTGCCCGCTGGATCGCGTCGAACCCGCCGAACTCGCCGGCGTGCGCGTCCGCGATGTTCGTGATCAGCCCGAATTCCGGGTAGCCGATCCGGCAGAGAAACTCGATCTCGCGGAGGTGATTCGCGCCCATCTCGAGCACGAGGTACTCCTCGTCACCGGTCGCGTTGAGAATCGTCATCGGCAGCCCGATGTGGTTGTTCAGGTTACGCTCCGCGGATGTCGTCCTGCCCATCGTCCCCAGCGCAGCCGCGATCAGCTCGCGGGTCATCGTCTTCCCGTTCGAGCCTGTGACCGCGACGGTGTGGCAGCCGAGCGAGCGGCGCACTTCCCGCGCCAGGTTCTGGATCCCGGCGAGCGTGTCCGCCATCACGAACAGCACCTTTCCCGCGGGTAGCGACCCGGCGTGCTGCGCCGCCCACGCCTCGCTGACCGCGGCGATCTGCGCGCCGGCGGCGAACGCGTCCGCGACGAATTGATGGCCGTCGGTGCGAGTCCCTTCCAGCGCCCAGAACAAGTCACCTTTCGCGATGTCGCGCGAGTCGATGCGCACGGGCGGGAGCCAATCGTCCCAGTCGCCCGCGACTTCGATCCCGGCGCGCTCCAGCATCTGCGCGTTGATCAGCACTCGACCCTCCGCCGCAGCTTGAGCACCTCCTCGCGGTCGTCGAACGGGTGCCTGGCGCCGTGCACCTCCTGGTACGTCTCGTGCCCCTTGCCGGCGACGAGCACGATGTCGCCGGGCCGGGCGATCTCGAGCGCACGCGCGATCGCTTCACGTCGGTCGATCACGGCGGTCGTGTTGTCGCGGGTCGCGCCGGCGATCACCTGCTCGACGATCGCGGCCGGATCTTCCGTGCGCGGGTTGTCGCTGGTGATGATCGCGCGATCGGCGGCTTCGGACGCGATCCTGCCCATGATCGGGCGCTTCGTCGCGTCACGGTCGCCGCCGGCGCCGATCACGACAATCAGCTCGCGCCGTGTCATCGGGCGTAACGCGGCGAGCGCGCTGCGGACCGCCTCCGGCGTGTGCGCGTAATCGATCACGGCGGTGACATCACCCGCGAGCGCGATCCGCTCCATCCGCCCGCGCACCTGCGGCGCGTCGTGCACGCCGCGGGCGACGGCGTCCGGTTCGACACCGATCGCGAGCGCTGTCGCGGCACAGGCGAGCACGTTCGCCGCGTTGAACCGGCCGATGTACGGTGACGCCAGTTCGAGCTCGCCGAACTCCCCGGCGACACGGACCGTGATGCCGCCCGCGCCCTCCGCGACGAGCCGGCCGCGATAGTCGGCGCCGCGTTCGAAGCCGAACGTGACCGGGCGCGCGGCGACGCCGGCGAGGATGTCGTCCCCGCGCGGGTCGTCCGTGTTCACGACCGCGACCGCACCGTGCGAAAGACTGTCAAAGAACTGCTTCTTCGCGCCGAAGTAGGCCTCCATCGACCCGTGCAGGTCGAGGTGGTCCTGGCTGAAATTTGTGAACAGGCCCGCGTTCCAGCGAAACCCCGCGACGCGTCTCATCGGGATCGCGATCGATGTCACCTCGAGCACGACGTGGGTCGCGCCGCGATCGCGCATCCGTTTCAGGAGCGCGAGCAGATCGGGCGACTCCGGAGTCGTGCGCGCGAGTGTTTCCCCTTCTCCGGCGAACTGCCAGCCGACGGTTCCGACCCGCCCCGCCTTCGCCCCGGCTGCGTTGAAGATGCTCTGCAGGATCACCGTGCACGTCGTTTTCGCATTAGTGCCGGTGACGCCGACGGTGACGAGTGCGGCGGTCGGATCAGAGAGCAGGGCGCGGGCGGCGTACGCCATCGCCGCGCGCGGGTCGTCGCTTGTCAATCCGGGCACGCCGTCCGGAATGTCCCCGGCCCTGGCCGCGATCACGGCGACCGCTCCGGCCGCGACCGCGTCCGGGATGAACGTCGCGCCGTCCACGCTCGCCCCGGGCAGCGCGCAGAACAGGTCGCCGGCACGCACGCGGCGGCTGTCATACGCGATCCCGGTCACCTCGACGTTGCTCCCGCCGGCGAAGTGGACGCCGGGGATCTCCGCCGCGAGCTCGGCGAACGTCATCGCAGCGCCTCCACGAGCGGGCGCGCGACCAGTTCGCACACCTGCCCGGCGGCGGCCGGTTCACCCGGGGGCGGCGTCTGTTCGACAACCGTCCCCGACCCACGCACGCGCGGCTGCAGCCCGCGGCGGGTCAGCTCCGCGAGCGCATCGCGGAGCGCGAGCCGGCGCACGTCCGGGACGACGACGTCGCCCGTCGTGGATCGCCCGCCGAGCGTGAGCGTAATCGTCTCCCCCGCGTTCACGAGCTCTCCGGGCCGGGCACTCTGGGCGACGACGACCGGCCCGTCGCCGATCACGTTCGCCTCCAGCTCGAGACCCGCGAGCGCCGCCAGCGCTTCACCATGCGTCGATGCGAGCAGGGACGGCAGCATGACGTGGTTGCCTGGCAGCGCTCGCGGATCCCGCCCGGTCTCGGCGGGCGTCGCGAGTTCGGTTCGCGGCAGGGTGACGAGCAGGCGGTGCATGATCGCGCGTACCACGGGCGCGGCGACCGACCCGCCGTAGTACGTTCCGCCGCGCGGATCGTCGATCACGACGACGACGAGCCACTCCGGCCGGTGCGCGGGGAGGAACCCGGCGAACGAACTGACGTAGCGGCCGTCCATGTACCCGCCGTTCACGGGATCGGGCTTCTCCGCCGTGCCGGTTTTGCCGGCGACGGTAACGCCTGGGATCTGCGCGCGGCCGCCGGTGCCGTGTTCGACGACCTCGACCATCAACTTGCGGAGCACGCGCGCGGTCGAAGGCATGAGCACGCGCCGTATTCGCTGCGGTGTGTAGCGGGTGACGGTTCCGCCGGGGGCGCGCTCGGAGAGGATGAGCAGCGGGCGCAGCAACCAGCCGCCGTTCGCGATCGCGCCGTACGCGATCGCGAGCTGGAGCGCGGTCACCGCGATGCCCTGGCCCATCGCGAGGTTCGCCTGCGTGACGCCGGACCACTCGTCCGGTTCGGGGAGCAGCCCGCCGACCTCGCCGATGAAGTCGAGCCCGGTCTCTTCGCCGAAGCCGAAGTCCCGGATCACGGTGTAGAACTGCGAGGGCGTCATCAGCGACGCCAGCTTCCCGGTGAGGATGTTGCTCGAGACGGCGAACCCTTCGCGGACGGAGAGCGAATCGTGGCTGTGCGAGTCGCGGATCACGCGGTCGGCGACGCGCCACGCTCCCTGTTCGCAGTCGATCTGCTCGTCGAGCGCGGCGAGCTTGCGTTCGAGCACCGCGGCGAACGGGACGATCTTGAACGTACTCCCGGGTTCGAACACGTCGGTGAGCGCGCGGTTCTTCTGCGCGGCGAACCCGGCGTCCGCGGGACGGTTCGGGTCGTACTCCGGGCACGATGCGATCGCGAGGATCTCGCCGGTGAGCGGGCGGGTGACGACGACCATCCCGCACGCGGCCTGGTTGCGCGCGACGGCAGCGGCGAGCTCCTCCTGCGCGATCGCCTGCGCGTCGATGTCGATCGCGAGCGTGACCGGGCCGCCGTCGACCGGTTCGCGCCGCGGGTACGACGGGTCGAACTGCATCCGCCCGCGCGCGTCCTTCTGCCACACCCCCCAGCCGGGCGTGCCCGCGAGGATATGATCGCGCACGCGTTCGATCCCCGCGCCGCCCTCGTTGTCCACGGTGACGTGGCCGACGACCTGCCCGCCGATCGGGCCGTACGGGTAGCTGCGCTTCGTGTCCTTCAGCACCTCGACGCCCGGCAGGTTCAGCCGCTGCACGCGCTCGCCGGTCCCGGGTTCAACTTCGCGCGCGAGATAGACGAAATCCGATTGCTTCTCGCACGCGCGGGCGATCTCTTCGGCGGGGACAGAGAGCGCCTCCGCGAGCAGCTCGGCCGTGCCGCGGGCATCGACGATCTCATCCGGGTGGATGCCGACCGAGCGGTAGCTGGTCAGGTTCTCGACGAGCGCGCAGCCGCGGCGGTCGTAGATCATCCCCCGTTCCGGCTCGAGTTCGCGCGTGTCGCGATACTGGTTGTCCGCGCGCTGCTCGTACGCCCTGTGCTGTACGAGCTGGATCGTAACGAGCCGGTACACGGTGAGCGCGCCGAGCAGGACGAGCACGAGGAACACGGCGAGCAGGCGCGCGCTGCGGATCGGCGCGGCCATCGGCGCGAGCGGACCGCGGCGCGCGGGCGGCGAACCTGGCCGATGTCGGTTGCGCTCACTCATCGTCCCCCTCCCCCGGCGGAACGAGCCGGTCGGCCCCGGACCAATCGCGCGCGAACATCCCGGCCACCGTCTCGCTCTCGCGCCCACCCATGCGCGCGAGTTCGTCGGCGTCGAAGGTGACGACCAGATCCTGCGGCGGGCGGTCGGGTTCGATCATCCCCATCTCGCGCGCCCGGCTGCGGATCGAGGGGAGCGCGGTGATCGCCGCGAGCCGGCCGTTCAGCTCGCGAACCTCGCTGCGCAACTGTTCGACACGGGTGTTCTCGCGTGTGATCAGCCGGCCGTAGTGGGATTTCTGCACCTGCAGGTGCATCATCACGAATCCGAACACGAGCAGGAGCGCGGCGAACAGGACGAACGGGAGCGCGAGCCCGCGGGTGCGCACCGGATAGACACGGCCGCGCGCGTGGCTGCCCCAGATCACCGCCGGTTCGCTGTATGCGCCCGGTTTCATCGCGCGAGTTTCTCCCCGATCCTGAGCCGCGCGCTGCGTGCGCGCGGGTTTCGTTCGATCTCTTCCGCGCCCGGTTTCACCGCCGACCGGGGGAGCGCGCGCATCCTCACCGCCCGCTCCCCCGTTGTCGGCAGCGCGAGCCAGCGGTCCTCCTCCTCCCCCGCCATCTCACGCAGGAATCGCTTCACACGCCGGTCTTCGAGGCTGTGGTACGAGAGCGCGACGAGCCGGCCGTTCGCAGCGAGCAGGTCGTACGCCGCCCGCAGCGCGCGGTCGATCGCGTCCAGCTCACCATTCACCTCGATGCGCAGCGCCTGGAACACACGCGCGAGCGTTTTCGTGCGCTCGCGGCCGGCCGCGGCACGTTCGATCACCGCCGCGAGCCCGGCGGTCGTCGCGAGCGGCCGCGCGCGCACGATTTCCGCCGCGATCCGCCGCGCGCGCGGCTGCTCGCCGTATTCACGGAGCACGCGGGCGAGCTCCGCTTCCGGGTAGTCGTTGACCACGTCCGCGGCGGTGAGCGGCTGCGTGCGGTCCATCCGCATGTCGAGCGGCCCGTCGTGCATGAAACTGAACCCCCGTTGCGGATCGTCGATCTGCCGGCTCGAGACGCCGAAGTCGAACAGCACGCCGTCGTACGGCGCAAACCGGCCGACGATCGGATCGCCGCCGATGCCGGCGAAGTTCACCCGGTACACGGTGACGCGGAGATCACGCCGGAACCGTTCTTCAAGTCGTGCGATCGCCTCCGGGTCACGGTCGCAGGCGACGACTCGGCCGCGGTCGTCCAGGTGTGCGAGCAGTGCATCGGTGTGTCCCCCTCCCCCGGCGGTCGCGTCGAGGTAACGGCCCCCGGCGCGGATATTGAGCCCGGCCACGACCTGTTCGACCATGACCGGCACGTGAAATGAGCCCGGCTCACTTGTCGTCGTCGCCGCCATCGAGCACCCGGCCGAGATCGAACATGTCTTCCGTGTTGACGCCGGACTCGAACTTGCCCATCAGCTCGGCGAGCTCGCGCTCGCGCGCCCGCTCCTGCTCTTTGATCTCGCGCGCGAGCTGGATCTTGAAATAGGTGCCGGCGCCGACGAACGCGAGGCGGACATTGTCATGATCCTCGTCCGTGCTGATCCCGAGCTTGGCGCGCACCGACTGCGGGAGCGCGAGCCGGTTCTGCTGGTCGATCTTCGCCGGCTGCACGGACGCCATCAGCAGCTCGACCAGCCGCTTCACCTCCCCCTTCGTCATATCCTGCGCCTGGAGGACCCTGCGGATGCGAGCCTCCCACACCGGCTCCGGATAGACTTCCACGCAGCGCTGTTCGGACGGGCTCGGGCTCAGCATCAGCGTCGCGTCACGGAGTAGCTTCGGCACGTGGCGGAACGCCTTCGGCACGACCACCCGGCCTTTCGTATCTTTCTCCGCGAAATGGGTGCCCGTGTACGGGTTCATGATCGTCCGCAACTGTGAATCCCCGGGGCGCGATCTCGCCGGCGCAGTTGCTCCCAAGCTTGGGATTTTACTCCACTTCACTCCACCGACGGGAGCAGTATACGGCCCTCGATTTGCCGCTGTCAACGAAAAGCAAGCGATTGAGCAAAATCGGCTTCGATTGAACATCTGTCCCGGAGTATCGTTTACGGCAGGTATGGAGCGGGTTTCACGCGTTCAGGCCGGGAAACACTCTGAGACGGCGTATCTCCGGAGACAGCACCCGGTACATCCCTCACCCTGTTCGGTTTGCGCGAGTGCGTGTCTGTTTCTGTGACAACGGACGTGCAGCGACCGGTTCGCGTCGAGTTTGCGGGGGCGCGGCGAAACCGGTTGCACGTCTCCCGCGCCCGGCCTACCTTTCGCTTCGTCGTTTTTCCACGATCTCAGGGAGGGAGCGGCGAGCATGCAGTCGGATCGAAAGGCGGTGCGGGAGAACTGGGGGAGCCGGCTCGGGTTCGTGCTCGCGGCCGCGGGGTCGGCGATCGGACTCGGCAACGTGTGGCGGTTCCCGTACGTGCTCGGCGAGAACGGCGGGTTCGCGTTCCTGCTCGTCTATCTCTGCTGCGTCGTGCTGATCGGGCTTCCGATCATGGGCGCGGAGATGGTGATCGGCCGCGGCAGCCGGCGCAACCCGTTCGGCGCGTTCAAGGCGCTGCTGCCGGGGAGCGCCTGGTGGCTTGTCGGCGCGATCGGGATTGTCACCGGCGTGATCATTCTCTCCTACTACAACGTTGTCGCCGGCTGGACGCTCGCCTACCTGTTCAGGTCGCTGACCGGGCTCGTGAGCGGGTTCACCGGCCCGGATTCCGCCGAGCTCGCCTACGAAAGTTTCGTCAGTGACAGCGCGCAGGTTGTGATCTACCTGTTTCTGTTCGCGGTGCTCGGGATTCTCGTCGTCGCGCAGGGGGTGAAGGGCGGGATCGAGCGCTGGGCGAAGATCCTGATGCCGACGTTGTTCCTGTTGCTGCTGCTACTCATCGGCCGTTCGCTGACACTCGAGGGCAGCGGGGACGGGCTCGCTTTCCTGTTCGCACCCGACTTCTCGAAGATCAACGGGGACGTGATCCTGATGGCGATGGGGCAGGCGTTCTACAGCCTCAGCCTCGGGATGGGGGTGATGATCACGTATGGCTCGTACCTGGACAACCGGACGAACATCTTCTCATCGGCGGGGACGGTCGCCGGTCTCGACGCGCTGATCGCGGTGCTCGCCGGGGTCGCGATCTTCCCGGCCGTGTTCGCGATGGGGATGGAGCCTTCCTCAGGGTTCGGGCTCACCTACCAGGTGTTGCCGATGGTGTTCGCGAAGCTGCCGCTCTCGGATGTACTGAGCTCGCTGTTCTTTCTCCTGCTCACGATCGCGGCGCTCACGTCGGCGATCAGCCTGCTCGAGGTGATGGTCAGTTTCGCGACGGACGAGCTTCACTGGACGCGTGCGCGCGCGACGATCATCATGGCCGCGTTCGCGTTCGTCGTCGGCGTCCCGTCGGCGCTCAGCTTCGGTGTATGGTCGGATGTGACCGTGTTCGGGCTCGGGTTCTTCGGCGTCGCCGACTACATCACGGCGAACGTGCTGCTCCCGCTCGGCGGAATCGGGATCGCCGTGTTCGCCGGCTGGGCCTGGGGCAGAGGGGTGAAGCAGGAGATCCTGCTCGGGTCGAACCAGGAGACGCTCTACTACGTGTGGCTGTGGTCGGTGCGCATCCTCGCGCCGATCGCGGTCGCGCTGATTCTCATTTTCAATTTCGTCTGAGTCGGGGCATGCACGATGCAGGAGTGGATCGACACCGTCTCATCGTATTTCGCCACGTTTCTCATCATCCCGCTGATCGGGACCGGGATCTATCTCACGTGGCGGCTGAAGCTCGTGCAGCTGATGCACTTCAGGCACTCGTGGAAGGTGATCTCCGGTGTTTATGACAGCCCGGAGGACACGGGTGATGTGAACCACCTGCAGGCGCTGTCGGCGGCGCTCTCCGCGACGATCGGGATCGGCAACATCGCGGGGGTCGCGACCGCGATCCACTTCGGCGGGCCGGGCGCGTTGTTCTGGATGTGGGTGACCGCTGCGCTCGGGATGGCGACGAAGTTCAGCGAAGCGACGCTCGCGATGGTGTTCCGCAAGGAGCACCAGGACGGGTCGGTGTCCGGCGGGCCGATGTACTACATCGAGCAGGGGATCGGCAGAAGCTGGAAGCCGCTCGCTGTGATCTTCGCCGGTGCGACGATCATCTCCAGCTTCGGCACCGGCAACGCGATCCAGGCGTTCACGGTCGCGGACAGCATGCGCGCCGACTTCGGGATTCCGCCGTGGCTGACCGGGCTCGTGATCGCGACCGTGGTCGCGCTCGTGATCGTCGGCGGGATCCGCCGGATCGGGATCGTCGCGAGCCGGCTCGTCCCGTTCATGGCCGCGCTCTACATCCTCGGCTGCCTGTTCGTGATCTCGATGAACATCACGGAGGTGCCGGCGACGTTCGGGTTGATCTTCGAGAGCGCGTTCACGACGCAGGGCGCGGTCGGCGGGTTCGCCGGGTCCACGTTCTTCATGGCGCTGCTCTGGGGGGTGCGGCGCGGGATCTATTCCAACGAGTCCGGGCAGGGGTCTGCGCCGATCGCGCACGCGGCCGCGAAGACGGAAGAACCGGTGCGCGAGGGCACGGTCGCGATGGTCGGACCGTTCATCGACACGCTCCTGATCTGCACGCTCACCGGGCTCACGATCATCACGAGCGGCGCGTGGAACGGCCATTTCCCCGAATCGGTCGCGACGACCGCGCCGAAGGTCGTGCACGCCGGCGCGGAGTTGCAGCCCGGCGGAGATCCGCTGGACGAGGACCTGTTCGACGGGGACCTCGTGATCGAAGCGGGAATTGCGCAGCAGGATGTGGAATTCGTCTATGCGAACAGCTTCCTCGAAGCGCCGCGGTTCGTGCGCTCGCTGCCGGACGGCGGCGCGACATCGCTCAAGTTCGGGCAATTGAAAGTCGAGCAGGGGAAGGTCGTGCGGCTGATGGACGAGTCCGGCGCTGACATCAGCGGGGAGACGGTGATCGAAGCGCGCGCGCTGCAGAACGGGTCGGTGCTCACCTCGTTCGCGTTCCAGTCCTCGTTCGCCCGTCACCTCGGCGAACCGATGGGGCGGTTCGGGAGCTGGATTGTCACGTTCGGCGTGCTCCTGTTCGCGATCTCGACGGCGATCTCGTGGTCGTACTACGGGGACCGGGCGGTGCTCTACCTGTTCGGGCGGCGCGGGGTGCGGTTGTACCGGTGGATCTTCGTGCTCGTGATTTTCACCGGCTCGAACCTCGCGCTCGCGGTCGTCTGGGGGTTCGGCGACATCGCGCTCTCGATCATGGCGACGCCGAACCTGATCGCGCTGCTGCTGCTCGCGCCGAAACTGGTAAAGCTGAAACAGGAGTACTTCAGCCGCGAACACAAGCCGGTGATGAAGGCGCACTGGTGGAAGTGAGGGCTGAACATGAGCCAAGCTTCCTTTCGCGCCTACGTCGATGAATCCGCTGATGAAGGATTCAAGTTCAGGTCAAAACCAGGTGATACAGGAAGTAGCGATTGGTTTGTACTGACTGCCCTGGTTTCTCAGGGAGCGACGGATGCTGAAACTGTAAAAATCATCGATAGAATCCGTGAGGAGTTCGATCTGCACCCAAGAAAACATGTTCACTGGCTGAAACTAAAGCACCAGCAAAAAGTACGATATTCACAGGTTATTGCTGGATTACAGGTGAGTATTTTATCAGTCTGTGTCCATAAACCATCATTAGTCGAAAGAGAAAAGTTCGAGAAGCGATATAACCTATATTTCTATACTGCCAGGTATTTGATGGAGAGATTATCCTGGCTCGCCCGTGACTATCACGCCCCTCAGCGGTATGGAGGGGATGGAACTTTGGATGTCCAGTTCTCGAACAGACAAGGGATGTCCTGCGAGGAAATGAAATCCTACCTGCGGCTGTTGGAATCGAGGAAGAAGCTGGGACATGACATCAGGATTGACTTTGACTACATGAAGATCACGCAACTTTCGACGCAAACACCTGGTCGTTCCATGGGGTTGCAGCTGGCGGACGCTGCTGCCGGTGCAACATTCAACGCATTGGAGCGAGATCGATACGGAAACACTGAACCTCGGTATTTCCAAACACTCAGACCTGTGGTGTACAGCAAGCACAATCGAATGACAGGATATGGCCTGAAGATCTTACCGAGAGAAGCGCTTGCAAACATGTCAGCACGCGACGAATACCGATGGCTTGCAGACAGTTGAAGCAGGCCCCGGGCCGTAGGATCCCACGCTGTACGCGCTGCCGCCCTGAGGGCGACCTACGGTGACTCCCGCGCATGCCTGCTTCATACCAATTCTACCCCTGACACTCACCCGAAGTCAACACTGTTCCGGTTACGTGTCGATCTCCGCGACCGCGGACAGGATCCCCGTCACGCTGTGCCGCTCGGCTTCGACGGCGACGTCGTAGCCATGCCCGCGGATCAATGCTGATGTGACCGGGCCGATCGAGACGATGCGGGCGTGGCGCAGCATCCGGTCCGCCTCCTCCCCCCACTGGCGGCGGAAGGCGAGGAACGTCGAGCCGCTCGTGAACACGAGCAGGTCCGGGTCGCGGCGCGCGAGCCAGGCGCGGGTGAGCTCGTCGAGCGGCGCGTCGAGGGTCGCATAGACGGTGATCGCATGCACATCGACGCCCTCCTTCTCCAGCGCCGCTTCGACCGCCGGGTTGCCCGACTCGCCGCGGACACGGATGACGAGGTAGTCCCGGCGCGGTTCATCCCGGACTGAAGTCCGGGGCAAGGCGGTGGGGGGAGTGTCGTCGTCGTCATCCCGGACTGAAGTCCGGGGCAAGGCGGTGGGGGGAGTGTCAGATCGGA
>JAANWZ010000085.1 GCA_018263585.1 Calditrichota bacterium | reverse complement strand
ACTTCTGGCATCTGGCATCTGGCATCTGACTTCTGACATCTGACGACTGAAGGAGTGTCATCCTGAACAAGCGCGGCGTCTGTTTGCCGCGCGCCGTGAAGGATCTACGACCGGTAGATCCTTCACTCGCGCCGCCTCGACGGATACTCACGGCGGCGCGGTTCAGGATGACACGGAGCGCGCCGCCTCGACGGATACTCACGGCGGCGCGGTTCAGGATGACACAGCGCGTGCGCCGGGCGGCAGACTTCTGGCATCTGGCATCTGACTTCTGACATCTGACATCTGACATCTGGCATCTGACTTCTGACATCTGACTTCCGACATCTGCCAGAGGACACTAGCTCAATTGGTAGAGCACCGGTCTCCAAAACCGGGGGTTGGGGGTTCGAGTCCCTCGTGTCCTGCTCCGGGATAGGTGCTTCCGGCGCGGGTATCGCCGTTTCGTGGTTTGTGCTGACGCTCGCAAGGGATGTTCCGTCGAGCGTGCTGGAGTCCAGCAACCGCGCGGGCAAGCCCGCACGGCCGGTAGGTTGGAGGGTGGCGAGATGCTGAAGAAGGCAGTCAACTACGTGCAGAACGTGCGCAACGAGATGAGCAAGGTGACGTGGCCGACTCGTCCCGTTCTGATTGAATCCACGGGCATCACGCTTCTTCTCTCGGTGATCCTTGCCATCTTCATCTTCACCGCGGACTACATCATCTCGCGTTTCATCAACCTGATCATCTGATCCGACGTGTGGTCATCATGGACTGGTACGTCCTGCAAGTGTTTACCGGCCAGGAGAACCGTGTCAAGGAGTATCTCGAGGCGGAGATCGAGCGTCTCGGCTACGGTGAACTGGTGAAGAGTGTGCTGATTCCGTCCGAGGAGGTCGTCGAGATGCGTGACGGGAAGAGGCGGACGAAGCGCCGCAACTTCTTCCCCGGGTATCTGATGATCGAGATGGAGTTGACGAAGCACACGCAGCATCTCGTCGCGAACACACCTGGTGTGATCGGTTTCATCGGCGGGTCGGGCACGGAGCCGGAGCCGCTCCGGCAGGAGGAGATCGACCGCATCCTCGGCCGTGTCGAGGAGAAGAAGGGGATGCAGACGATCGAGATTCCGTTCCAGGTCGATGACCTGGTGAAGATCAGCGACGGTCCGTTCAAGGACTTCCAGGGAACGATCAAGGAGATCAACGCCGAGAAGCGTAAGCTGAAGGTGCTCGTGTCGATTTTCGGCCGTGAAACGCCGGTCGAGGTTGATTTCCTTCAGGTGACGACTGATTTCGGCGAGTCGTGAGGCGAGGGTCATGGCGAAGAAAGTGATCGGGATGGCGAAACTCGTGATCCCCGGCGGGCAGGCGTCCCCGGCGCCGCCGGTCGGCACCGCGCTCGGTCCGAAGGGCGTGAACATCATGGAGTTCGTCAAGGCGTTCAACGCGAAGACGGAGAACGGCCCGGGCGAGTTGATTCCGGTGGAGGTGACGGTTTACCAGGACCGCTCGTTCACCTTCATCATGAAGACGCCGCCGGCCAGTTATCTGATCAAGAAGGCGACAAAGCTCGAGAAGGGGTCGGGCGAGCCGAACCGGGTCAAGGTCGGCGTGATCAAGCTCGCGGACGTGCGTGAGATCGCGGAACGCAAGATGCCGGATCTGAACGCCCACACGGTCGAACAGGCGATGAAGATCATCATGGGCACCGCCCGTTCGATGGGCATCACCGTGGAGCAATGAGCATGAAGCGCAGCCGACGCTGGAGCGACGCGTACGGAAAGGTCGATCGCCTCCGCGAATACCAGCTCGACGAGGGCATCGAACTGATCAAACAGTTCGCCCAGCGGGGCAAGTTCGACGAGACGGTCGAGCTGACGGTCAATCTCGGCGTGGACCCGCGCAAGGCGGACCAGATGATCCGCGGCACGCTCACGCTGCCGCATGGTACCGGCAAAGCGGTGCGCGTGCTCGTGCTCACGAAGGGCGAGCAGCAGGTGGAGGCGCGTGACGCCGGCGCGGATTACGTCGGGTTCGACGAATACATCGAGAAGATCCAGAACGAGAGCTGGTTCGAGTTCGATGTCGTGATCGCGACGCCGGACGTGATGCGTGACGTCGGCAAGCTCGGACGTGTGCTCGGCCCGCGCGGGCTGATGCCGAACCCGAAGACGGGCACGGTAACGATGGATGTCGGCCAGGCGGTCAAGGAGATCAAGGCCGGCCGGATCGACTTCCGCGTGGACCGGTACGGGATCATCCACATCGGCGTCGGCAAGGCGAGCTTCGATGTCGAGAAGCTGCGCGACAACGTGCGGGAAGTGATGAGGACGCTGCACCGGATGCGCCCCGCCGCGGTGAAAGGCGTCTATGTGAGGCGGGTGACGCTGTCCTCGACGATGAGCCCGGGTGTGCGGCTCGAACGAGCGGACGCGATCGGCACTACGCGGGCGAATGTGATCGGCGCCTGACAGTGATGTAGCCCCGCAGCTCCGCCCGCGCGGAGGAACAACTATGCCCCGCGCCTGCTTGCAGGCCGGGTTCTGCAACCGTGATATCGACCGTGAGATGATCCGCGCCGGCAGGCGGGTCCACCGGTTCCGCGCTTGACGAGCAAGCGCGGGCACGAGAACAGGGGCGCTGGTCGCCGGATACCGGCCATAGCCCCGCAGCTCCGCCCGCGGGGTCCGCACGGGCGACACAGAAACAGATGAACGGTGAACGAGATACGTCGATAAAGGCGCAGGAACGAATCATGGGCGAGATGGAGGCGAAGGCGGGCCCGGCGAAGAAGGAAGCGCTGAGGAAGCTCGAGCAGCGGATCGCGGAGGTTGACGCGGTCGTGTTCGCCGACTACCGCGGGCTCTCGGTGGCGGAGACGAACGAGCTCCGCGGCGACTTCCACAAAGCAGGCGACGGCGCGCAGTTTCTCGTCGTGAAGAACACGATCCTCCGGATGGCGCTCGAGAACCGCGGGTTCAGGATCGAGGACGATTCGCTGTTTATCGGGCCGACCGCGATCGGGGTCGGCGCCGAGCCGGTCACTCCCGCGAAGACGCTCAACGAGTTCGCGAAGAAGCACGAGAAGCTCGTGTTCAAGGGCGTGCTCGTGGACGGCGAGTTCTACGGCGCGGAGAAGGTGAAGGACTTCGCGTCGATGCCGACACGTGAGCAGCTCCTGCAGGGCATCGTCGCGGGTGTCGCGGCGCCGCTCACCGGATTCGTGCAGGTGCTCAACGAGACGGTGCGCAGTTTCGTCGGCGTGCTCGACGCGATCATCGAGAAGAAGAAGCGGGAGGAAGGCGGGGCTGACTGACGACCACCCCCCCGCCCGCGCGTGTTGCGCCCGACCGGGCGCCGCCGGACAACGAACATAAGCAGAACACGTCAGATAGCTCGTTTGGAGGTTCGCGGTGGAAAAGATCATCGAACAGATCAAGAACATGAAGGTACTCGAGCTCGTCGAGCTGAAGAAGGCGCTCGAGGAGGAGTTCGACGTGACCGCGTCCGCGCCGATGATGATGGCCGGCGCTGTGGCCCCCGCGGCGGCGGGCGGTGAACCGGAAGCGGCCGAGGAGGAGAAGACCGAGTTCGATGTCATCCTCAAGGATTCGGGCGCGAAGAAGATCCAGGTGATCAAGGTCGTGCGCCAGATCACCGGGCTCGGGCTGAAGGAAGCGAAGGAGCTCGTGGACGGCGCACCGAACACGGTCAAGGAAGCGGCGCCGAAGGAGGAAGCGGAAGACATCATCAAGAAGATCGAAGAGGTCGGTGGTTCCGCGGAGATGAAGTAGTTGACCGCGATCCCGGCCACGGTGATTGTCGAATTGTGCGGCGGAACGCGCCCGGACGGGAGCGCTCCGCCGTTTCGTGCCATTCCAGGATTCGGTTCCCGGAATACGGGCGCCGGCGCTTCGCGCGGAGGATGGAGCCGGCGGAATGGCCCGGCGTTGATCGAATTCAGAAGCACGACCGGATGTGATACCAGGAGGGTCGAGCGTGGCGAAGAAAGACCCGATTCAGCGACATGATTTCTCGCGGATTGAAGTGCCGCTGGAGATTCCGGATCTGCTTGAGGTTCAGCTCAAGTCGTTCCGCGACTTTCTCCAGAAGGACGTACCTCCCGACCAGCGCGAACACAGGGGCCTGCAGCAGGTGTTCAACGGTGTGTTTCCGATCGTGGACAACCGCGAGGAACACATCCTCGAGTTCGTCGATTACTTCGTGGAGGCCCCGAAGTACAGCGTCGAGGAGTGCAAGGAGCGGGGTGTCAGCTACACGGCCCCGTTGAAGGCGGTGCTCCGTCTCTCCACACGCGCGGATTCCGGCGATGACGAAGAGTTCGACCAGACGATCGAGTCCGATGTCTATCTCGGCAACCTGCCGATGATGACAGACACGGGCACGTTCATCATCAACGGCGCCGAGCGCGTGATCGTGAGCCAGCTTCACCGCAGCCCGGGCGTGTTCTTCAGCAATTCCGTGCACCCGAACGGGACGATGATCTATTCCGCGCGGATCATCCCGTTCCGCGGGAGCTGGATCGAGTTCACCACCGACATCAACAACGCGGTGTTCGTCTATATCGACCGGCGCAAGAAGTTCCCGGTGACCACGTTCCTGCGCGCGATCGGGTTCAGCACCGACGATCAGATTCTCGCGCAGTTCGGGTTCAGCGAAGACGTGCCGCTCTCGCGCAAGAACATCGAGAACTACTTCGGCCGTACAGTGCCGGTGGACATCATCGACGAGGAATCCGGCGAGATCCTCGCGGAGAAGGACGGCGAGTTCGACGAAGAGATGATGAAGCGGCTGAAGCGGGGGAAGGTGCGCCGCGTCCCGTTGATGAAGAGAATCCGCGGCAAGGACAACGAGCTCAGCTTCGAGGTGCTGCAGAACACGTTCAACAAGGACCGGACGTCGAGCCGCGACGAGGCGCTCGAGTTCATCTACCGCGAAATGCGCAACGGCGACCCGCCGGACGTGGAAACCGCGCTCAAGCTGCTGCAGCGGATGTTCTTCGATGACAAGCGCTACGATCTCGGCGCGGTCGGCCGCTACCGGATCAACGTGAAGCTCGATCTCAAGGTCGATGAGTCGACGGCGATCCTCACCGCGGACGACATCATCGCGATCATCAAGTACGTGCTCGACCTGAAGAACGGGAAGCGTCAGACGGACGACATCGACCACCTCGGCAACCGCCGCGTGCGCACCGTCGGCGAGCAGCTCGCGAACCAGTTCTCCGTCGCGTTCAGCCGGATGGGGCGCACGATCAAGGAGCGGATGAACGTGCGTGACACGGAGAAACTGCAGCCGCAGGACCTGGTCAACGTGCGCACCGTGTCGAGCGTGATCAACACGTTCTTCGGCACGAACCAGCTCAGCCAGTTCATGGATCAGGTGAACCCGCTCACGGAGTTGACGCACAAGCGGCGGCTGAGCGCGCTCGGCCCGGGCGGGCTCACCCGCGAGCGCGCCGGGTTCGAAGTGCGCGACGTCCACTACACGCACTACGGCCGGCTGTGCCCGATCGAGACGCCGGAGGGGCCGAACATCGGGCTGATCTCGAGCCTGACCACGTACGCGCGGTTCAACCAGCTCGGTTTTGTCGAGACGCCCTACCGGGTCGTGAAGAACGGGAGGGTGACGAAGCAGATCAAATACCTGTCCGCGGACGACGAGGACAAGTTCGTGATCGCGCAGGCGAACGCTCCGCTCAGCGAGGACGGTTCATTCGCGCGGGATCGCATCAAGTGCCGCCACCGGGCGGACTACCCGGTGAAGTCGCCGGACGAGATCGACCTGATGGACGTCGCGCCGACGCAGATGGTGTCGCTCGCGGCGGCGTTGATCCCGTTTCTCGAGCACGATGACGCGAACCGCGCGCTGATGGGGAGCAACATGCAGCGGCAGGCGGTGCCGCTGCTCGTGCCGGAGGCCCCGGTCGTCGGCACCGGGATGGAATCTCGCGCCGCTCGTGACTCGCGCTCGATCATCACCGCCGACGAGGACGGTGAGGTCGTCTATGTGGACGCGAACAAGATCGTGATGAAGGCCCGGCGCAAGGGCGTGTCGAAGGACCGCCAGACCCAGCTGCCGCCGATGTACCGCACCTACAACCTGCGCAAGTTCGAGCGCAGCAACCAGGACACGTCGATCAACCAGCGGCCGCTCGTTGAGAAGGGCCAGTTCGTGCGCGCGGGCCGGCCGCTCGCCGACGGGCCGTCCACCGAGCGCGGCGACCTCGCGCTCGGGAGAAACGTGCTCGTCGCGTTCATGCCCTGGCACGGGTTCAACTTCGAGGACGCGGTGATCATCTCGGAGCGGATCGTGCGTGACGACGTGTTCACCTCCGTCCGCATCGAGGAGCTCGAGCTGCAGGTGCGGGAGACGAAACGCGGCAAGGAGGAACTGACCCGGGAGATCCCGAACGTCTCGGAAGAGGCGACGAAGGACCTCGACGAGAACGGGATCATCCGCTGCGGCGCGATCGTGCAGCCGAACGACATCCTCGTCGGCAAGGTGACGCCGAAGGGTGAGACCGACCTCACGCCGGAGGACAAGCTGCTGAAGGCGATCTTCGGCGACAAGGCCGGTGATGTGAAGGACGCGTCGCTGAAGGCGCACCCCGGGATGTACGGGATCGTGATCGACACGAAGCTGTTCAGCCGGAAGACGAAGGATCCGGAAACCCGGCGCCGGGACAAGGAGAAAGTGGCGCTGATCGAGGAACGCGCCGCGCAGGATGTGTTGAACCTGAAGCAGGACGCGTTGCGAAACCTCGCCGGCCTGCTCACCGGCCGCACATCGAAGGGAATCGTCAACCCCGCGACCGGCGAAGAGCTCATCGAAAGCGGGATCGTGTACACGGACGAGCTGATCTCCGGGCTCGACGTCGATGCGATCCTCGGCGACATCGAGTGGGCCGACGACGAGGAGACGAGTCTGCTCGCGAACCACGCGCTGCGCGAGTACCGCGACGCGGTGGGCCGTGTGCAGACGAAGGCGCGCAACGACGTGCACAAGGTGCAGGTCGGCGACGAACTCCCGAGCGGGATTCTCCAGCTCGCGAAGGTGTATATCGCGCAGCGGCGGAAGCTGAGCGTCGGCGACAAGATGGCCGGCCGTCACGGAAACAAGGGCGTCGTCGGCAAGATCGTGCCGACGGAGGACATGCCGTTCCTCGAGGACGGAACCCCGGTGGACATCATCCTCAACCCGCTCGGCGTGCCGAGCCGGATGAACATCGGCCAGATCTTCGAGACGGTGCTCGGCTGGGCCGGCAAGCGGCTCGGCAGGTACTATTCGACGAGCGTGTTCGACGGTGCGTCGATGGAGGACGTCGTCAAGGAACTGAACGACGCGGACGTGCCGGAGAACGGGCAGGTGCAGTTGTTCGACGGTCGTTCCGGCGAACTGTTCCACCAGAAGACAACCGTCGGCTACATCTACATGCTGAAGCTGTCGCACCTCGTGGATGACAAGATCCACGCGCGCAGCATCGGCCCGTACAGCCTGATCACCCAGCAGCCGCTCGGCGGCAAGGCGCAGTTCGGCGGCCAGCGGTTCGGTGAGATGGAGGTGTGGGCGCTCGAAGCGTACGGCGCCAGCTACCTGTTGCAGGAGATGCTGACGGTGAAGTCGGACGACGTCGCCGGCCGGTCGCGCACGTACGAGGCGATGGTCAAGGGCGAGAACCTGCCGCCTCCGGGTGTGCCGGAGTCATTCAACGTGCTCATCAACGAGCTCAAGGGCCTCGCGCTCGACGTCAAGCTCGACTGAGCGAGGTGCGTGGCCCGGGGCTTGCCCCGGGTTTCACGCCCGTGGATGAGCCGCGCTTGACAAGCAAGCACGGGCATGTTGCGCTGAACAAGGAGGTCACAGTGTTGAACCCCGGACGCACGATGGGAAACGAGATGAAGCCCATCAACCGGATCACGATAAACGTGTCGAGCCCGGAACTGATCCTCGCAAACAGTTACGGCGAGGTGACGAAGCCGGAGACGATCAACTACCGCTCGTACAAGCCCGAGAACGAGGGCCTGTTCAGCGAGAAGATCTTCGGCCCGACGAAGGACTGGGAATGCCACTGCGGCAAGTACCGCGGGATTCGCTACAAGGGGATCATCTGCGACCGCTGCGGCGTGGAAGTGACCCGCAAGGACGTGCGCCGCAAGCGGATGGGCCACATCAAGCTCGCCGTCCCGGTCGTGCACATCTGGTTCTTCAAGTCGCTGCCGTCGAAGATCGGCTACCTGCTCGGGCTCACCGTGCGCGAGCTCGAACGGGTGGTCTACTACGAGAACTACATCGTGGTCCAGCCCGGCAACAGCGACCTGCAGCAGCGCCAGCTGATCACCGAGGCGGAGTACATCGAGCTGATGGAGACGCACGGCCCGGCGAACGCGCAGCTCCCGCCGGACAGCCCGGAACGGTTCGTTGCGAAAACCGGCGGCGAGGCGGTGCGCGACCTGCTGCGCACGATGGATGTCGAGCTGGAAGCGCGGATGCTGCGCCGCAAGGTCCGCGAGGAAACCAGCCAGCAGCGCAAGCACGACGCGATCAAGCGGCTGCGCGTCGTCGAGGCGTTCCGGGACGTGAAGGGCAAGGATCCGATCCGGCCCGAGTGGATGGTGCTCAGCGTGATCCCGGTGATTCCGCCGGACCTGCGCCCGCTCGTGCCGCTCGAGGGCGGGCGGTTCGCGACCAGCGACCTCAACGACCTCTACCGCCGCGTGATCATCCGCAACAACCGGCTCAGGCGGCTGATCGAGATCCGCGCGCCGGAAGTGATCCTCCGCAACGAGAAGCGGATGTTGCAGGAGGCGGTGGACAGCCTCTACGACAACGGGCGCAAGTCGGTCGCGGTGCGCAGCGACGGCAACCGCGCGCTCAAGAGCCTGTCCGACAACCTGAAGGGCAAGCAGGGCCGGTTCCGCCAGAACCTGCTCGGCAAGCGCGTCGACTATTCCGGCCGCTCCGTGATCGTCGTCGGCCCCGAGCTCAAGATGCACGAGTGCGGGCTGCCGAAGGAGATGGCGATCGAGCTGTTCAAGCCGTTCGTAATCCGCAAGCTGATCGAGCAGGAGAAGGCGAAGACGGTGAAGTCGGCGAAGCGGATGGTCGAGCGCCGCGACGAGCTCGTGTGGGGGATTCTCGAGACGATCATCGGGAACCACCCGGTGCTGCTCAACCGCGCGCCGACGCTGCACCGCCTCGGGATCCAGGCGTTCCAGCCGCAGCTGATCGAGGGCAAGGCGGTCCGGCTGCACCCGCTCGCGTGCACCGCGTTCAACGCCGACTTCGACGGCGACCAGATGGCGGTGCACGTCCCGCTCAGCTTCGAGGCGCAGCTCGAGGCGCGGCTGCTGATGATCGCGAACCAGAACATCCTCCACCCGGCGTCCGGCCAGCCGATCACCGTCCCGAGCCAGGATATGGTGCTCGGCTGCTACTACATGACGAAGATCAAGCCGGGCGACGTCGGCGAGGGCAGCTTCTTCGGCAGCCTCGACGAGGTGATCGTTGCGCACAACCACGGCCGCGTCGGGTTGAACGCGAAGATCTATGCGCGTCATGACAAGCGGTTCATGACAACGACCGCCGGGCGCGTGCTGTTCAACCGGATCCTCCCGGAAGAGTTGCGCGAGAAGGGCGTGTTCTACAACGAGCTGCTCACGAAGAAGCGGCTGCGCCAGATCATCTCCGAGTGCCACAAGGCGGTGGGCAACGCGGAGACGGCGACGTTCCTCGACAAGATGAAGAACCTCGGGTTCGGCTACTCGACGCTCGGCGGGCTGTCCGCGGGGCTCGACGACGTCCACATCCCCGTGGAAAAAGAGGAGATCCTCAAGCGTTCGCAGGACGAGGTCGATGAGATCCAGCAGCAGTACGAGATGGGGATCATCACCGACGGGGAGCGCTACAACAAGATCATCGACATCTGGACGCACACGACGAGCCAGGTCGCGGAGCTGATGTTCCGCGACATGAAGACCGACCGTGACGGGTTCAACCCGATCTTCATGATGGCGGACTCCGGCGCGCGCGGGTCGAAGGACCAGATCCGCCAGCTCGCCGGGATGCGCGGGCTGATGGCGAAGCCGCAGAAGACGATGACCGGCGGCAAGGGCGAGATCATCGAGTCGCCGATCACCGCCAACTTCAAGGAAGGGCTGTCGGTGCTCGAGTACTTCATCTCGACGCACGGCGCGCGCAAGGGTCTCGCCGACACCGCGCTGAAGACGGCGGACGCAGGCTACCTCACCCGCCGGCTCGTCGATGTCGCGCAGGATGTGATCGTCACCGATGACGATTGCGGCACGCTGCGCGGGATCAACGTCGAAGCGCAGAAGGAAGGCGAAGAGGTCACCGAGCAGCTCCACGAGCGGATCCTCGGCCGCGTCACCGCGGACGACGTCTATCACCCGGTGACCGGCGACAAGGTGCTCGACCGGAACACGCTGATCGGCGAGGCGGAAGCGCGCAAGATCTCCGAGACCGGCGTCGATCGCGTCAAGGTCCGCTCCCCGCTCACCTGCGAGACGGAGATGGGGATCTGCGCGAATTGTTACGGGATCAACCTGACGAACGGGATGCCGGTCGGCCGCGGCGAAGCGGTCGGAATCATCGCCGCGCAGTCGATCGGGGAGCCGGGCACGCAGCTCACGCTCCGCACGTTCCACATCGGCGGCACCGCCTCGCTGATCGCCGCCGAGTCGCAGGTGAAGGCGAAGGCAGACGGCGTCGTCATGTTCGAGAACATCCACACGATCGCGCAGGAGGCGCCCGCGGGCGACCCGCACGCGGTCGAGGGCAAGCGGCTCGTCACGATTCGCCGCAACGGCGTCGTCAAGCTGATCGACGACAACAACCGGATCGTGTCCAAGTACTCGGTCCCGTACGGTTCGACGCTGCTCGTGCGCGACGAACAGCAGGTCTCGGATGGGCAGACGCTGTTCGAGTGGGACGCGCACATGACCTCGATCCTCGCCACCGAGTCCGGCAAGGTGAAGTTCCTCGACATCAAGCCGGAAGTGACGATGCGCGAGCAGGTCGATGAGATCACGGGGATGAAGCAGCGCGTGGTCATCGAGGTGCCGGGCCAGCGCAAGCTCAACCCGAGCGTGATCATCCTCAACGACGAAGGCAAGAAGGTCGGCAACTACATCCTCCCGACCGGGTGCACGCTCGCGATCGAGGAGGGCGACACGATCCGCGCCGGCGATCCGATCGCGAAGATCCCGCGCGAAGCGTTGAAAACGAAGGACATCACCGGCGGGCTCCCGCGCGTCGCCGAGCTGTTCGAGGCGCGGCGGCCGAAGGATCCGGCAGTCGTCTCCGAAGTCGATGGGTCGGTCAAGCTCGGCAAGCTGAAGCGCGGCTACCGCGAGATCCGGATCATCGCACCGGACGAGCAGGAGTTCACGTACCAGGTGCCGTACGGCAAGCACATTCTCGTGCACGACGGCGAATTCGTGAAGGCGGGCGAGCCGCTCTGCGAGGGCGCCGTTTCCCCGCAGGACATCCTCGCCGTGCTCGGCCCGGGCCAGGTCCAGGAGTATCTCGTCAACGAGATCCAGAAGGTGTACCGGCTGCAGGGCGTGCGCATCAACGACAAGCACATCGAAGTGATCGTGCGGCAGATGATGCAGCGCGTGCGCGTCGAGGATCCCGGCGACACCCGCCTGCTCGAGGGCGACCAGGTCTCGATCCACAACCTGAACCGGGTCAACCGCGAGATGCAGACGATGGTCGTCGTGGAAGCGATCGGCGACAGCCGGTTCGTGCAGGGCGAGCTCGTCGAACGGATCGAGGTGAACCGGGAGGCGCGCCGGCTGAAGAAACTCGACATGCAGGCGCCGACGATGCGTCCGGCCGAACCGGCGCGCTACACGCCGCTGCTGCTCGGGATCACGCAGGCGAGCCTGTCCACGGAGTCGTGGATCTCGGCCGCGTCGTTCCAGGAGACGACCCGCGTGCTCCCGGAAGCGGCAATCGAGCGGAAGACGGACGAGCTCCGCGGGCTGAAGGAGAACATGATCATGGGCCACCGGATCCCCGCCGGGACAGGCGTGCGCGACTACGAGGACCTCGAGGTCGTCAACCTCGAGGAGGAGGAGCGCAAGCGCCTCGAGCGCGAGGAGGCCGCCTGGCTCGCCGAGGAAGCCGCGCGCGCCCGCGAGGAGGCCGAGGAGTTCGAGTTCGGCCGCGAGGAGGACCTCGACGAACAGCTCTCGGCCCCGGTCACCGGTGACGGCGCGGGCGAGAGCGGCGAGGACGAAGAGGCGTCCGGAGAGGAGGAGGACTGAGTTCCGGAGCCTTGACTCCGGGGCAGAATTCGTCTAAACTCAGCGGACGCTTGTGAAAAACCAGCTAGCCGACCCTCCGGGGTGCGGCGGGCGCCGGGACCATCCCCGACCGGGCGTCACGCACCGCGAACTCGGAGCCGGCGACATGTGGAAAATGGGGACACCGTAGCGGGCGGCGCTGTGGTGCGTCGCTCGCCCCTTTTTGCCGGCGGGCGGAGAACAGGCGGGAGCCGCCCCGTCCCCGCGCGTTCCGGCGGCGGGAAGGGAGACGAGGGCGCGCCGCGGAGCCGTGTTTTTTGTCCGCGCGAGGCTTGTGAACGGAGACAACAACCGGAGTTGCGATGCCGACGGTGAATCAGTTGGTCCGCAAGGGCCGCAGGCGGATCGTGAAAAAGGGCACCGCGCCCGCACTGCAGCGCTGTCCCCAGCGCCGCGGCGTGTGCACGCGCGTGTACACGACGACGCCGAAGAAACCGAACTCGGCGCTGCGCAAGGTTGCCCGTGTCCGCCTCTCGAACGGGATCGAGGTGACCGCGTACATCCCCGGCGAGGGCCACAACCTGCAGGAACACTCGATCGTGATGATCCGCGGCGGCCGTGTCAAGGACCTGCCGGGCGTGCGTTACCACATCATCCGCGGCACGCTCGACACCGCGGGCGTGGACGACCGCAACCAGGGGCGGAGCAAGTACGGGACGAAGCGGAAGAAGTGACGCTCGCCACGCGGCGGGCCGGAGTCAGCGGGCCGAATCACATGGATCGACGGGCCGATACTACGTCATTCTGAACGTAGCCCGATGTCAGTTTATCGGGCGCAGTGAAGTTTATCCTGAACGAAGTGAAGGGAAGGTCCAGGTATAGAAAGCGTTGGATGTACAAATGTTACATTCGTCAAACTCGGACCTCTCCTTCACTGCGTTCAGGACATGCTTCAGCCGCGTGCGGCAAACTGACGCCGGCCGCGGCTTCAGCATGACGGTGAATCACCCTTTGTGATCCATGTCGTTTGTTCCACTACGACCGCCGCAGCAGAGCAACAGCGGGAAGGTACAATGGCAAGGCGTAGGCGCGCGGAGAAGCGGGAGATCCTCCCCGATCCGAAGTTCGGGTCGGTGAAAGTCGCGAAGTTCATCAACAACCTGATGAACCGCGGGAAGAAGGCGACTGCGGAGCGGATCTTCTACGGCGCGATCGATATCATCGACCAGCGCACGAAGGGGCGCGGGCTCGAAATCTTCGAGAAGGCGCTGCGCAACGTGCAGCCGATGCTTGAAGTGAAGAGCCGGCGTGTCGGCGGGTCCACGTACCAGGTGCCGGTCGAGGTCCGCGCCGAGCGCGGAATGGCGCTCGCGACGCGCTGGATTATCACGTACGCGAAAGCGCGCGGCGGCCGCAACATGGCGGAGAAACTCGCCGGCGAGTTCATGGCCGCCGCCAACGGTGAAGGCGCATCGATCAAGAAGAAGGAAGACACGCACAAGATGGCGGAGGCAAACAGGGCGTTCGCCCATTTCCGCTGGTAACCGGGCGTACCGTCCGGGTGCGGACTGTCCGATATGGCGAACCAGAAGAGAAAAGGGAAGGGCGTCGAGCAACGCCGGTGGCCGCTCGACAGGGTGCGCAACTTCGGGATCATGGCGCACATCGACGCGGGCAAGACGACCACCACCGAGCGCATCCTCTACTACACCGGCCGCATCCACCGGATGGGCGAGGTGCACGAGGGCGCAGCGCAGGCCGACTGGATGGAGCAGGAGCGGGAGCGCGGAATCACGATCACCTCCGCTTCGATCACCACCGAGTGGAAGGATCACCGGTTGAGCCTGATCGACACGCCCGGGCACGTGGATTTCACCGCGGAGGTGGAGCGCAGCCTGCGTGTGCTCGACGGCGCCGTCGCCCTCTTCTGCGCCGTCGGCGGCGTCGAACCGCAGTCCGAGACTGTCTGGCGCCAGGCGGACAGGTACCACGTACCGCGCATCTGTTACGTCAACAAGATGGACCGCACCGGCGCAGACTTCTATCGCGCGCTCGAGATGATCGAGGAGCGGTTCTGCCACCGGCCGATCCCGGTCCAGATCCCGATGGGCGCGGGCGAGATGTTCAACGGCCTGATCGACCTGATCAGGATGAAGGCGGTCTGGTACCACAAGGACACGCAGGGCGTCAAGTTCGAAGAGGGTGAGATCCCCGGCGACCTGCAGGAGGCGGCCCGCGACTGGCGCGAGAAGATGCTCGAGTCGATCAGTGATTATGACGACACGCTGATGGAGATGTTCCTCGAGGATAAGGAGATCCCGGAGGAACAGCTCCGCAGCGCGATCCGGAAGGCGACGCTCGACCTGCAGATCACGCCGGTGCTCTGCGGCTCCAGCTACAAGAACAAGGGCGTGCAGCGCCTGCTCGACGCGATCGTGCACTACCTGCCGAGCCCGGCCGACCGCGGTGAGATCCGGGGCGTTCACCCGCACACGGAGAAGCCGGAGCTGCGGAAACAGGTGGATGAGGAGCCGTTCGCCGCGCTCGCGTTCAAGATCACGACCGACCCGTTCGTCGGCCGGCTCACATACATCCGCGTCTATTCGGGCACGATGTACACCGGGCAGATGGTGTTCAACCCGCGCACGGGGAAGAAGGAGCGGATCGGCCGCGTGCTCGAGATGTTCGCGAACAAGCGCGAAGAACGCGAGGCGGTGTTCGCGGGCGGGATCGTCGCGCTCGTCGGGATGAAGGACGTGCGCACCGGCGACACGCTGTGCGACGTCTCCCACCCGATCCTGCTCGAGTCGCTCACGTTCCCGACGCCGGTGATCACGCGTGCGATCGAGCCGAAGACGAAGGCCGACCAGGATCATCTGCTCGACAGCCTGCTCAAGCTCGCGGAGGAGGATCCGACGTTCCTCGTCAAGTACGACGAGGAGTCCGGCCAGACGCACATCAGCGGGATGGGCGAGCTCCACCTCGACATCATCATCGACCGGCTGCTGCGCGAGTTCAAGGTGTCGGCGAACGTCGGCAACCCGCAGGTCGCGTACAAGGAGGGCGTGTCGATCCCTGCGCGCGGCGAGGGCCGGTTCGTGCGCCAGAGCGGCGGCCGCGGCCAGTTCGGGCACGCGATCATCGACCTCGAGCCGCTCGCGGACGGGCGGATCGAGGACGGGCTCGTGTTCGAGGACAAAATCGTCGGAGGCGTGATCCCGAAGGAGTACATCCCGTCAGTGAAGAAGGGGATCGAGGATGCGATGGGCAGCGGCGTACTCGCCGGTTACCCGATCAACAAGGTCCGCGTCTCGCTGATCGACGGCCGTTACCACCCGGTCGATTCGAGCGAGATGGCGTTCCGGATCGCCGGATCGATGGCGTTCAAGTCGGCGGCGGAGAAAGCGCAGCCGTTTCTCGCCGAGCCGATCATGGAGCTTGAAGTGGTCACGCCGGAGGAATATGTAGGCGACGTGATGGGCGACCTGCAGGGGCGCCGCGCGAAGGTCGCGGGGATTACGCCGCGCACCGACGCGCAGGTGATCCGCGCCGAAGTCCCGCTCGCGAACATGTTCGGGTACGCGACCAGCCTGCGCTCGATGACCCAGGGACGTGCCCTGTTCACGATGGAGTTCGACCATTACCAGCGCGCACCGAAGGAAGTCGAAGAGGAAGTGATCAAGAAAGTCAGAGGCTACTGAACGATAAGCCGGGAGATCGGACAATGGCGAAGGAAGTGTTTCAGCGGAGCAAACCGCACGTCAACATCGGGACGATCGGTCACGTTGACCACGGTAAGACGACGCTTACGGCGGCGATGACGCAGGTTCTTGCCCGGAGTGGCGGCGCTCAGTTCCGTTCGTTCGACTCAATCGACAACGCGCCCGAGGAGCGCGAGCGCGGGATCACGATTGCGACGGCGCATGTCGAGTACGAGAGCCCGAACCGTCACTACGCGCACGTGGACTGCCCGGGTCACGCCGACTACGTGAAGAACATGATCACCGGCGCGGCGCAGATGGACGGGTCGATCGTGGTCGTGTCGGCTGCGGACGGTCCGATGCCGCAGACGCGCGAGCACATTCTGCTCGCCCGTCAGGTGAACGTGCCCGCGCTCGTCGTGTACATGAACAAGGTGGACCTCGTCGATGACGAGGAGCTGCTCGATCTCGTCGAGCTGGAGATGCGTGACCTGCTGAACGAGTACGAGTTTCCGGGCGAGGAGGTCCCGATCATCCGCGGGTCTGCGCTGGACGCTTTGAACAACCCGGATGACGATGAGAAGAACAAGTCGATCTTCGAGCTGATCGAGGCGATCGACACGTACATCCCGGAGCCCGAGCGCGCGACGGACCGGCCGTTCCTGATGCCTGTCGAGGACGTGTTCTCGATCACCGGTCGCGGCACTGTCGCGACGGGCCGTATCGAGC
>JAANWZ010000084.1 GCA_018263585.1 Calditrichota bacterium | reverse complement strand
GGGGGAGAAGATAGACGGTGCCGGCCGCCGATCCAACGCCGCAGACAGTACGGTACCACACGCCCGCGCCTGCCACGCGGGCTGCGGGTTGTGAGCTGCAGCTCGTGCCCGCCATCGCTCGTCAAACGCGCCTTTCAGCTCGTGCCCGCGTTTGCTCGTCAAACGCGGATCCAAGGTGTGCCCCTGTGACAGCGCGCAGCGATGTCGCAGGGATCATCGGGGTGTCATCTTCTCCGGATCATGCGTGTCGAGCCGCACTTGCAAGCAAGTGCGGGCACGAGATGGGGGACGTAAGGGCGGGCACGAGATGGGGCACACAAGTGCGGGCACGAGATACCTCCGGGGACCTTGCCGGCCCGCATCTACTTGCAGCGCGGCCCACTCGATACTCGCACCTCGCATCGCGCAACTCGATACTCTCAACTCGCAACTCGCATCCGCGTGTGCTCCCCGCTCGGAAGCGGCCACAGGGAGCTCGCGAGTTCCTATATTGGAACTGTCCCCACGAGACGCTCAGGAGAAGGGTCCAGCGATGGAGCAGACATTCCGCGACACACGGTTCCGCAACGACGGCGGCCGGTCGGTGCACGAAAACGGCGACCCGTACGCGTTCGGCCGGCTCGAACAGATGAGCGGCTGGGAACGGTTGCTCAACATCCTCGGCCGCCTGTTCGGACGCTCGCTGACGAAGGTGGAAACGCTCGCGCAGCGGGTCGTGATCCAGGTCGAGATCACCCACCTCCGGCTGCGGCTGCGCACGTTGTACAACCGACTTGGCAAACTGATCTTCTGGCTCGTGGTCGCGGAGGAACGGGGCGACGCGCTCGCGGACTCCCGCACGAAGTCGTTCCTCGACCGGCTCCAGGAAACACACAGCGAGCTCGCGAGCCAGCGCCAGAGGCTCGAGAAGATGCGTCTCGACCGCCGGCGCGACGAGTTCGCGGGGGCGTAGGACAATTCCGCCTATGCCCCGTGCCTGCTTGCAGGCCGGGCTTATCGGTCGATCGTGCCTGCGTTTCGAATCCATGCCTGGGAGCAGGCCTGGGCACAGGTCTGATATGATGTATGCCCCGTTTTCGAGGACGGACGGGGCTTTTCTTATCCGGAGACAGCGATGCGCGACGACACCCTCCCGTGGCCGTTCCGTGACACCCGAATCACGGACCTGTTCGGCATCCGCTACCCGATCATCCAGGCGGGGATGGTGTGGGCGGCGGGGGCGAAACTGGCTGCCGCGGTCGCGAACGCCGGCGGGCTCGGGCTGATCGGGTCCGGGTCGATGAAGCCCGACCTGCTCGCCCGGCACATCAGAAAGGCAAAGTCGCTCACCGGCAGCCCGTTCGGCGTCAACATCCCGCTGCTTCGGGGCGACGCGGACGAGCTCGTGCAGACCGTGATCGATCACGGGGTGCGGATAGTGTTCACCTCCGCCGGGTCCGCGAACCGGTTCACGCCTTACTTGAAGGAGCACGGCGTAACCGTCGTTCATGTCGTCCCTTCCGCGACGCTCTCGAAGAAGGTCGAGGCGGCCGGTTGCGACGCGGTCGTCGCGGAGGGGTTCGAGGCCGGCGGGCACAACGGACCGGACATGATCACGACGATCGCGCTCGTGCCGCAGGCCGCGGACGCCGTCTCGATCCCGGTGATCGCGGCGGGCGGGATCGCGCACGGCCGCCAGGTCGCGGCGGCGTTCCTGCTCGGCGCGGCCGGCGTGCAGATCGGCACCCGCTTCGCCGCAACGGTCGAGTCCAGCGCGCACGACAACTACAAGCGCGCCGTCGTCGAAGCGGATGACCGCGCGACCGTGTTCCACCTGCGCAAGATCGGGCCGGCGCGGATGATCCGGAACCGGTGGACGGATCGCGTCGCCGAGGCGGAGGCGCGCGGCGCGTCGCGCGAGGAGTTACTCGAACTTCTCGGCAGAAAACGTGAAATGCGCGGGATTTTCGAGGGAGATCTAGATGAAGGACAGGTCGAGGCCGGGCAGGGATCGGGCCTGATCTGCGACGTGCCGCCCGCCGCAGACGTTCTGCGCGGACTCGTCGAACAGACGAACGAAGCGGTGCGGGATGCGGGCGTAGCCCGGCGTCGCTGACCCCGGGGAATTCTCCTCTGCGTAGCCCGGGGTCGCCGACCCCGGGGAATTCACCTCTGCGTAGCCCGGGGTCGCCGACCCCGGGGAGTTCCTCCCCCGCAGGCGGTGTTGGGGGAGAGGATGTAGTGCTTGCGTCTCGAATCCGCGTTTGACGAGCAAACGCGGGCACGAGTGTGGTGAAGACAGGCCCGCGGTTGCTCGCGACCGCGACCCAATACTCGATACTGGTAACTGGATACTCGCAACTCGATACTCGATTCTGCCGACAAGACACGGGACAAACCGATGAAGTGGCTGCGTGACGGACACTCGCTCGACAGGTTCTTCTCCGAATTGCACGAGGCGAAGCTGCGCGTGCTGATCACCGACTATGACGGCACGCTCGCGCCGTTCGTGATCGAACGCGACCGCGCGAAGCCGTACGCCGGTCTGTCCGAGCTGCTCGAGGAGATCGCCCGCGCCGAACGGAGCCGGCTCATCATCATCTCCGGCCGCACGATCGAAGACCTGACCGGCATCTTCCGGATCGAGTCGCCGGTGGAAATCTGGGGCACGCACGGCTGGGAGCGGCTCGGCGTGGACGGCGAGCGCGCGACGTGGCCGATCTCGGACACGCATCAGCACGCGATCGAGAGCGTGCGCGAATGGGCGCGGAAGCAGGGGCTCGAGAAGCACGTGGAAACGAAGCACGCGAGCGTCGCGGTCCACTGGCGTGGCACCGACAGCAGGCAGCGCGAGCGGCTGCAGAACGAGTCCGCGACGATCATGAAGCGGGCAGCGGACGAAGGCGGGCTCGAACTGCATCAGTTCGACGGCGGCCGTGAATTGCGGGTGCCGGGCCGTGACAAGGGCGTCGCGGTGAAACAGGTGCTGAAGGATGTCGGGGACGGCGCGTTCATCAGCTACCTCGGGGACGATACGACCGACGAGGACGCGTTCAATGTGATCGGCGAGCGCGGGCTGCGTGTGCTCGTGCGCAACGAGCCGCGCGAAACCGCCGCCGACCTCTGGCTCCGCCCCCCGCGCGAGCTGCGGCGGTTCCTCGAACGCTGGCGCGATGCGCTCGCCGGCTGAAAAAAACCGCCGGGGAGGATCCCCGGCGGTTCCTGGCATGCGCGCTCAGGCGCGCGACCTCGTTACGCTCGTACTGTGACTACACACTGGCACCACCTCCCTTTCCGTTGGTCCACGGATCGGGGATGCTGTTTCCATCCCTGTCGGACGTTCCGACGGGCGACAAACTACCGCGCGCAACCCCCGCACGCAAGGGGTGGTTCCAGTCCCGGGTCATCAGGCTGACAGCCCGGGATTGAGTATCTGTGTCACCCGTGCGGGCTTATGCCGCGCCGCAACTGAATGATGGGCCGTCCTGCACGCGAGGGTCAGCGGCGGATCAGTTCCTCTACCTTCGACTTCAAGTCCTGGACGCGGAACGGCTTCGTCAGCATCCCGTCGAAGTCTCCGCGCCATTCATCCTCGTCGAGCGCGTAGCCGGAGATGACGACGACAGGCGCAGTCACACCCGCCTCGCGCACCCGTTTCGCGAGCTCGCGGCCGTCGATCCCCGGCATGTCGAGGTCGGTGAGCACGAGGTCGAAGCCGGTCTTTTCCCGCACGATCTCGAGCGCTTCACTCGACGATTTCACGCCTGTCACATCGTAGCCCAGCAGCTTCAGCATCATCGTCGAGGTCTCGAGGATCGACATCTCGTCATCGATGAGCAGAATGCTCAGTTGCGAGGAATCTCCGGCTGTCGGCGTGTCGCTCACCTGTGTTCTCCTCCTGCACTGAGCCCGGGAATGGCGGCGGTTTCCGGACTCACCCACTGTGTCGGCATCCCCGGCTCGAACCGCGGGAGCAACCGCCGGATGAGCACGCTCCCCGGCTGCGGCTCACACCGTGCGGCACGAAGAAATATAGGAAAAATGACGGTTGGAGTCACATGCTTGTCGCGCACGCTCTCAGCAGCCCTCGCTGTGTGATCCTGAACCCGAAGCGCCGGCCCGTCCCGGCGCGCGGCTTGCGCCGCGCTCGTTCAGGATGACACCGGGTGGGTACAGGCCCGCGGTTGCTTGCAACCGCGGCTCATCCAATCTGTACATGAGACCCGAGGCTGAAGCCCCGGGCCACCCGTCCGCGCTCGTTCAGGATGACACCGGGATCGGAAGAG
>JAANWZ010000083.1 GCA_018263585.1 Calditrichota bacterium | reverse complement strand
ATGTCAGATGTCAGATGTCAGATGTCAGATGTCAGATGTCAGATGTCAGATGTCAGGTGTCAGATGTCAGATGTCAGATGTCAGATGTCAGATGTCAGATGCCAGATGTCAGATGCCAGATGTCAGTCACTGCAGCCCGCAGCCCTCAGCCCGCACCCTGCGCCGTTACCCGAAGTCTTCCCTTGCCCCCGACTTCAGTCGGGGCTCGGCATCACCGCAAGTTCGTGCGAGTCGGCCAACCTTGACTGAAGTCAAGGGCAAAGGTTGTGTGTCGCCCGCAGTCCGCAGCCCGCAGTCCCATCCGTTTATCCCGCCTCTTCCCGGACGATGAGAAACTCCGGGAACGTGAGGTCGATGATCCGCCCCCCGGCGGCGGCGCCCGCGGACGCGAGGAACGCGTCGAGCGTCGCCAGTTGCGCGACCGGGTGATGTTCGCCGGGGAGCAGCGTGCGCCCGTCCGCGCCGGCGATCCACGCGAGGCTGTCGCCATCGAGGCGGAGCTCGGAGATCCACGCGTGCACGCGGGGCGTGCGGGACGCATGCGCGATCCACGCGAGCGCCCTGCGGACGCCGGGGCTGTCGATGCGCCGGCCGGGTTCGATCTCGCCGCGATGTCCGCTGATCACCGGCAGATCGAGCGGCCAGCCGTGGTCGGGCACCGGGAGCGCGACCGCGTCCGCGTCCACTCCATACACCGCCTCCCCGGCGACGAGCAGCGCGATCTCGCGGCGCTCCTCGACGGTGACGGTGACTGTGCCCGGCAGGCGGCGGCCGACTTCGACACGGCGCAGGCGCGGAACATCACGCAGCACCGCCGCGATCGCCGGTGGGTCGATCTCGAGCATCGGCGATCCGGCGAGCGTGTCGAGCCGCGCGGCGATCGTCTCGTTCGGCAACGCCGCCCCGCCGCGCACCTCGATCTCGCGCACAGACAGCGCCCGGTTGATTGCACCGTCGAACCAGCTCCCGATCCGGTCGAACAGGCCGGCGTGTTCCGAGTTGCGAGTGACGAGTAGCGAGTCTCCTGTTCGTCGCTCCGTGTCGCCCGTGCGAACTCGCCCGCGCGGATCGGCGGACGGTCTTGAATCCGAGCCGTCCCCGAGCCGAGGTTGGCGAGCAACCGCGGGCATGTCCCCGGCGTCGGTCCCGACCACCCCCGCAGGCGGAGCTGCGGGGCTGCCGCTCGTGCTCAGCAGAGTGTCGTAGCCATACCACAAGCCGGCGGCGAGCGCGAGCGCGAGCAGGATCCGCCGCCCGAGCCTGCGCGGGCGCCGCGGGCGCGGTTCGCCGAGCCGCCGCGCCATCGGCGAGCGGCGGTTCGTCCGCGCGCGATCGTGCATCGGCCGTGACGGCGTCCGCACGCGCCGGCTGCTTCGTGACCTGCTGTAGCTCATTCCCGCCTTTTCGCGAAATCGAAAGCCGCAGACTGTTGTGTACCTCACCTTCCCGGAATCCGCGCGGGCGAGCCCGCACGGCCGGTACGACTATTCCGTCGCATTCTCGAATCCGACGAGCTTGACCTCGTATTCCAGTTCCACGCCGAACCGGTCGCGCACGCGTCCGGCGACCATCTCCATCAACTCCCGGACCTCGCGCGCGCTCGCGCCGCCGAGGTTGACGATGAACCCGGCGTGTTTCTCGGATACCTGCGCGTTGCCGTGGCGGTACCCCTTCATCCCGACTTCCTCGATGAGCGCGCCGGCGTAGTATCCCGGCGGGCGTTTGAACACGCTGCCGCACGAGGGGTGGTCGAGCGGCTGTTTCTCCGCCCGCAGCGCGAGCACATCGTGCATCCGTTTCCGCAGCACGTCCGGCTCCTCGCGTTCGAGCTCGAACACGGCGGATGTGATCACGATTTTGTCGAGTTCCGGCGCGGAGCGGTAGCCGAACCCGATCTCGCCACGGTTCAACGTGACCGGGGTGCCATCGGCGCGGCAGCCGCGGACTTCTCTCACGACGCCGGCGATTTCCTGCCCGAACGCGCCGGCGTTCATTCTCAGCGCGCCGCCGACGCCGCCGGGAATTCCCGCCATCAGCTCCATCCCGCCGAACCCGCGCGCGATCGCATCCCTGATCACATCGAGCAGCAGGCAGCCGGCGTGCGCGTGGACGCGGTTGCCCCGCCACGACCACCCGGCGAACTGGCGGCCGATGTAGAGCGTCACACCCGGCCATCCTTCGTCGGCGACGAGCACGTTCGAGCCGTGTCCGAGCACGAACGGCCGGACCCCGCACTCGCTCAGGTACGCATAGACGTCCCAGATCAGCGTTTCCGTCTTCGGCGCGATCAGCAGCCGCGCCGGCCCGCCGA
>JAANWZ010000082.1 GCA_018263585.1 Calditrichota bacterium | reverse complement strand
CAGCCGCGCGGGCAGGCCCGCACAGGCGGCGGGTGGCCCGGGGCTCGCCCCGGGTTTCACGCACCGTTCGATCAGCCGCGCGGGCAAGCGGGGACGCCGTCGGACCAACCGCGCTGGGACCTGTCCCCGCTGTTTCGCGCGCTCGCGAACGCGGGGTGGATTCCCGCCGAGAGTTCCCCGTCGAACGGCGACGACACCCTGATCCGCGAGCGCCTCCGTGACCTCGGCTACCTCTGATCGCGGCGTTCGTTCACTCGGCCGGAACCAACCGGCGGACGGTCGGTTGATTGCCGCCGGCCCGTTGCCGGCACACGCGAACGCTTCCTCCCGAACTCGTGAGACGGACAATGGCTCACCCGACGATCCGCTACATGGAATGGGCGAAGACAGTCGCCCCGGTCGCGGGCGAGGGCGCGCTCAACTGCGCGAGCACGGACCTCGAGCTGCTGCGCCCGACGGTTCGCGACCTGATCGGCGCCGACCCGGGCGGGCTGCCACTTTCCGGGGATGGCGCGTACGGCCACCGCGCGCTCCGGGAGGCGATCGGCCGGCGCTACCGTGTCGATCCCGCGTGCGTGTTCCCGACCCAGGGCGCGAGCACGGGCAACTACGTCCTGTTCGCCGGGCTGCTCGACCGCGGCGACACGGTGCTCGTCGAGGAGCCCGCGTACGAGCCATTGTTCGCCGCTCCCGCCGCGCTCGGGGGCCGGGTCGTGCGTTTCCGGCGGCGCGAAGAGAATCGCTGGGCGCTCGCGGTCGAGGAGATCGCCCGGCTCGCCCGCGACGAGCGCGCCCGGTTGATCGTAATCAGCAACCCGCACAACCCGACCGGCGAGTTCACACGCGACGGCGAGCTCGTGCAGCTCGCGGAGGAGGTCGCTCCGGACACGGTCGTGCTCGTCGATGAAATCTACCGGGAATGGGGCCCGGACAAGGCGGGGCGGACGATCGCGCTGCAACGGCCCAATCTCGCCGCGACCAGTTCGCTGACGAAGGTGTACGGGCTGAGCCGCCTGCGCGCGGGCTGGCTGATCGCGAACGAGTCGCTGATCCACAAGGCGAGCCGGGCGTTCGACCACATCGGTGTCGTCGGCCCCGCGCCGCTTGAGACCGTCACGGCCCGGTTTCTCGACGACACGGAGCGACTCGAGTCACTCCGTGACGAGAGCACGCGCCGCGCGCTGGAGGGGCGCGAAACGCTCACGGAGTGGATTGCCGGCGAGCGCCGCGCGCACGGGGCGATCCCGCCGTTCACCGGCTACCTCCCGCTGCGGATGGACGGGTTCGGCCGAGAGCGCCCGCTCGCGGAGTGGTTGCTCAATGAACACCGCGTGCTCGCCGTGCCCGGGCGGTTCTTCGGGCTCGGTGACGCGTACGTCCGGCTCGCGTGGATGCAGTCACGCACGACCGCGCGAGACTTGATTGAACGGCTGCGCGATGGGGCCGGCGACTAGTCGATCCCGACCTGGAAACAGGCGCGGGGCATAAGAGGACAGGAGGAGGGAATCATGGAGTGCAGGATAGGACTTGGATTGCTCTGCACGGCTTTGCTCGTCGGGTGCGGCCGGGCGCCGGAGAACGCGGAAAGCGTGGCGAAAGCCGAGGAGAGTTACGCGTGGGGCGCGCGGATTGTCGATGCGATCGACATCGAGACGCTGAACGGGAACATCCGTGTCGTGCCCGCGAGGGACGATTCGATCCGGCTCGACGTGGAGCGAAAGGTGCGCGCGCCGTCCGCCACGCTCGCCGAGAGCGGGCTCGAACGCGTGCGTGTCGAGAGCGAACTCACCGACCGCACACTGTCGATCGCGTCGATCACGCCGGTGATGGATGAGCGGGAGTTCATCGTCAACCTCACGCTGCACGCGCCGGGCTCGATCCCGCTCGACCTCGAGTCGAACAACGGGAACATCTCGGTGACAGAACACGCGGCCGACATCAGCGCGAGCACGACGAACGGGAACATCCACTGCGTGCTCGCGTCGCTCGACCTCGACGGGATGCTCGACCTGCGCACGACGAACGGTAACATCGACGCGGCGCTGCCCGCCGATCTCCCCGCCTCGTTCACCGTGTCCACGGCCAACGGGAACGCGGCGGTTTCCGGGTTCGCCGCGGACGTCTCGTACAGCGTGGACGAGCGAAACCGGAAGCGCGGCACGATCGGTCCGGGCGAAGCGATGGTCACGCTGAAGAGCACGAACGGGAATGTGTCGTTGAAAGGGCGGTGAGGTCGCCACGCATTTCGGAACCGGAGTCATCTTGGTTGCGGCGGGACCGGGCTATTCGAAACCCGTCATTTTCCGATACAACCTCAGGAACGCAATCACGATCGGTCGCAGCAACCTGCGTGCGCGTGTCCGGTCACTTGCCGGTTCTACTCGCTTCCATGACTCCGGTTTCCGAAGCGGCTTCCCGTTCCTCTTGATATGCGGATTGTCAGCAACAAATTGGCATAGTTTGTTTACCGTTAGACCGTGATATGCGCCAGCGTGTTTCTTCATATCATTCGAAACCCGATTCGGCGGAAACAGGGATACGACGAACTTATTCGTTTTTGATTGGATGTGTTTGACCGAAGGGACGAGATCAGAATCTCCGGATATCAGATACAACGTATCACAGTTGCTTGTAAACGCATCAGCAACCATTCTTGTAGCAATACTTACATCAGTTCGTTTTTCTACGTAGTACTTGTTGAATTCTGCGCATACAGCGCATCGCTTCCTCATTCTGGTGAATTTGCCGTATATGATCTCTACGTTCAGGCTCAGGTTCCTCAGCAGGTCCAGATAGACCCGGTGCCGGCTTCTTTTCGCGCGTGGCATGTCGGGGAGAGTCGTGAAGTACTGGATCCGGTTGATCTTTTCATCGTTGCGGGCGAGACTGAGACAGAGGGAAACCAAGTCCAGCCACAGTAGGTCCTTCCGGCCGGTGCTGCATATACCATAGTAGAGATTGAAGCCATCTACATAGAAGTTCGCTTTCTTACTGGTCATAGGCTCGGATAAGAAAAATGCCGGCCTAAGCCGGCAACATGGCAGGTTCGGCCCTGAACCAGGGACATCCCCTGCGGGGCAACGGTAAGATAGCAGACCGCTTGGCTCTTGTCAAGGGCTGCAGCTTCTATTCACCAAATTGCACGAAGTGCTTGCCCCACGGTTCCCGCCGGCGGAGGGACTATGCTCTCCGGTTGCTCTCGGTCGTGCGGATTCCGGTTGTACGCCCTGGCCCACGCGCCTATTGTTGCGGGAAGCATGAACAATACCTTTGACAGGAGTGACTGATGCCCGTCGTCCCGATCCGGCGCGCGCTGCTAGATCGGAAGAG
>JAANWZ010000081.1 GCA_018263585.1 Calditrichota bacterium | reverse complement strand
TTTATCGGGCGAAGTGAAGAAGGTCCAGCTTCAACAAGGGTTGGGGCCACCAGATAATTCCAGAAATAACCCCCAGATAAGCTGGACCTTCTTCACCCGCCTTCACGCAAACAGCCGCGTGAAGCCGGGTTCAGAATGACGCCTCGGCCGTCCGGATGCGATCACAGTTACCGCCCGTGCATGTGGCTGAGCGAACTGGATAACCGGATCCAAACAATGTGTCATTGGAACGCCTGATCGTCGCGCACGGGTTCAGGCATGAGTTTCCATGACGAATCGTTCCATCCACAGGAGGTACAGATGAGCGCGCGCAACTGGTTTGTGCTGATGCTCGCCGCGCTGGTCGCGGCGGGAACCGTGTCCGCCGGTGACGTGCAGGTCAACCGGCGCGACGCGTTCCAGGTTCCGGGATCCGCCGGATCGCAGGACGAACTCGACGAGATCGTCTGGTTCGAGAATTTCGAGGGCCCGGATGTCGAGGACCAGTGGACGTACAACAATTCTGAAATCCAGCCCGTGTACTGGCAGCAGGACGAGTGGATGCCGTATGACGGCACGAACTCGTGGCGCTGCTTCCGGATGGGGATCGGCAGCCAGGTGTTCGGCGGCTATGACAACGACTGGCTGCAGTTGATGATGACGCCGCTGCTCGACGTCTCCGGCGCGAGCAGCCTCGATCTCTCGTTCCAGTTCCGGATCAACTGCGAGATCGGCAACTGGGACGGCGGGAACGTGTGGGTGATGTACGGCGACTCGCCCGACAACCTGTCGCAGGCGGTCGCGACACCTGTCTCACCCGACTACACCGAGGACGACCTGAACGCGTTCGACCTCTGGGGGTTCTCGAACATCCCCGGCTGGGCCGGCCAGGGCGAATACGACTTCAACGAGAACTACACGGAGGCGACGTTCGACTTCAGCGAATACACCGGCAACGACTACTTCCACGTCATCTTCGCATTTTCCAGTGATGCCGGGCTCAGCTCCGCGAGCGACTCCGGCATGTTCGGCTACCAGATCGACGCGATCGACCTGACCGCGGACGGGGAGACGATCTGGGCGGACGACGCCGACGGGAACAACATCGGCGGCGAGCCCACGTTCCTCACCGGGATCAACGCCGCCGGCGGCGAACCGACCCCGCAGCAGTGGGCGATCACCGACGGCCCCGGCCAGCCGTACTCCGGCGAATTCTACATGGGCATCGACCAGTACACCCGCGACTGGGAGCAGTACATGGAGGGTCCGGAGTTCGACCTCCCCGCGCTGGAACCCGGCGAAGAGCTCTGGCTCGACGTCTTCTTCAACAACGATTACGAAGACGACCAGGGCTGGCCGCTCCAGGAACGCTTCTACTGGACGATGCAGGTGTTCAACCCGTTCACCGGCGGCTGGGACTACGCGTCCAACGTCGGCGGCTGGTCGGGCACGAATTACGTCTATGTCGGCAGCAACACCGGCGTCTGGGAACCGTTCAGCACGAGCGGGTACACGTACGACTGGACGCTCGACGAGATCGCCGGCGCGGAGGGCGTGCGCGTGCGCGCGATGTTCTACAGCCCGAACGTGCAGCACGATTTCAGCCACCACCGGCTCGATGACATCGTCGTCAAAAAAACCGCGCTCGAGTATGACATCAGCACCCAGCTCGTGATGCCGTACCCGACCACCGTCGGCGTGCCCGTGTACGGCAAGGTCAACTTCAGCAACCTGGGACCGAACGACGCGAACGGGTGGCTGGGCACGTGGTCGCCCGGCGGACCGGTCTATCCGCTCTACCCGCAGGGACCGTACGACCTGCCCGCGGGCGAAACGCTGCAGGTGCACATCAACGATCCCGGCGACCCCGAGCACGAGGGATACTGGGTGCCGGCATCGATCAACGAATCGATGGCGGTGACCGCGAGCCACACGTTCGTCCAGGACGAGATTCCCGACAACAACACGTTCGTCTCTACGATCGCGGTGATGGAGGAAGGGCTCTACGAGGTCGGGATGGACAGCCGCGGCTACTACGGAACGCTGTCCTCGACCGACCAGAATGACGGGCCGGTCGTGCATCTCGATCCTGTGGAGGTGAATCCGGGCATCTACGGCGAGTACTTCGACGAATACGACATCCAGCAGCTGCGGATGTACGGCTTCTTCCACGATGCCGCCGGCGGCGCGGGCGCCGATCCGTCGATGATGTTCCACGTGTACGAGGGCGGCGACACGCCCGGCGCGGAGATCTGGTCAGGCGAATACAGCTTCGGCGTCAACGAAGGCTTCACCGGCGACGTGATGGCGGTGATGGACGTCAGCGACGTGCCCGAACTGCAGGACCTGACCACAGACTTCTACGTCTGGTGCGAGATCACCGACTTCGGCGGGGACGGCGGCACGTCCGGCTATGTGCAGCCGTTCATCTATCGCACGAAGCCGATCGAACAGTGGCAGCCGAACCAGTTCTTCACCTGGGAGGACGCGAACAACGGCGAGAATCTCACTGAGTTCGGCCATCACGTGTCCGTCGTGCTCGCCGCCGACCCGGCCTCGGTCGAGCCGGTCGCGAGCGCCGGTGTGCCGGACGAGTTCGCGCTCGCGAGCGCCTACCCGAACCCGTTCAACCCGACAACCACGCTCCGGTTCGACGTCCCGCGCGCCGGACATGTGAGCCTGATCGCGTACAACGTGATCGGCCGTCAGATCGCGCGCATCGCCGACCGCGAGTTCACTGCGGGGTCATACACGGCGGTGTTCGACGCGAGCGCGCTCGCCAGCGGCGTTTACTTCATCCGCATGGAAGCGCCCGGGTTCAGCGCCGTGCGCAAAGCGATGCTGATGAGGTGAGCTGGCTGGCGGCCCGAGCTTCGGGGACGCTTGCTCGCAAGCGTCCCCGCCCGCCGCGGGCGGGTGGCCCGGGGCTTGCCCCGGGTTTCACGTACCGGTGGATCAGCCGCGGTTGCAAGCAACCACGGGCCTGTTCCCGCCCCACTGGTGCCCGCGCTTGCTCGGCAAGCGCGGAAGGACGGGTGGCCCGGGGCTTGCCCCGGGTTTCACGTACCGGTGGATCAGCCGCGGTTGCAAGCAACCGCGGGCCTGTTGAAGCCCGCTCAACGCCTGCAACCGGTCACCCGCAACCGGTGGTTTCCGCGCACTGCACGCACGTGTGGCAGGTGCCGATCCGGATCGTGATCCCGCCGCAGTTCGGGCACGGGGGAGAGTCGTCCCAGGTCAGCTCGCCGTTCCGTCCGCCGTTCCGTTGCGGTGAATCCATGCCGAAACGAAGCCCGGCCGGGTCGTTCGCGTCCACGTGGCTGTTGCCGTTCGCGCGACCGTTTCCGCTCGCCCCTGCGGCGATGAACTGTTCCGCGGACGCGCTCGGCCCGTGCCCGTTCGACCCGCTGTCACCCGCCGCGCCGGGAGCTCCGCCGCTCGGCGCCGAGCGGTCCGGATCGCTGTCTCCGCCGCCGGAGTGGTCGACCGGATCGCTGCCCGGGTTGAGTTCGACCGGAGGATTGCCCACGTCCTCGTCCGGGAGGAACTTGCGTGCGAGCCAGCGGAACACGTAATCGATCACCGAGGACGCGATCGGGATCTCCTCGTTCCCGGTGAACCCGCTCGGTTCGAACCTCGTGTGGATGAACTTGCGCACGAGCACCTTGAGCGGCACGCCGTACTGGAGCGCGATCGAAATGCTGGTCGCGAAGCTGTCCATCAGCCCGCTGATGAACGAGCCTTCCTTCGCCATCACGATGAAGATCTCGCCGGGGCTGCCGTCCTCGTACAGGCCGACGGTGAGGTAGCCCTTGTAGTTGCCGATCGTGAACTTGTGCGTGATCGACCGGCGCTCGTCGGGGAGTTTCCGGCGCTGGGTGATGCGCGCGGCTTTCACTTCTTCCGCCGCGGGCTCGTTCCCGCTGTTCGCGGCGATCGGCTCGTCGCCCTTGCACCCGTTCCGGTAGATCGTGATCGCCTTCAGGCCCATCTTCCACGCATCGAGATAGACGTTCTCGATCTCTTCAACGGTCGCCTCGTGCGGCATGTTCACCGTCTTGCTGATCGCTCCGGAGAGGAACGGCTGCACGGCTGCCATCATCTTCACGTGCGCGGTGTAGTCGATCGCGCGCCCGCCGGCGTTCAGCGAGCAGTCGAACACCGGCAGGTGCTCCGGATCCAGATCCGGCGCGCCGGTGATGTGCTCGTGCTCATCGATGTAGTCAACAATCCGCTCCACCTGATCATCGTCGTACCCGAGCCGGCGCAGCGCCATCGGCACGGTACGGTTCACGATTTCAAGCGAACCGCCGCCGACCAGCTTCTTCGTCTTCTCGAGCAGGATGTCCGGCTCGATCCCGGTCGTGTCGCAGTCCATCAGGAACGAGATCGTGCCCGTCGGCGCGAGCACGGTCACCTGCGCATTGCGGAACCCGTTGCGCCCGCCGAGCTCGAGCATCTCGCGATAAACCGTTTCCACGCCCTCCATCAGCTCCGGCTGTACGCGCCCGGCGTCGATCGTCGCGACCGCGTCCGCGTGCTTGCGGATCACACGCATCATCGGATCGCGGTTGCTTTCGAACCCGGCGAACGGGCCGGTGACGCCGGCGATTTCGGCGGACGTGCGGTACGCTTCCCCGTGCATCAACGCGGTTACCGCCGCGGCGTACGCGCGCCCGTGATCGCTGTCGTACGGCATCGCGAGGCTCATCAGCAGCGCGCCGAGGTTCGAGTAGCCGAGCCCGAGCGGGCGGTAATCGTAACTGTTGCGCGCGATCGCGTTCGTCGGGTACGACGCGTTGCCGACGATGATCTCCATCGCCGTGATCGTGACACGCACCGCGTGGCGGAACGCGTCCACGTCGAACATGCCGTCCTCGCGGCGGAACTTCATCACGTTCAGGCTCGCGAGGTTGCACGCGCTGTTGTCGAGGAACATGTATTCGCTGCACGGGTTCGACGCGTAGATCCTGTCGCTGTTCGCGCACGTGTGCCAGTCGTTGATCGTCGAGTCGAACTGGATCCCCGGGTCGCCCGTCTGCCAGGCGTTCTCGGCGACCTTCCGCAGCAGCTCACGCGCCTCATGAACCTCCGCGACGTCGCGCGGCGGGAGCACGTGCCGCGTCGCGAACTGCTTTCCGTCACGCACCGCGCGCATGAACTCGTCCATCACGCGCACCGAGTGGTTCGCGTTCTGGAAGAACACGGACGCGTACGCCTTGCCGTTGAAGCTGCGGTCATACCCCTGCGCGATCAGCGCCTTCGCCTTCTGCTCTTCGCGCGTCTTGCATTCGATGAACTCGACGACGTCCGGGTGGTCGATGTCGAGGATCACCATCTTCGCGGCGCGCCGGGTCTTGCCGCCTGACTTGATCACGCCCGCGAACGCGTCGTACCCGCGCATGAAACTGACCGGCCCGGATGCCTGGCCGCCGTGGCTCATCCCCTCAGTCGAGGCGCGGAGGGGGCTCAGATTCACGCCCGCGCCCGAACCGTACTTGAACAGCATCCCTTCCGTCTTCGCGAGCTCGAGGATCGAGTCCATCCGGTCCTCGACGCTGTTGATGAAGCACGCGCTGCACTGCGGGTGATCCTCGACGCCGACGTTGAACCAGACCGGGCTGTTGAACGCCATCTTCTGGTTCACGAGCAGGCTGGTGAGCTCATGACGGAACGTCTCGCCGTCCCGCTCGCTCGCGAAATAGCCGTCCGCGATTCCCCAGTCTGCGATCGTGTTCGCGACACGGCCGATCACCTGTTTCAGGCTGCGTTCACGCTGGTCGCTGCCGAGCTCCCCCTTGAAGTACTTCGAGACAACGACGTTCGTCGCGAGTTGAGAAAAGAACGCGGGGATCTCGATGTCCTTCTGCTCGAAGATCACCTCGCCCTTTTCATTCAGGATGGACGCAGTCCTCCTCTCCCACTCGATCTGTTCGAATGGCGGCACGTCCGGACGGGAGAAGTAGTAGTCGAACTTCAGTCCTTTCAGGGATTTAGTACTGCGACCCGCGGCCTCGCGGCCGACAGCAGCGCCTGGTTCTATTGCCATTGACCCCTCCCGGTAACAAGAAGTCCGTTGTTGCATCTCCCGCGTGTCAACACCCGCCGCGACAGGAAACCGCGTCGATTGCAGGCCTCGATCGACACGCCCCGGTACTGAACAAATGTAACGGTGAGGCGGACCGGTGAGCAACTCGCCGCCCGGCGATCAACTCCGCCCGGCACGGCGCTCGTCGTTCACGGAGAGAGCAAACCCCTGAGAGCGAGCCGGAGTCGGCTCATAACATCAAGAACTTCAGCTACTTAATCTGGAACTGGACAGATGGCGGCCCGGTGCCGCCGGCGGTGATCGTCACGGTCGATTCCGAGAGCCCGCGGCGTGCCTGCAAGCGGTCGAGGTCGGCTCATCGGAATTCCTCCCCGTGTGATGTCCGTGTCTGCCTCTCCCCAATGAACGTCGTCCCCTCCTCGCGGGAACGGCAGCCTCACGCTGTCACTTCGCAGAGACCCTTGCTGTTGACGCGCGGCAAGATAGACGGGGCCTTCTTGCTTGTCAAGCTGCCGGCAAAATTCGCAGGAGGCGGTCCGGCACAAGATCCTGCGTGTTCAGGTTAGCCGCGCACAACATCTTGTATATCATCTTGTTTCTGCTGAACATCCGGAAATGCGCATAAGAACAGTTTCGGAACGCCGAACATTTTCTCTCACGACTCGGCCCCGCCGGAAACAAGAAGCATGAGCTCGTTGAGCGCGCGGCCTCCGCCGTGTCTCCCGGGGCACTCTCCGAATGAGCAGGACGCACGCTTCGCGATCACACTCACGACCCGGCGCGGAAGTGTTTCGAGAGCGAGAGCCCCTGCCGCTGGTAGTGCGATCCTTCCCCGCCGTACAGTCGCTGTGGCCGTTCGCTGTTGCGCTGGAACTGGAGCCGGAAGAAGCGCTGGCCGTGCGTGACCTGGAACGGGACATCGTGGCTGCGCACCTCGAGCACGACTTTCGCGCCGGGCGGATCGGAGTAGCCGAACCCGGAGTCGAAGAAGCCGGCGTAGTGTGTGCGCAGCTCGCCGGACGCGGTGTCGTACGGGACCATCTCCGCGGACAACTGCGGCGGCACGGCGACGCGTTGCTCGCTCGCGAACAGGTAGAACTCCTCCGGGTCGAGGATGAGCGGCCGCTCGCCGGGCGGCGCGATCGGCTCCCAGAAGTCGCGCATCTCGTATTCGCCGGCGCGGCGCATGTCGATCACGTCGCTGTGCCGCCGGGCGCGGTAGCCGATGATCCCGCCCCCCGCGCCGACGAGATCGATCCCCATGAACAGGCCGTTGTCGATGTGGAGCCGCTCGCCCGGCGCGGGCGAACCGTCCTCCTCGAACAGCAGCGGCGTGCCCGCGCTCAGTTCCATCAGTTCCCGATCCGGCACCGCCGCATCCCCCGCGAAGAAACGGAGCTGGTTCAGCGAGAGCCCGGCCTGGACACGGATCGGGAACGTGCGCGGGAACACCTCGAGAAACAGCGGACCGTCGTAGCCGTCCTCCACCTCCTCGAACCGGTGGTTGCGGTCGGTGAGCGTGCGCGTGAACACGTCGAGCCGGCCGGTACTCGACTTCGGGTTCGCCTTCGCGCGCACACCGCGCGGCAGGCGCAGGCTCTCCTGGAGTGGGATCACGTACGTCTGCCCGCGTTCGAGCACCGCGCCCCATTCCAGGTGGAACGAGTACATCTCGAGCGCGGCGAGCCGTTCCTGCACCGTCTTTCCCTGCGGAACGAAGCTGCAGCGGACGCGGTAGGCGACGGTTCCGAGCCGGAGGTCGAGGCTGTTCGGCTGGAACTGTTCGTTTGTGAGCGGGGTCGTCGCGTGCACGGCGCCGTGATCGGCGAGCGCGCGGATCTGCCGGTCGGAGAGCACGCCGGGTGGAAACTCGACCGCAGCAGCCACCGGCTACTCTCCGGCGGCGGCGCCGGGATCGCCCGGGCTGCCTTTGCGCGCGGACGCCTCCGGCTCGCCGGGCGAAGTGTCGTCCTCGTCGGGAGACGCACCGCGCAGCGAGTCCATCGCGTACGTCATCAGATCCGGCAACTTCTCGATCAGCGCATCGACGCCCTTGCCCTTCGCGGGAGTCGCGGGCAGCACGCGCACGGTGTGACCGTCATGGACGAGGAAGCAGGCCGGGTCGATGCGGATGCCCCCGCCGCCCCCGCCGCCGGAGCCCTTCCGCTTCTCACCGCCGCCGGTCTCGCCGCCGCCGGCGCCGAACCCGATCGAAATCTTCACCACCGGGACAACGAGCACGTTGCGGAACGTGATCGGCTCACCGATCACCGTCTCACTGCGCGCGATTTCGCGCGCCTTCTCGAGCAGGCCCTCGATCAACGACTGGGCGTGGCTGTCCATCGACGTCGGTCTCCCATTCCTATCTGCGTTGGAGTATCTGCTTTCGAACGAGCCGGATCAAGCCCGGCCACGGGAGCCGGGTGAGAAACAGGACCGTCGGCGGCACGAACCGGAACGGCCAGATCGCGAGCACGACGCGCGCGTTGCCTGCAGGCAGGAACCGGTCCTCGTCCCACGCCGGTTCGAAGCGGACGTTGCGCGCGAGCCGGGGGTCGATGGACGCGACGAGCGCGTGATGCCAGCCGAGCAACTGGCCGAGCACCGCCGGGTCGCCGCCCGCGCGCCAGCGGACGTCGAGCGTGCGAAACCGGAACGCGCGCAGGCAGTCGATGCTGAAGCGAACGAGCGCGCGCAGCGTGCGGCGCGCGGTGCGGCCGTGTGCATCGAGAAACGTGCGGGCGGTCCGGTAGCCGTCGTGCGCGCGGCGGAACGCCCGCTGCGCCTGTTCGAGACGGGCGCCTCGTTTCGTGCGCGGCCCCCGGCCGCGCTCCGGCTCCTCCTCTTCCTCTGGCGGCGGTGGTTCCGCGGGCGGCTCCTCATCTTCCGGCGGCGACCACCCGCGCGGCTCCTCCGGCGGCGCCTCTTCGGGTTCTTCCTCCTCCGGCCATTGCTCGCGCTCGAACCACTCGCGCGCGGGTTCTTCCTCCCACGGCGCGGGCCGTTTCCGCCGGCGAACCAGGCGCGCGGCGAGGCGGAACGGGTAGCTGAGGATCGTGATGAACGAGCCGATCGCGCGGAAGGCGAGCGCGATCGGGTAGAGGAGCACGCGGCCCGCCGAGCTCGCGTTGCGGCCCCAGCGGGCGAACCGCTCCGGCCCGCCGGGCATCAATCGCACGGGGCCGTACGCGATCGCGTACTCGAACCGGCCCGGCTCCGCGCGCACGCGCACGACGAGCGGCACGAACAGCGGAACCAGCGAGAGCGCGAAGAGCGCGATCAGTACGATCCAGCCCCAGCTCACCTATCAGCTCCTCATCTTGCGCACAACCCACAGGCACGTACATGCCCGCGGGGATCCGCAGGATCACCGCGGCTCACACACGCCAGGAAACGTGCCCCTGCGACAGCCCCCCGGAGCGCAGCGAAGGCGGGATGTCGCAGGGCTCATGACCGGCGAGGGTGGCCCCGGGCTTCAGCCTCGCGTATCATGTCCCGGGTTCCAAAAGACCCTCGGATCAGCCGCGCGGCCGATCAACCTGAGATGAGCCCTGCGACATCGCAAACCGACGCGCTGTCACAGGGGCACAATCGGGGTGGCCCGGGGCTTGCCCAGGGTTTCATGCACCGCCGGCTGAGCCGCGCTTGACAAGCAAGCGCGGGCACGAGCCGGGCGACGGGCCGCAGCCCCGCCTGCCGGCCTACATCGCGAGCGCGTCGTATGTTTCCTTGTCGAGCGGGATCGTGCGCCCGGCGACGAGGTCCTTCCCTTCCTCCGTGGTCCACGCGACATAGCGCCCGACCTGTTCGCACGAGAGCCAGCCCTCGTCCTGTTTCTCACGGGCACGTGTGCTCACCGGCGTGCGCACGACGACGGATGTGACCGCGGTCTCCCGGTTGCGCGCTTCCTCACAAAGTACGTCCTTCATCATGAACTGGGCCGCGGACGCGATCGAGACCGGACCGGCGTTCCACAGCGGCTGCTCGCCCCCGGAGAAGTTGATCATCACGTAGTGCCCGCCGCTCTCCTCGACGAGCGGGAAGAATATCTTCGCGGTGATGAAGTGGGACGTGAGGTTGTCGCGGAGCACGTTTTCCCATTCCACGAGCCGCGTATCGACGAGCCGCTCGCCGAGCTCGACTCCCCCGAGCGACGCGGCGACGACGTCGATATGATCGGTGCGGTCGAGGATCTTGTCCTTGATCGCGAGCGCTCCCTCGAACGTGTCGGTGCGGTCGTGGATCGGGACGAATGTGCCGTTCACGTCCCTCAGTTCATCGACGAGCGTGTCGAGCATCTCCCAGTTTCGAGAGGGTACGAACACGGTCGCGCCGCGGTCGAGGTAGGCTCTCACGATTCCCTCGCCGATCTCGCCCGCACCGCCGGCAACCATGATCGACCGGTTCGATGATGGGCTCATTGAACATTCCCCCGTTGGCGTGTCGAGCGCGGCCGGCCGGTTGCACCGCTGTCCTCCCCGGGGCGTGACACCGCCGGCCCGGCCGTCACGAGCAGTTTCCTTCCAAGGTAGTGCTTTGCGGGCGCGGTTTGCAGGACGCGCTCACCGGGACCTGCGGGAAAGCGGAGGTGAAGGCGGGGGCGGAGAGCGCGGTCACGACCGCTCGATCTGCACGTCCCCCCAGCCCAGTTTCCGGCGGAGCACTTCGTAGAAATAGCGGCCGGCGAACGTGACGAGGCACGCGGAGAACTTCGCGCGGCGGACGCGGACCGTGCGCCCGCTCTCGAGACGCGCGACCGTCTGCCCGTCAACCGTGAGTGAGAAATGGTCCGCGGGAGTGTACGTCTCGACGACGATCGTCTTCTCGTCGTCGATCACGAGCGGACGATTCGACAGCGAGTGCGGGTTGAGCGGCGTGAGCAGCACTCCCGCCATGTTCGGCTCGAGGATCGGCCCGCCGGCGGACAGGTTGTAGCCCGTTGACCCGGTCGGGGTCGCGAGGATGAGACCGTCCGCGCGAAACGTGTTCAGGTACGCCTCGTCGATGCTCGTGCGGATCTGGATCAGCCGCCCGTAGTCGGCCTTATCCACGACGACGTCGTTGAGCGCGTACCACGGGCCGCCGTGTTCGCCGCCGTCCACGGTCGCCTCGAGCAGCAGCCGCCGCTCGATCGACCAGTTTCCGGCGAGCAATTGTTCGCTGGTCTCGAACAGCTCCTGGTAACTGATCTCGGTGAGGTAGCCGAGGCCGCCGAGGTTGACGCCGAGGATCGGGATTTCGCGGCCGTGCAGGCGGTTCACCGTGTTCAGCAGCGTGCCGTCGCCCCCGAAACTGAGGATGACCTCCGCGTGCTCGCCGATCTCCCCGGGCGCGACGAACACCCGTCCTTCGAGACCGTCGAGGTCGCTGAATTCACTGGAGATCACGGAGCGCACGTTCCGTTCATCCAGCCAGCGAACGTAGCCGGGGAGCACGGTCGCGATCAGGTCCTTGTTCCGGTTGCCGGCGAGGCCGAGGATCATCGCATCCCCCCGTTCAGCGCCCGAGCGACTCCGGGTCGATCGGCTCGCGGCCGCCCCCGGAAAGCAGCTTTTCGACACGCACCTGCGCCTGCTCGAGCGTCGTCCGGCACCGCTTCAACACCTTCTGCCCTTCCTCGAACAGCTTCAGGTTTTCTTCGAGCGGGAGCCCGCCCTGTTCGAGCTTCGTCACGATCGACTCAAGCCGCTTCAGCTCCTGCTCGAAATCCGGCTTCTCGGCGGACTCGTGATTGTCAGCCATCGGCCCACTCCAGTCGTGAGATGTTCTGATCGGTCACACCTTCCGGAACTTGGTCATGATTCGCCCCCGTTTGCCAGCGAACGAGGGGCATCCCTGTTTTTCTCCGGGCGCACTCGTTCGACGCGCGCATCGGCCTCGCCGCGCGCGAGGCGGAGCGTGAGCTCCTCCCCTTCGATCAACTCGGCGGCGTCCTTGATCACGCGGTCGCGGCTGCGGACGACGGCGTACCCCCTGCCGAGCACGGCGAGCGGTGAGAGCGCGGCGAGCCGGTCGCCGACACGGGTGAGATGGTCGATCCGCCGGCGCAGCAACTGATCGAGCGCGCGCTGCGCGCGGAGCTCGAGGTCGTCGAGCTGTTGCAGCCCCTGCTCGATCCGGTCGGGAAGCCGTTTCAACCCGTACGCCCCCGCGGCGAGCTCGACGCGCTGCGTCAGTTGCTCGACAGCCTGGCGGGCGGCGCGCGCGAGACGGTGCCCGCTCGTTTCCACGCGGTGCTTGAGCTCAACCCGGTCGGGGGTCGCGACCTCGGCGGCGCCGGTCGGAGTCGGCGCGCGGTGGTCGGCGGCGAAATCGACGAGCGTCGTGTCGGTTTCGTGCCCGACGCCCGCGATCACCGGGATCGCGCTCGCCGCGACCGCGCGCACGGTCAGCTCTTCGTTGAACGCCCACAGGTCCTCGAGCGAGCCGCCGCCGCGGGCGACGATGAGCACGTGCGGGCGCTCGCGCTCGCGCATCTCGTTGAACGCGGCGATCCCGCGCGCAACGTCCTCCGCGGCGCCCTCCCCCTGCACCTTCACCGGGAGCAGCGTGACCGAGAGGTCGAACCCGCGGCGGGCGAGCGTGACGAGCACGTCGCGCACCGCAGCGCCGCTCTCGGATGTGAGCACCCCGATCCGGCGCGGCGTGCGCGGGAGCGGGCGCTTCCGCTCCGGATCGAACAGGCCCTCCGCCTGCAGCCGCGCCTTCAGTTTCTCGAACTCGAGCGCGAGCGCGCCCATCCCCGCGGGCTGCATCGCGTCGATCGTGAACTGGTAACGGCCGCCCTTTTCGTAGACGGTGATCCGGCCGAACGCGAGCACGTCCATCCCGCTCTCGGCTCTGAACTCGAGGCGGGCGGCGTGGGAGCGCCACATCACGCCGCGCAACGTCGCGCGCTCGTCCTTGAACGTGAGATAGAGGTGCCCGCTGCGGTGATAGACGACGTCCGAGAGCTCGCCGCGCAGCCACATCGGGCCGAACGCCGACTCGAGCGTGCGCTTGATCTCGCGGGTAAGCTGGCTTACGCCGTAAACGTGTTCGGGGACATTCATCACGAGGAGGCGTGTTCGCGGGGCCGCTGTCAGGGGGGAGCGCGCATACCGCCCGCCCGTCTGCTGCGACGGGCCGGCCCGCAGCGGGGCGGTTCACTCGAAAAACGAGCGGCCCGCCGGGGCCGCCCGTGCCGAGACGCATCCCTGATTTCCGACGCTACTTCTTCTTGTGCCGGTCGCGCTTTCTTCTCTTCTTCCGCTTGTGCGTGCGGATCTTCTGCAGTTTTCGCTTTCTGCCGGAGGGCAACGTCAACACTCCTGGTTTGGTTGCAGGGACTCGCCCGCGATATGAGAGCCGAGCCTGAAGCCCCGGGCCACTCGCTCCGCGGGACCGTCCGCCTCATCGAACACAGAAGGTAATGCGCCGGGACGAACGTGACAAGCGGCGCATCGCACGCCTCCCCCGGAAGAGTGATTCCGCCGCCCGGACAGGTTCCGCTGCTTCTAATCGTTCAGCTTCGCCTTCAGCTTCTCGGAAGGCCGGAACACCGGGGTGAGTTTCGCGGGGACACGAATCCGCTGGCCGGTCTGCGGATTGATCGCATCGCGCTCGGCCCGCTTTTCCACCTTGAACGTGCCGAATCCGCGGATTTCCACGTGCCCGCCGTTCAGCAGCTCGTTGCTGATCCCTTCAAGAACTCCATCCACCACCGCTGCCACTTCCACTTGCGTGAGACCCGTGCCAAAGGCAATCCGGGAAACGAGGTCAGCTTTGTTCATCGGGCAAGCTCCGCTTTCCATCTGTACTGGAATAAACCGTCGCTTACAACGCGATCACCAGCGCGGTCAAGAAAACTATCCAGCAGCCAGTCAATCCAGTCAATATCCTTTTGCCGCCGGGGTTTGACCACGCTCGGGTCGCCGTCGATCCCGGCCATGTCCGCGGCGATTCGCACGGCAAGGTACTGATCTCCAAGAACATCCACAAGGCCCAGCTCCGCAGCCTGCGACCCGGTGAATACGCGACCGTCTGAGACAGCGCGCACAGCCGCTTCCTCCAATTCACGCTCTTTCGCGACAACGGAGACAAATTCGGCGTACGCGTCGTCGATGTAATTCTGGAAATAGTCACGCTCTTCACCGGTCAGCGGCCGGGTCGGATTCCCCGCATCCTTGAACACTCCGCTCTTCACCACCTCGCTCTCGAGCCCGAGTTTGTCCATCAGGTCCTCGAGTACGAGCAGCTCCATGATCACTCCGATGGAGCCCGTCGTCGTGCCCGGATTCGCGACGATCGTGTCCGCGCCGAGTGACGCGTAGTACGCCCCGCTCGCGGCGACATTTCCCATCGACACGACGACCGGCTTCTCATCCCGGGCACGTTTCACCGCTTCGTAGAGTTCCTGGGACGCTGCGACCGCGCCGCCCGGGCTGTCGAACCGGACCACGATCGCCTTGATCCGCGAACTCTCGCGATAGTCATCGATTTCGCCGACCCAACTGCGCGCGTCGTAGATCGGGCCGATCACATCGACCACGCCGACGTGATCCCCGAGCGGAACTCCCTGCTCGATGCCGGTGAATGTTGACAGCGACCCCGCGATCAGCACGATCGCGACAATCAACCCGCCGATCAGCACGAGCGCGAAGATCAGGTCTGTGCGGCGGCGCCTCATCCGCTCGTTCCCCCGCTGCGCGCGCGAATCACGATCCGGTCGCCGGCACGGATCGAGTTCGCGTTCGCGATCTTGTTCCACGTCTTCAGATCGCGCACGCTCACGCCGAACCGGCGCGCGATGTCCGAGAGCGTGTCGCCGCTGCGGACGATGTACACGAGGGCGCCGGCGGCGGAACCCGGCACGAGCAGCGTCTGCCCGACCTTGATCACGCTCGCGTCCGCGAGACCGTTGGCGGTACGCAGCTCGCCGACGCTGACGTCGTGCGCGCGCGCGATGTCCCAGAGCGTGTCGCCGTGCCCGACGCGATACTCGCGCCACTGCGCGCCGCCGTCGCCGGCCCCGGTCTCGTCCGGAGCCGCGGCGTACGCCGATGCGATGAACGGGGCGAGCGGGGTTGACGGTCCGCCTGCCGCGCGCTCGCCGCCGTCGCCGGAACGTGATTCCCCGCCGGAGGCGTCCGCGTGCGCGGACCGCTCGTCACGCGCGGCCGTGCCCGGTTCGCCGACGATGAGCCGGTCGCCGGGGTGGATCGTGCTCCTGCGAGAGAGGCCGTTCCACGCGACCACCTGCGAGAGTCCGACCCCGTGCCGCTCGGCGATCTCGGAAATCGTATCGCCTTGACGCACGCGATAGACTGGCCGGCCCCGTTCGTCCGCATCATCGGCGGTCGCGGTCACGACGGGACGCGCCTGCGGGTTGCGGCCGCCGTAGATAGTGAGCGTCTGCCCGGGGTGGATCGTGCTGTAACGGGAGAGGCCGTTCCACGCGCACAGCCGCGAGAGCCCGACCCTGTGCCGCTCGGCGATCTCGGACAGGGTGTCTCCGCGGCGCACGGTGTAGCTGCGCGCCTCGCCCTCTCCGGTCGCGGCGCCGGCGTACGAGACGCCCCGCGGCGCGGCGGGCCCGACCGGGATCAGCAACACCTGCCCGGCGCGGATCCGGTGCGGGTTCGTGAGCCGGTTCTCCTTCACGTCCATGATCGCGCGCATCGAGGTGCCGTAGCGGCGGGCGATCGTGGACAACGCCTCGCCGCGGCGCACGCGGTGCCGCACCCACGACGTCTTCTTCGCCGGCGGCACTTTCGCGAGCGCCTGCTCGAACCGGTCCGCGTATCCGTCCGGCAGATACAGCGGCACGTGCGTCCGGTCCGGCGGGGTGCACCAGCGCCGGATCGCCGGGTTCAGCGCCTTGAACGTGTCGAGCTCGAGCGCGAGCGCATCCGCGAGCGCGTCCACGTCCACCGCCTCGCTGATCAGCACGGTGTCGCGCGAGGCGGGCTCGCGATACTCGACCGGCGCGAACCCGTACCGTTCCGGGTCCTTCGCGATCCTGCGCGCGCCGAGAAACGTCGGGATGTAGTTCCGCGTCTGCCGGGGCAGGCGGGACAGTTCGAAGAAATCCTCGGAATCGGAGCGCCTGATTTCACGCCGCACGCGTCCCTCGCCGCAGTTGTACGCGGCGAGCGCGAGGTACCAGTCGCCGAAGTGCTCGTAGAGCTGGCGCAGGTAGCGGCTCGCGGCGTGCGTCGCCTTCTCCGGGTCGCGCCGCTCGTCATACCACCAGTCGATCTCGAGGTCGAAAATGCGGCCGGTGGATGAGATGAACTGCCACGGTCCGACCGCGGCGGCCCAACTGTGCGCGTCGTGACGGAACCCGGACTCGATCATCGCGAGATAGACGAGATCCTCGGGCAGGCCGTGCTCGCGCAGGATCGGGCGCAGGCGCGGGACCATCTCGCCGGCGCGCGCGAGCCACACCTGCATCGCCTTCCGCCCGCGCGGTTTCGTCGTGAAGTACTCGATCACGCGCTCGACCTTCACGGTGAGCGTGTCGGGGATGTCGGGAAGCCGCCGCTCGCCGTGGATCGTCGTGTCGAGCACGACCTCGAACGTGTCGATCGCGAGCTCGTCGATCAGGCTGTCCGGGTCAGCGCCGCGCTCGTCGCCGGTGACGAGTGTGCTCAGGCCCTCGGGGGTCGCGACAAGGTCGCCGCTGATCGCACCGAACTGCGCCTCGTAGCCGCGCGACCACGCGACGAGCGAGTCGAGCACGACATCACGCGCCGGTTTCGGCACGTCGAACAGCACGTCCTGCAGCGCGAGGATCGCGCGCATCATCCCGCGTTCGGCGGCGGAAGAGTCGCCCGCAGCGAGTGAACGGCGCGCCTTGTTCATCCACCCCGGCGAGCGTTCCAGGATCTGCTCGGCGGTGAGCTCTCCGGTCTCCGCGGCGGAGTCAGTGTCGCGGGTCACGGTCGTGTCGGGCGCGGGCACACGCGCCGGCCAGACCCGCTCGGACCACTGGCGCACAGTCGAGCAGCCGGCGCCGGCGAGCACAACCGCCGCGAGCAGCAGGAGCAGGCCGGCGCGCAGGCGCATACCGCGCCCGGCCGAGCCGGCGCCGCCGAGTGTCTTCTGTCGCGCTCGATCCATCCGCGCGCTCGTCCTCCGGTACGGTGACGTGTTCAATCCTGACCCCGAAAGCTACACGTTCCCGCGAGAGCCCGCAACCCGCGGGCGTGAGACTCTTGCGCGCGGTCCTTTGTCACGGGGCGGGCGCGCGTGTACCTTGCGACCATGAAACGGACTCCACGCCGCGCGCTCGCGCTCGCGGGCGCCGGGCTGTTCGCGCTCGTCGCCGCGGGCTGTGTCACTCACACCCTGCTGATCGATGCCGGTTCCGGCCGGGACGCAACCGGCAGCTACGTAATCGAGGGCGACTCGCTGGACGTGTTCGACGAGCGGATCCCGACGCCGGCGAAGGCGGACTGGTTGTTGAGCAAACGTGAAGTCGGGCTCGATTCGAGCGGGAATCTCGTCGCACGGCTTGCGTTCGACGCGTCCGACGTCCGCTCCGCGACCCACCCGATCGCGCCACAGGACCGGCCCGGTTCGCTGGACGTGGAACGGCGCAACCACATCCTGTTCGAGGTGACGGAGGTGCGTGCGCTGTTCCCGGACTGGCAGGCGTTAGAGCGGTACGGCGACCCGGACGCGTACGTCCCGGACGACATCCTCGCGCTCGAGGAGCAGGGGGTTGACACGACGATGTCGGAGCGGAGCCGGGAGGAGATGGACCGCGTCAAAGCCCGCGCGCGCCAGCTCGCGACCGTGGACCGCTACCTGCGCCAGCTCGAACGGACTGTGCACAGCATCTACACCGGCGACCGCGATTCGGCGGTGGTGATCGATGCGATGGAACGGTTCACGCCCGTGGTCAAGGCGCACCTGATGACGATCCGGGACAAGGACCCGCTCGACGTCACGCTCGAGTGGTACGACATCCTGCGCGACCCGATGGCGGCGGCCGCATCGGAAGCGACCGGCGCGCCGCCCGACTCCGCGCTCGCCGCCGCCGATTCGCTCGAGCACGAGTACAAGCGCTGGCTCGACCTCAAGGACGACACAGTGCAGATGCTGATCGTGCTCCCGCAGGGAATCCACCGGACCGCGTCTCCCGAGCCGGAGGAGATCCGCGGCGACACGCTCGTCTGGTCCGTGTCGAGTGAACAGCTCGCCGAGCGGGACATCGAGATCATCGCCGCCGGGTACTCGCTCGCGACGGTGCCGATGATCGTGCTCGCCGTCGTGATCGTCGCCGTCGTGATCGCGATCGTGATGTCCGCGCGCCGCCGCAGCACGGCCGGTACTGACTTCACGTGACGCGATCCGGGCTTCGGCGAAGCCGGGCTACTCAGAAGGTCGGGCCGGGTGAACGGCAACGCCCGTGAGTCGAGACACGAGACAGGCAGTCCCTGTGCCGATTGAGGTCCCACCTCGGAAAGTGCTCGCCGTCAGCCTCGACGGCACGCCGCACAGCCTGATCATGCGCCGCGCCGAGCAACCGGGCTCGATCTGGCCGCGCCTGTTCGAACGGGGCACTATCCGCCGCATCCGCTCGAGCCGGCCGGAGATGTCGAGCGTCGCGTGGGCGTCGTACCTCACCGGCGCGAACCCCGGCGAGCACGGCGTGTTCGGGTTCGTCGAGCCGCAATTCACCCCCCGGCCCCGGCTCAGCTACCCGAACGGTTCGCAGCTCCGGCGTCCGCCGATCCACAGGCGCGTGCACGACGCCGGTCGTGTCCCTATCTCGATCAACGTGCCGATGACATCCCCGCCCGCACCGGTGAGCGGCGTGGTCGTCGGCGGGTTTCTCGGCGTCACGCTCGCCGGCAATGTCCACCCGCCGGAGCTCGAACGCGAGCTGCAACGCGCGGGGTACATCGTCGATCCCGACCCGGCGCTCGCGTACAGGGACCGCGCGCGCTTCCTCGCTGTCCTGTTCGACGCGCTCGAGAAACGGGTCGCGCTCGCCGAACGGCTCGCGATCGAACGCGACTGGGACTACTTCCACCTGCACGTGATGGAAACCGACCGCCTGTTCCACTTCTTCTGGGACGAGCAGGCGTACGCGGCGGGATTCAACGAGCTGCTCGTGCGCTGCGAACGGGCGGTCGAACGGTTCGCCCGGATCGCGGCGGCAAAAAATGCCGCCCTGGTCGTGCTCAGCGACCACGGGTTCACCCGGAGCCGGCGGATCGTGTTCGTGAACGCGCTGCTGGAAAAGGCGGGGTTGCTCTCGTACAGGGGCGGAAAGCGTTCGTTCGCGGCGATCGACCCGCGCTCGCAGGCGTTCGCGCTCGCGCCCGGGCGGATCTTCCTCCACCGCACGCCGCACGCGCCCGGCTCGCGGGAGCGTCGCGAGCGGGCCGGGCAGCTCGCCGGCGTGTTGCGGCAGGTGGTCGATCCGGAAACGCGCGAGCCGCCGTTCGCGAGCGTCGATCACGCGGCCGACCTCTATGCCGGCCCGGAGATCGTGCGCGCGCCGGATCTTGTCATCCTCCCGCGCGACGGCTACGACCTGAAAGCGGACTTCGACGCGGACCGTGTGTTCGCGACGCCGGAGGTGCTGGTCGGCACGCACAGGTACGGCGACGCGTTCTTCTACGCGACGGAAGGGCCGTCAGCAGCCTGGGAGGACGATGAGCGCGAGATCACGGACGCGGGCCGGGCGGTCGCCTCCCTGCTCGCGCTCCCGGGCACCGCGGGCTCCTCCGATTTCGCGGCTGTGACCGGGACCACTCCGTCCGGTTGAAGGATCACTGAGCTTGCACTTGAAGTTGTCTGAGAATCTCCCTGAACTCGCTGAGGATCATCGCAGTCGCGCCCCACACGGGGTGGCCGTCAAGGTCGAACATCGGCACGGTGAGCCGCAGTGAACGGATGATGATCCCCCCTTCCCGCGGCGCGTCCGGATCGACGAGGCGCGCGACCGGCATCGCGAGCACAGCCTGCACCTCCCGCGGATCGGGACGATACTGCACGTCCGAGGTTACGACGCCGACAAACGGCTGAATGATGTGGCGGCTGACCGGCACGGGCAGCGGCGACAGCCTCCCGATCACGCGCACGCCGGTCGCGGGCAGCCCGATCTCTTCGTTGGATTCACGGAGCGCGCACATCTCCGCGGATTCAGCCCCTTCCCGGCGCCCGCCGGGGAGCCCGATCTGGCCGCCGTGGCTGAAGCTGTCCTCGGCGCGGAGGATGAGCGGGAACTCCCAGCGCCCGTGCCGGTGCGCGAGCGCGATCAGCACGGCCGCGTCACGGAAGCCCGGGTCGAGCGCGAGCGAGCGGCCGGCGGGAGCCATCACCACCTGAGCGCGCCGTCCGGGGAGACGGCCTCGCAAGACCGCGCCGAGCCGCTCAGGGAGTGTATTCGGAGCGTAATGCCCCGCCGAAACTCCGTATTTCGGGTTTTGCGGCATGAACTTTGTAACGTTACCCGGCTGATTCGAACAAGGTAACTGTCCGCAGCAGGAGGTCACGAGCGCAAATCGAAATCCGGTTACGCTGTTCACTCAGCCACGTGCATGGATCGGACTGTAAAGCTCAGCCGGGAGGTAGAGGTGTCATTCTGAACCCGGCTTCACGCGTCTGTCTGCGTGAAGGCGGGTGAAGAAGGTCCAGCTTATCCAAGGGTTATTTCACGAGTTTCATTGTATCCTCCACCCTTGTCGAACCTGGACCTTCCCTGCACTGCGTTCAGGATAAACTTCCCTTCGCCCACAAACGGACGTCGGACTTCGGTCAGAATGACGCGTTTGCCACGACCATTATTGCTCCCAGCTGAGCCAAAGGGATAACCACAAATCGAAATCCCGGCTCGTCCCGGTCGCGGCGCAACGGTGACCGTGCGGACCGAATTGCTGGTTTTTCGGTTCTTGTACCCGGTAACCCGATTGAGGAGTCTCCGGTGCAGTCTCTATATTGAAGGCCCCGGCGCGGGCCGGGTCATCCCGATAGATCCTACCCGTCAATCTTGCGCGAGGTCCCGTGCGCTGTGGCTGAACACAGGGAGCAGAGAGCCGATCTGATCGACGAGGAGCAACTGCTCACGTTGGTCCGGCTGTTCGAAGAGTTCAACCGGGCCTCGTCGGCGATCAGCGAGAGCTACCAGGCGCTCGAACAGCGGCTCGCGGAGCTCAGCGAACGGTTGGAAAGCCAGGAGCAGATGCTCTAGCGCACGCAGGGTTTCCTCAGCTCGATCCTCGCGCATGTGCCGGTCGGGATCATCGTGCTCGATCTCGACGGGCGGATCAACCTGCTCAACGAAGAAGCTCAGCGGCTCACCGGTGTGCGCGCCGCGGACGCCGTCGGCCGGCCGTACGGCGACATCTTTCCCTGCAACATCAACGACCCGGAGATCGACCCGCGCGAGCGCCGGTTCGAGACCGCGCACGGCCGGAGCGGGAGCCCGGTCCGGTTTTCCACCGCGTGGATCTACGGCGAGCGCGGCCAGCGGATCGGCGTGCTCGAGATGTTCGAGGACATGACCGTGATCAAGGAGATGCACGAGACGATGCGCCGGCGCTCCGACCTCGCCACGCTCGGGGAGATATCCGCGCAGGTCGCGCACGAGCCGCGCAACCCGCTCGCAGGCGTGCAGGGATTCGCCCAGTTCCTGCTCGAGGACATCGACGAGAGCCATGCGGCGCGGAAGACGGCGCAGAAGATCATCAACGGCGTGCGTGACATCGAGCGGATCGCGAGCCGACTGCTCGAATACACCCGACCGCTCGAGCCGCAGTTCAGCAAGGTGGACCTGATCGGGCTGCTGCGCAACGAGGCCGACCTGATCCGCTCCGAATGCCGCAACGAGAACCGGTCGATCGACGTCAACCTCGTGCTCCCGAAGGAGAAGGTGCAGGTGGATGCGGACGCGAACCTGCTCAAGCAGGCGGTGCTCAACGTGCTCAAGAACGCGGCCGGTGCGGTCGGCGAAGCCGGCCGCATCGAGCTCGGCCTGCGCTGGAACCTGCTGCGCAACCGTGTCTCGATCTGGGTCGAGGATGACGGCCCCGGGATCGCCCCCGACATCGTTGACAAGATCTTCAACCCGTTCTTCACCACGCGCACGAAGGGCACCGGCCTCGATCTCGCGATGATCATCACCGACCTGAACATGCCGCGCAGCAGCGGGATGGATGTGCTCGCGCACGCCGTGCAACGTCGCCCGGAAACGCCCGTCATCATCCTCACCGCCTACGGCAGCATCGAAAACGCCGTCGAGGCGATGAAGAAGGGCGCCCACGACTACATCACGAAACCGATCGACCTCGATTTGCTCAAGCTCACGATCTCGCGCAGCCTGCAACGGAGCCGGCTGATGGAGGAGAACCGGCAGTTGCGCACGCACGTCGAGGTCGAACAGGGAATCGGCGCGCTGATCGGGTCGAGCGGGCCGATGCAGAAGCTCGTCGAGACGCTCGAGATCATCGCGCCGCAGCCGGTCGATGTGCTCGTGACCGGCACATTCGGCACGGGCAAGGAGCTGGTCGCGCGCGGGCTGCACTGGTCGAGCCCACGTCACAAGCACCCGTTCATCAAACTCAACTGCGCCGCGCTCCCGGAGAACCTGATCGAGAGCGAGCTGTTCGGGCACGAAAAAGGCGCGTTCACCGGCGCGATCCGCACGCGCAAAGGCAAGTTCGAAGCGGCGAGCGGGGGCACGATCCTGCTCGACGAGATCAGCGAAATGCCGGCGGCGCTGCAGGCGAAGCTGCTGCGCGTGCTCCAGGAACGCGAGTTCGACCGTGTCGGCTCCAACGAACCGATCAAGATCGACGTGCGCGTCGTCGCGACGACAAACCGCAACCTCGCCGAAGAGGTGAAGGCCGGCAACTTCCGCGAGGACCTGTTCTTCCGGCTCAACGTCGTCCCGCTCGAAATCCCGCCGCTCGCCTCCCGCCGAGAAGATATCCCCGAGCTCGCCCGTCACTTCCTCATCGAACGGGCGGTCGTGCTCGCGGGCGGGCTGACGATCACGCTCGACGACGTCACGCTCGAGCTCGAGACTCCGGTCGCCGAGCCCGCCGGGTTCGGGCCGATCCCGCTCGCCGAGTTGGAAAAACGGCACATCATTCAGACATTGCGCGACCTCGGCTACAACCGCACCCGCTCCGCGGAGCGGCTCGGAATCTCGATCCGCACCCCGCGCAACAAGCTCAACGAGTATCGCGACCAGGGCGAACCAATCCCGAAGGGGTAAAATCAGGGACAGACCCCTGTTTTGTGTGAACTTCCGCACAAACACCCAAGTTCGCACCATCTGTCACACAAAATAGGGGTCTGTCCCTAGTTTCCGGTGAGCAGGTCGCGGGCGCGTGCGATCTCGTCGCGCGCGCCGGCGAGCAGCAGGCGGTCGCCGGCGGCGAGCGCGGTCGAGGCCGGCGCGAGCGAACGCGCGCCGCGGATGAGCGCTATTGCGACCGCGCCGGTCCGCCGGCGCAGATCGAGCTCCGCGACGGTCGCCCTGAGGCACGCGTCCCCCGCTTCGAGCACGTGCGGTTCGAGCTCGCCCGGTTCCGCCTCCTCCCCGCCGACCAGTTCCGCGACCGATGTCGTCCGCAACCGGTAGCCTTCCGCGCGCAGGTCGGCGATGTGACGGTGGCGGATGTCGCCGGCGAGGCCGAGGAACCGCATCACGTGATCGACGATTGCGAGCGAGCCTTCGATTTCCTCGGGCACGACGACGTCCGCGCCGAGCGCGAGCAGTTCCTCCCGTTCGCCGGCGAACCGGGCGCGCACGATCACATGCGCCGCCGGGGCGGTTTTCCGCAGCCGGAGCAGGATCGGCCGCACCGCCTGCCGGTCATTGATCGTGACCACGACCGCGGACGCCGCCTGCACTCGGGCCGCTGCGAGCACTTCCGGGCGCGACGCGTCCCCGAGTTCGATCGGCGCGCCCGCGTTGCGCTCGCGCTTCACCGTCGCAGGGTTGAGCTCGAGCGCGCGCCACGTGAGACCGAGCGCGTCGAGCGTGCGCGCGGTCATCCGCCCGGAGTGGCCGTACCCGATGATGAGCACGAAGCGCGGCTCGTCCGGCGATCTCTGAGATTCCCCGCCCGTTGCTGGGCGCGGCACGCGCGGCTCGCGTTCCCGCTGCGCTGCGGACACCGCGATCGGAGTGAGGAACAGCGTCACCGCGGCCGCCGCGAGCAGGAGCTGCACCTGCCGCTCACCGATCACCGCGAGCTCGGCGGCGAACAGGAGCAGCACGAACGAGAACTCGCCGACCTGGCCGAGCGCCGCGCCCGATTTGAATCCGATCCGCCACGGGTACCCGAGCGCGCGCACGATCCCGGCCACGAGCGACGTCTTGCCCGCGTAGATCACAACCCCGAGCAGCAACGGCAGCCACGGGTTCGCGAGCAGCGCCCCGGCATCGACGAGCATCCCGACCGAGACGAAGAACACCGCGATCAGCAGGTCGCGGAACGGGGCCGACTCGGCGAGCGCGAGGTGACGCTGCTCGGTTTCGCTGATAATCAGCCCGGCGAGGAACGCTCCGAGCGCCGGCGACAGCCCCGCCCGCCCGGTGAGCCACGTGATCAGGAACACGATCGTCGCGACGCCGAGCAGGAACCCCTCGCGCGTGCGCAGCGCGGTGATCCGGTCGAGCAGCCACGGCACCGCCTTGCGCGCGAGCAGGACGACAACCGCGACCAGGAGCGCCGCTTGAGCGAGCACGACGAGCACCGCGAGCGCGGACGTGCCGCCCGCGAGCGCCGGGATCAGCAGCGTGAGCGGCACGACCGCGATGTCCTGCAGCAGCAGCACCGCGAGCGCGATCCGGCCGTACGGAGTCTCCAGGCTGCCGCGCTCGTCGAGCAGGTGGAGAACGACCGCCGTGCTCGACAGGGAGATTACGAGCCCTGTCGCTACGGCCGCGCCGCCTGTGACCCCGAACGCGGCCGACACCGCCGCCGCGATCGCGGCGGTGAGCGCGAGCTGGAGCCCGCCACCGATCAACGCCTCCCGCCGCAACTCCCAGAGCTGTTTCACCGACAGCTCGAGCCCGATCGTGAACAGGAGGAGCACGACGCCGAGTTCGGCGAGCGCGCGCACCCCTTCTTCCTCGAGCAGGTGCAGGCCGGACGGCCCGGCGACCACCCCCGCGAGCAGGAACCCGATCAGCGCCGGCAGCCTGAGCACGCGCATCAGCACCGCGGCGGCGAACGCGACCGCGAACAGGACGAACAGGCCGGTGAAGAGATCAGTGTCGTGCATCGGATCGATTGCGTCAGCGGCTGCGGAGACGGATCTTGTTGTCAGGGATATACGGCGGCCCGGGGCGCGTCCGCCAGCGAATTCCCCGGCCGCGAGCATGCAGGAGGAGGCCGGACACGTCGATGCGAATCCGTTTCTACCTGCGCGGCGACCCCGGTGCGCTCGCCGGGGATTATCGCTATGACGCCCGCCTGATCCGAGAGTGGCGTGCGCTCGGGGCGGAGGTCGAGCTGGTGGCGCTGCCGAAATGCCCGCCGCTGCCGGGGCTCGCGTCGCAACTGTTCTGCGTGGACACGGGCCACATCCGCGACGAGGGCGCCGATGTGCACGTGTTCGACCTGATGGCCGCGCCCGCGGTCGCGTGGCTGCCGCTGTCGATCCAGCGCAGGCTCACCGTGCGCCCGCGCGTCGCGCTCGTCCACCATCTCGTCAGCGACGAGCCGCTCGCGGGCTGGCGGCGGCGGTTCATCGCGCTCCGCGAGCTCCGTTTCTTCGCCGCGATGCACGGCGTGCTCGCGGTGACTTCGGTGACCGCACGGCGCGTGCGCGCGCTCACCGGCCGCACCCTGCCCGCGGCGGTCGTACCCCCCGGGAGGGAAGATACGCCGGGCGTTCCCGCAACACGGCGCGCGGGACAACGGAGACCCGGCGCGCCGTTCACAATCCTCTGCGTCGCGAACGTGATCCGGCGCAAGGGGATCGAGACTCTGCTGCGCGCGGCGAGTGAGCTCGACGGCAACTGGCGGCTCGAGATCGCGGGACGGCTCGATATGGAGCCCGCGTACGCGCGCTCGCTCGTGCATCTCTGCGAACGGCGGCATCTGTTCGGCCACGTCCGCTTCCACGGGCCGCTCACCGGCGAACCGCTCGCGCGCCTGTATCGCGAGGCGGATGTATTCGCGCTCCCGTCACGCTGGGAAGGGTTCGGGATGGTCTATCTCGAGGCGATCGGGCACGGGCTGCCGGTGATCGCCTCCGCCGCCGGCGGCGCGCGCGACCTGATCCGCGACGGCGAGAACGGGTTGCTCGTGCGGCCCGGTGACGTGGTCGCGCTCGCGGGACGGCTCGAGGCGCTCCGCGATGACGATCGCCTGCGCACACGCCTCGCCAACGCCGCCGCCCGCACCTGGCGGGCGCATCCGACCTGGCGCGACACCGCCGCCCGCGCGCGCGAGTTTCTCGAAGCGGTGGCGTGAGGAACGAGCTCCGACAGCGGATAACACGGATCCCGCGGATGAACCCCGGGCTTGACTGAGGCCCGTGGCTGAAGCGTCGGGCCACCCCCACCCGTACCGCCCGTGCGGGCTTGCCCGCGCGGTCTACAGGCCCGTGCTTCGCATGCATCCGGTCATGTCGTTCGTTCAGCCACGTGCATCGGCCCGAACTTCAATCACATCCAGGCGGCCGAGCCGTCATTCTGAACCCGGCTTCACGCGTCTTCCCGCGTGAAGGCGGGTGAAGAAGGTCCAGCTTATCCAAGGGTTGTTTATTGTGTTTCCTGATGTCCTCAGCCCTTGTCGAAGCCAGACCTTCTTCCCTTCGCCCGACATACGGACGTCGGGCTTCGATCAGAATGACGCACTTTCCACCCGCGATCTTGCTCCCGGTTAAGCGAGCGGGATAACCGGATGTCACTGTCGGCTTGTCGGCACGCCGAGCTGGCGGAACAGGTTGAGGTAGCGTTCGCGGGCCATTACATCCCAGGCGTAGTGTTCGGCGAACGCCCGCCGCGCGCGTTCGCAGCCGCGTGTCAGCTCGCTGTCGCGGTTCAGCAACCGGCGCAGGTCGCGTGCGAGCGCGCCCGCGTCGCCGTACGGCGAGACGATCCCGAACCCGAGCTTCACCGCCTCGCGGTGCGCCTTGTTCTCGCGGTTGATCAGCACGGGCACGCCGGCCTGCATCGCCTCGTACAGCTTGTTCGGGGCGCCGTAGATGTAATTGAGCCTGACCGGGCTGTAATGGGCGAACACGCCGAGGCTCGCGGCGGCGATCCGGGGCACGTCCTCGTACGGCACGAGCCCGAGGAAATGCACACGCGGGTGGGTGAGGAACTCGCGCTCGACCCAGTCCCCGGACGGCTTCCCGGTGACGACAACCTCGATTTCCGGGACACGATCGACTGCGGCGAGCAGGATTTCGAGTCCGTGGATCCGGTCCTCCATCGTGCCGCTCACGTAGAGGAAACGTTGTGAGGGAAGCCCGGTCATCGGCGTCAGATCGGCCAGCGCGGGCGGGGAGTTGTACACGACCGCCGTCAGCGGCGGCGTCAGCTTCTGCCACGCGAGCCGGTCTTCGCTCACTTCCACGAGCGCGTCCGCGGTCAGCATCGCGAGCGCGGACAGCCCCCGCCACAACGGCCGCAGTTTCGCCGCCCGGCCGAGGATCCGCATCGCGACCGAGTCGTAGAGGTCGAGCACGAGCACCGGCGGTTTCTCGATCACGCCGGCCGCGAACGGGAGGATGTATTCCTCGTTGACCGCGATCACGACGTCCGGGCGGATGCGCGCGAGCCGGCTGCGGATGAACCCGATGTGGCGCGCGACGCCCGGGATCGTCTCGAGGCCGGTGCCGAGCACGCGCGGGTTGATGTGGTACGTGATCCCCCCGGGCCGCGCCTCGTCCCACTTTCGCCGCCGCCGGCTCCCGATGAAATGGACCTCGCGGAACAGCTCGCGCAGCGTGACGAGCGTCTTCTTTGCGCGCGCGTACGAAGGCAGGTCGGAATAGACGTACGCGACGCGCGCATCGAACACCGGGCGGCGGTTGTCCATCGAATCCGGGCGGTTTGCGTGCGTGATCGGTCGGGGAAACATACGCCCGCCGGGGGCTCGCGTCAAACGGGCCGCGTCCGCCGCGATCGTGCCTCGCGGGCCGCGCGCGGTTCGTTTGCCCCGGAGTGATTCGCTACATTGAGCGAACCGGGTACAGATGAAATATGCCCGCGGGGACGGCCGCAGAGCCGTCACCGCGGATGATCAACCCAGGACACCCCCGCGGCGGATGGCCCGCGGTGACGTTCTCCCGGACGTGCCCGCGGGCATCCGGCAGGGAGTTGCGATGGTAAGCGGGCGAGCAGTGAAAACAGGAGTGATCGGGGTCGGCCGGCTCGGGGGCTACCACGCGCAGAAGTACGCCGCCTGCCCCGGCGCGGAACTGGTCGGCGTCTATGACGCGGACGGATCGCGCGCGGAGGCGGTCGCGCGCGAGTGCGGCTGCCGGGTGTACTCCGAGATCGACGCGCTGCTCGCGGCCGTGGACGCGGTCAGCGTCGCCGTGCCCACCCGCCTCCATCACGAGATCGGCGTGCGCGCGCTCGACGCGGGCCGGCATGTGTTGATCGAGAAACCGATCGCGTCCTCTTCCGCGCAGGCGCGCGAGCTCGTGCAGTGGGCGCGGCGCGGGACACTCGTACTCCAGGTCGGCCACATCGAGCGGTTCAACCCGGCGGTGACCGCGCTGCGCGGGATCGATGTCCGCCCGAAGTTCGTCGAAGCCCACCGGCTCGCACCGTACAACCCGCGCGGAGCCGATGTCAGCGTGATCCACGACCTGATGATTCATGACCTCGACGTGCTCCTGCACTGGATGGGGCATGAGATCGAACGGGTGGACGCGTACGGCGTGCCGCTGGTCACCAAGGAGGTAGATATCTGCAACGCGCACATCCGGTTCGCCGGCAACAAGGTCGCGAACCTGACCGCGAGCCGGATCTCGAAGAAGAAGATGCGCAAGTTCCGCATGTTCCAGGAGGACGCTTACATCTCGGTGGATTTTGAAAAGCGGCGCGCGGAGGTCTACCGGCGCGTGCCGCCCGGAACCCCGAAGGCGCTCCCGATCCCCGGCGCGGATGACTCGAGCCTGCGCGTGCTGATCAAACGGACGCGGGCGAAGAAGAACGAGGACGCGCTCCAGCGGGAGGTGGACGCGTTCGTCACCGCGGTCGCCGCGAACGCCCCGCCTCTCGTCGGCGGCGTCGAGGCGACCGTCGCGCTCGAGCTCGCGGAAGAAATTGCCCGCCAGGCGGAAATTGTTGCCGCCGATGGGTTCGGGTAACGGGGAGTCGGGGCTCCGAAGTCAGGAGTCGGGGGGCACGTCGGGAGCAGGGAGTCGGAGGTCGCAAGTCGAAAGTCCAACCTCGCCGGCCGCCGGCCGGGCAGGGTGTCATCCTCAACCCGAAGCGCCGGATTGTTCCGACGGCCCGCAGTGTCATCCTGCGCCCCCGCACGTCAGTTTGTGCGGCCCCCGTGTCATCCTGAACCCCCGCACGTCAGTTTGTGCGGGGGTGAAGGATCTACCGGCAAGTACTGGACGAGGTATGTGCTAAACAACCCAAGGGTGGTGTACCGCGTAGATCCTTCACCCGCGCCGCCTCAACCAATACACAGAGGGCGGCGCGGTTCAGGATGACACAACCGGCCGTGTGCTGCCGACAGATCCTTCACGGCGCGCGGCAAACTGACGCCGCGCTTGTTGAGGATGACACATTCTGAGTCGCCCGCCGCCGGCCGTGTCGCCGCGCGCAGTCGGTCACGCCGATCGTCACCCGCGCCGCGATC
>JAANWZ010000080.1 GCA_018263585.1 Calditrichota bacterium | reverse complement strand
CCGGGGACGCTTGCCAGCAAGCGTCCCCGGAGGGCCACAAGTATGCCCGCGGGGACCGAAGGTCACCGCGGATAATCCGAGGCCACAAGCATGCCCGCGGGGACGGCGCAGCCGTGACCGCGGATGACACCAGAGGCCGAAGTCCCCGGCCACCCGCCGGAGCTGCGGGGCTACTTCGTGAGCGTGATCTTGCGTGTCGCCGACTGCGCGCCGGCGGTGAGGCGGAGGAAGTACGGTCCGGACCGCGTCCACTGCTGGCCGACCGCGGTGCCGGCGAGCGTGAAAAACACCGCCAGCGAGACAACGCCCTGGCAGTGCACACCGATCGAGCGACAATATGAACTAACCCGGCAGTTCAACATGAGCACCTCCCCCTGCCTGGCAGGGACACCAGCCCCTACTTTATCACCATCATTCGCCGAGTGGCGCCGAATGCCCCCGCTTCCATACTAATGAAGTATGTGCCGCTTGACAACTCGGAGGCATCCATGGCTTCACGATAACGACCGGGCTGGTAGAAGCCATCCACGGCCGACCCTTGAGTGAGCCGCCTGCCGGCGGATCAGCCCGGCCTGCGAGCAGGCGCGGGGCATAGGGAGTGCGTGCAGCGTGCAAATCGGAGCGCGTGCAGCGTGCAAGTCGGAGTGTGTGCAACGTGCAAGTCGGAGCGCGTGCGACAGCGAAGTCGGGTTCCATCAGTGCCTGCTCCGAAACGCCCCTTGCGCGCGAGACTCGCCGCGTGTTATTTCAACGGTGTCAGGGAGTTCGCGGAAATACGGGAGACGGGGGAAACGATGAGCGAACAGTCATCCGGGCGGCCGTCGCTGCTGCGCTACATCGGCGGGCCGTGGGTTCTGATCGGGATGGCGGTAGTGTCGCTGGCCGGGATGGTGATCGCGCTGCTCCGGCGGAAACGGAGGCCGAAACTACCCCCGCTCGAGGGCGACCGTTCGTTCACGCTCGCGATGCTGACCGGCACGTGGTACGAGCTCGCCCATCTCACCGCGCGCGAGGCGGAGGCGCGTTACGCGGTCTCGTTCCGGTTCCGTCCGGCACGGGCGGACGAGATCCAGCTCCGGCGCAGCGCGCGCACGGAGTCGCTCCATTCCGGCCCGGTGAGCCAGCGGGAGTCGCGCCTGTTCGTGCCCGACGCGACGCGGCCGTGGGAGCTCGTGCTCCGTCAACCACAGGAGCCGGACGAGGATGTGACCGTCGTGCACGCGGACGCCGCGCTCGGCGTGCTCGTACTTGCGTGGCGCGGGCTGGAAAACGTGATCGTGCTCCACGATGACCCGTCGATGGATGAGGCGCGCTACGAGGATCTGCTCGCGGAACTCGCCGGTCGCGGGCTGCCGGTCGAGCGGTTCAGGCGCACGCCGCAGCCGTGAACCGCCGGGACTGCGGGCGGAGCTGAACGAGGTCGCGCGGTGAGCAGGCTGCTCGTGAAAATCTGCTGCATGCAGTCGGCTGAGGAAGCCCGTCTCGCGCTCGCGCTCGGCGCCGACTACATCGGGCTCGTGTCCGCGATGCCGAGCGGTCCGGGTCCGATCCCGGAGACGCGGATCCGCGAGATCATCGATTCCCTGCCCGACCGCGCCCCGGCCACTCTGCTCACCAGTCTCGACAGTCCGGGCGAGATCGCCGCCCAGCAACGCCGGCTCGGCGCCCCCCGCCTCCAGCTCTGCGCGCCGATGGAACCCGGCGCGGTCGCTCTGCTGCGCCGCCGGCTTCCCGGGGTCCGGCTCGTGCCGGTCGTCCATGTCACCGGCCGGGATGTGATCGATCACGCGCTCGCGGTCGCTGAACAGTCGGACGCGCTAACCCTCGATTCGGGTTCCCCCGATGCGCGCGTGCCCGTGCTCGGCGGGACCGGGGCGACGCACGACTGGTCGGTGAGCCGCGAAATCGCCCGCCGCTCGCCGGTGCCCGTGTTCCTCGCCGGCGGACTGACCGCGGACAACGTCGCGCGGGCTGTGGAGGCTGTCGAACCGGACGGGGTGGACGTCTGCTCGGGTGTGCGCGCGCACGGCCTGCTCGCCCGTGACAAACTGGAGTCGTTCCTTGCCGCGCTGCCTGACCGCGACCCACGCGGGTAGCCGGACCCTCCGCTTCCTGGCACCGCTCGTCCGCCGCGCGATCATTCATCCGGAAGCCAGGAGGCGAGCGCCTGCTTGATCTCGGCGTACGCCGGGTCGTCCGCGACGTTCGTCCATTCGTTCGGATCGATCTCGTGGTAGTGCTTGTGCGCCTTTGTGCTGTCCAGCAGGTTCATCTGGATCAGCTCGATCCCCGCCTCCGGAATGTCATCGAGGTCCGCGTCGAAGTAGGGCGGCAATGTCACCGTCTCCGGGTTGAACCGCTCCAGGTACTCTCGCGGCGGCATCGCGGGATAATGCGTGCAGCGGGTTCCGAGCATGACGAAGAACGGCTCCGGAACTCCGCCGATCAGATGGTCGATCACGAACTGCGCGCGCAACGGATCCTGGTAGGAGTCTTCGTTGACGTCGTTCGCGCCCCAGTTGAAATCCGTGTCGCCGCCGAGCGGCTGATCCTGGCCGGTGAACGGGTGGTACGGCAGATACGGGTCGGCGCCGATCAGGTTGTTGTAGATCTCGCCGCGGTATGTCTCATCCCAGTGCCCGGATCCGAACCCTGATCTCATCTGTGCTCCGGGGACGCTTGCCGGCCCCCGGCTATCCACTTGGTTCAGCCGGGACCAGTATCGGACGTGGCAAGCGCGTCATTCTGACCGAAGCCCGACGTCCGTTTGTCGGGCGAAGGGAAGAAGGTCCAGATTCGACAAGGGTTGCGGTCACAGGATAATTCCAGAAACGACCCTCAGATAAGCTGGACCTTCTTCACCCGCCTTCACGCAAACAGACGCGTGAAGCCGGGTTCAGAATGACGCCTCGCGCGTCCCGATGCGACCAGAGTCCCGGTCCGTCCATACACGTGGCTGATCGAACGGGATAGCCCTATGCCGGCAGGCGCCCCCGTTTTACAGGTCTCGGATCCGGCACCCGGAGCTCCCGTCACGCTGTTGCAGCGAAGGTACGCTCCGCGATCGTGAATATCACCCCGGCACCGGAATCCAGGCGGCGAGGCGCTCGATCACGCGCTCGTACCGCGGATCGCCGGCGAGGTTCGTCCATTCGTTCGGGTCACGCTCGCGGTCGTAGAGCTCCTCGCCGCCGTCCGCGTACCGGATGTAGCGCCAGCGCCGGTCGATGATCGCGTGATTGCCCTCCTCGAGCGTGACTACGGCCGGCTGCTCGCGCCGATGGTCCGGGTCGATCAGTTGCGGGACGATGCTCCGCCCCTCGAGCCCGTCAACAGGCCTGAGCTCGCACAGTGCGTTGAGCGTCGGATACAGGTCGATCAGACTGACCGGCTGCCGGCACACTCCCCCCGGCTCCGTCACACCCGGCGCGACCACGATCAGCACCACGTTCGTCGATTCCTGCCACAGCGTCGCCTTGCGCCAGTGCATCTTCTCGCCGAGATGGAACCCGTGGTCGGCGCAGAGCACGATGATCGTGTTGTCCGCGTACGGGGAATCGTCAAACTCGGCGATCAGCCGGCCGACGATCTCGTCGAGATAGTGGATCGTGGCGAGATAAGCGGCGATCGCCTTGTGCCACTGCTTGTGGCCGAGCACGCGGCGGTGGTAGAGGCTGTCCACGTAGGCGCGGCCGGCCGGCGGGATGTCGTCGAGATCGAACGCGTTCACCTCGGGCACCTGCACCCGCGACGGGTCGAACCGCTCGATGTGCCGGCGGGGCGCGATCGCGGGGAAGTGCGCGCCGTGCGTCCCGAACCCGATGAAGAACGGCTGCCGGATTCCGCTGTTGAACAGGTTGCGCAGGAACCGGTACCGCCGGCTGTCCGCCATCGACGACTCCGGCGCATCGGTCGGCCCCCAGTTGAAAAACTCATCACCCGCGAGCGGGTATTCAAGCCCATTGTATGGATGGCCCGGAGTGTACGCGTTGTGCCCGGGCAGGTTGTGCATGCCGCGACCTTCGAAGATCTGGTCCCAGACACCGTGCTCGTCGAACGTGCCGTGGAAGATCTTGCCCGCACGGACCAGGTGATAGCCGTTGTTACGGAAGCTGCGCGGCATCGAGATCGTGCCCGCGGGCACCATCTCGCGCCAGTCGTCGCTGTTGTAATAGACCCCGGTCGTGTCCGGCCGCTTGCCGAGCAGCAGGCTCACGCGCGACGGGTTGCAGATCGGCGAGCCGCAATGCGCGTTCGTGAACAACACTCCCCGTGTCGCGAGCGCGTCGATGTTCGGGGTGAGTGTGTCCGGATGCCCGCCCATGCAGCCGATCCAGTCGGGCAGGTCCTCGAGCAGGATGAAGAGCACGTTCGGCCGCGCCGGGTCCGGCTGGCCGTACGCGTTGAGCAGAGGCATCGGCGCCAGCGCGAGCCCCGCCGCGCCGGCCGACATGTTGCGGATGAAATCGCGACGTTTCACAAACCACCCGTCCCTGCTTGGTTTGGGCGTGGACCGAAACGTCCGGTCATCTCGTTCGCTCAGCCACAGGCATTCACCGAAATTGTGATCGCACCCGGGCGCCACCCGTGTCATCCTGAACAAGCGGGCCGAGCAGTTTCGCAGTTTCAGGCCCGCGCAGTCAGACGGTCCCGGGTTCGACGAACCCGGGATACACGCTTCGGGTTCAGGATGACACCCGGAAACCCTTCGATCCATGTGAGACAGTTCAGGAGTATAGACACGCGCGGCCCGCGAACAAACAGCAGCGCGGAATCTGCACGGTCCCGCCGCCGGAGGCAAAGAGACACCCCGCCCGACTCGCCCAGTTCTGCTGGGACAACGACTACGACGGGATCGACCTCGACTGGGAGTTTCCGTCCTCGCCCGCCGACCGCGACAGCCTCACCGTGTTCGTGCACGAACTGCGCACCGCGCTCGACCTCCTCGACCCGGAGTACCGGATCACGATGGCCGTGCCCGCCGATGAGAGCCTGCTCGCGTGGTACGATTTCGACGCGCTCGGCGTGGAAAGAGGTGCGCCGGCCGCTCCGGCGCTCCCGGGTCGGATCACGCTCGCCGCGCCGTACCCGAACCCGTTCAACGGGACGGTGCGGATCTCGTACACGGTTCCGCGGCCGGGCCGGGTGCTGATCGAGGTGAGCGACGTACTCGGCCGCCGGGTCGCGAGATTTCGCGACGAGATTTCGCGGGCCGGCGAGCACGAGATCTCGTGGCAGGCAGAAGCCGCGCCAGCGGGTGTGTACTTCCTCACCGTGCATGTGGCCGGCGGCGGGCGCGCGGCGGCGAAGCTCGTGCTCGTCAGATAACAGCCGATCAGTCGGGCTCCGGCCGCTCCTCGAGCACGGTGATGTGGGGCAGTTCACGGTAGCGCTGGGCGTAGTCGAGGCCGTAGCCGACGACGAACAGGTTCTCGATCGTGAACCCGACAAAATCCGCGTCGATCGCGACTTCCCGCCGGCTCGGCTTGTCGAGCAGCACGGCGGTATTCAGGTCGTCCGCGCCCCGGTTGAGCAGCATCTGCTTCACCGCGTAAAGCGTGTGGCCGGTATCGACGATGTCATCGACGATGAGCACGCGCTCCCCGCGCACGTCGATGTTCAGGTCGCGCTGAATCTCGAGCGTGCGAGACGATTCCGTCGAGGAGCCGTAGCTCGAGCACACCATGAACTCGAGTTCACGCACATGCCCGCCGAGCCGCGAGATCTCGCGCATGAGATCCGCCATGAACACATAGCAGCCGCGGAGCAGGCCGGCGGCGATGAATGGCTCCTCCCCGCAGTACTCATCGACGATCTGCACGGCGAGCTCACGAACCCGCTCGCAGATTCGCTCGCCGGTGATCAGCGGCGTCGTGCGCGGAACCAGCATCGTTTCGGCCCGATCGTGAGTGGTCGCCTGCGTGCCCGGAAACGATCGCAGCGGGCGCCCGGCCCGCAATCCGCCCGCAAATGTAGCCCCGCGCGACTTCTCCGGCAACCGTTCCCCGGCGATCGTTGCGCCCGGAAAACCACCGGCCTATCTTGGTCGATTATCATGAGAAATCCCCCCGCTCACACGAGGTGCACAGTGTCAGTGACGGAATCCGAACAGCCGGAAGGGAGACGGGCGGCGCCCGATCCGGGCTCCGAACCGGACCCGTTCGACCGCGGCGATCTGAGCAAGCTCGGGATGCTTGTCGCCGGCATCGCGCACAACATGAACGGCCCGCTCACCGGAATCCTCGGCAACATCGACCTGCTGAAGATGCTGCATCCCGAGTTGAACGATACGCTTGACAAGGTGGGGAAAATCGGGCTGCGTCTCCGCGAGGACATCCGCGTGATCACGTCGAAGGCGGTCGCGGAAGCGAGACGGGAGACCGGCACCGTCGATCTCGGTCGGATCGTGCGTGATGAGCTGGCCTTCTACACCGCCGATCCGCGGCTGAAGCACAGGACCGAGCTTACGGTTCACATTCCGGACGATCTGCCGGCCTTCCGCGCCGTGCCCGGCGACTTCTGGCAGGCGTTCTCCGACCTGCTCACGAACGCAGTCGAGGCGATGGCGGACGTCGAAGAGAAGAAACTCACCATCTCCTTGCGTCACGAGCACGACCGAATCCTGCTCAGCATCGCGGACAGCGGCTGCGGAATGGACGAGGAGACGCAGCGCCGCGCGCTCGAGCCGTTCTTCACCACGAAGCGCCGCAGCCGTGACACGAAGGAGCCGCCCACGCTCGCGACCGGGATCGGGCTCACGCACGTGAAGAACCTGATGGACCCGCTCGGCGTCGCGATTGAGCTTGATTCACGCGAGGGGGAGGGGACCACGGTAACGCTGCGGATTCCATACCGGAAGATCGAAGCGATCTATCCGGAACCGGCGAACTGACCGGCCACAGCGTGCAACCCTTCGGATCAGCCTCGGTGACCTTCGGTCCCCGCGGGCATGTCTGCACCGGTGCATGAGACCCGGGGCAAGCCCCGGGCCACCCGCCTGCCGGGCCACACAGCCGCCCCGGGCCACGCGTAGGCCCCGCGCCAACCGTCGCTGGGTTCGGCGACTTTCCGACTGACCCGGTTCCTGCTTGCCTGTCCCGCGGGCTCCGGTTAGTTTCCGTTGGCGGGGCCGGGGCGGGAACGCGCGTCCCGGCGCGGTTTTCCGCGGTAAATCGAGCCAGCGCGCACACGCGGGAGCGGCCGGATGGGCAAGATGTTCGAGCGGAGCAGCGGCGAAGTCGAGAAGCTGCGCGAGTTCACGAGCGCGCTGCTGCGGGACGTGCACGCGCTCGAACAGATGCTCGACAGGGGAATGATCGAGTCGCAGGTGCGGCGGATCGGCGCCGAGCAGGAGATGGCGCTCGTCGATGATTCCTGGCGTCCTTCCCCTGTCGCCGATTCCGTGCTCGCAGAACTCGACGACCCCCATTTCACTACCGAGATCGCACGGTTCAACCTCGAGTGCAACCTCGAACCGATGACATTCGCCGGCGACGCGCTGCGGCGGATGGAGCGCGAGCTCGACCGCTATTTGGAGGCGGCGCGCGCGGCCGCGGCGAAGCACGGCAGCGGGATCGTGCTCGCCGGCATCCTCCCGAGTATCCGCAAGACCGACCTCACGCTCGAGAACATGACCCCGCGCGAGCGGTATCACCGTCTCAACGACGCGCTCACCCGTCTCCGCGGCAGCCACTACCAGCTCGATATCGTCGGCTCGGACGAGCTGAACGTGACGCACGACAACGTGATGCTCGAGGCGTGCAATACGAGCTTCCAGCTCCACTTCCAGGTGGACGCGGACGAGTTCGCGACGATGTACAACATCGCGCAGGCGGTGACCGGCCCGGTGCTCGCGGCGGCTGTGAACAGCCCGCTGCTCGGGCGCTACCGTCTCTGGCACGAGACCAGGATCGCGCTCTTTCAGCAGTCGCTCGACACGCGCACCGGCCCGCACGAGCGCGACCTGCAGCCGCGCGTCAGCTTCGGCACCCGCTGGCTCGACAGCTCCGTGCTCGAGATCTACCAGGAGGACATCGCGCGGTTCAAGGTGTTGATGTCGGTGGACAGCGTCACCGACCCGTTTGAACTGCTTGCAGATGGCCGCACCCCGGGTCTGGAGGCGCTCTGCCTGCACAACGGGACCGTGTACCGCTGGAACCGCGCCTGCTACGGCGTCGGCGGCGGGAAACCGCACCTGCGCATCGAAAATCGCGTGCTCCCCGCCGGGCCGTCCGTGCTCGACGAGGTCGGCAACGCTGCGTTCTGGTTCGGATTGATGGCCGGACTCAAGGACCGCTACCGCGACATCACGGAGGTGATGGAGTTCGATGACGCGCGCGACAACTTCGCCGCCGCCGCCCGTCACGGCCTCAACGCACGCTTCACCTGGGTCGAGGGCAGGAAGGTTGACGCGAAGACGCTGATCCTCGACGTTCTGCTCCCGAGCGCGCGGGACGGGATGATCGAACGCGGGATCGACCGCGCCGACGTCGACCGCTACCTCCGCGTCGTACGCGAACGGGTCGAGCGCGAGATGACCGGGTCGCAGTGGATGCTCAAGTCGCTCGCCTCGATGCGCGGAAAGGGGACGCGCTGGGAGCAGGTGCACGCGCTCGTCGCATCCGCCGCAAGCCGGCAGCTCACCGGAAAACCGGTGCACGAGTGGCCGCTCGCCCGGCTCGAGGAGGCCGGCGGCTGGAAGAAGAACTACCTGAAGATCGGCCAGTTGATGAAGACCGACCTGTTCACCGTGTCGCCGGACGAGCCGATCGACCTCGTCGCGAACCTGATGGTCTGGCACCGGGTCCGGCACATCATGGTCGAGGACGGCGAGCACAACCTGCACGGGGTCGTGTCCCACCGCAAGCTGCTGCGGCTCGTCGGGCGCTCGATCCCCCAGAGCGAGGGGAAGAGCGAGCCGGTCAGCGAAATCATGATCGCCGACCCGGTCACAGTGACCCCCGAGACGCTCACCGTGGACGCGATACGCATCATGCGCGAGAAACGCATATCTTGCCTGCCCGTTGTCGACGAAGGCAAACTGGTCGGCGCGATCACCGAGGACGATTTCATGGACCTCGCCGGCACATTGCTCGAGGAGAAACTGGAGGAGTGACGGAAGCGGCATGGGCGGCGGTACGACACTCGATGCACAGGCATTGCGGCGCAGGCTGATCGGAACGCGGCACGGGTCGGACGATGGGCCGGTGCTGCTGGTCCTGTCCGCGTTGCACGGCAACGAACCGTCCGGGGTAAACGCGTCGCTGCGCGTGCTGAACTCCCTCGACCGCCGTCACACTCCGTGCCGCGGGCGGCTCGTGATGCTGCTCGGAAATGTCTCCGCGTTCGACGCGCGCGCCCGTTTCATCGACGAGGACCTGAACCGGATCTGGCTGCCGGAACGGGTCGCGGCGCACGAGCGCGGCGACACGCACCCGGACACCGTCGAGAACAACGAAATGCGCGAGCTGCTCGCGGCGATCCGGGCGTGCGCGGGCAGTGACGGCGGCCGCTACCTGCTCGACCTGCACACGACCTCCGCGCCGAGCCCGCCGTTCATCGCGCTCGCCGGCGACAACCGAGCGCGCCGCGTCGCCGATCGTGTCGGCGCGATCGAGGTGCGCGGGATCTGCGAGTTCCTCCCCGGGATGATGGTCAACTTCGCCTCGTCATTCGGCTGGACCGCGCTCGCGTTCGAAGCAGGTTCGCACCGGGACTCCAGCTCCGAGGACACGCACGAGGCGCTGATCTGGCACGCGCTGGAGACGGCCGGGATCATCGACCGCGCCGCTGTGCCCGCGTTCGTGCGCGCCCGTGAACGCGAGCTGCGCCGGCCCGAACACATCGAGCCCGCGGTGCAGGTGATCCACCACCACCCGATCGATCCGGACGACCGGTTCCGGATGCGCCTCGGCTACCGCAACTTCCAGCCGGTGAAACGCGGCGAAGTGCTCGCCGATGACCGCAACGGGCCGATCGAGAGCCCGCACGACGGCCGCGTGTTCATGCCGCTGTACCAGCCGGACGGGCGCGACGGGTTCTTCATCGTCCGCGACCTGTACGCAAACGCCCGCGAGGACGCGGCGTAGCCCGGGGTCGCCGACCCCGGGGTCGTCTGCCGCCAAGTCAGTACCGGCCGTGCGGGCTTGCCCGCGCGGTTCCTGCGGAGGGGGACGCTTGCTAGCAAGCGTCCCCGTAATCCGTCGTATACGAAACCCGGGGCTTGCCCCGGGCCACGCGCCGCCAGCCGCAGGGAGTCAGCGGCTTACGGCGCCGGCGGCGGGTGGTTCGTCGCCGCGGCGGAACAGCTCCGTGTACACGTGCGAGCTGAGCGGGCCGGCGCGCAGACCGGTGTCCTCATCGACCTGCACCTCGACGACTCCGACCGGGAGTTCGAACTCGCTGTGTTCCCACCCTTTCTGTTCGTACGCCCACTTCATGAACATCGCCCAGATCGGAAGCGCGGCGCGTGACCCGGCCTGCCCCGGCCCGAGGCTGACCTGCGGGTCGTCGAACCCGAGCCAGACGACGGCGGTGATCCGGGGCGTGAACCCGGCGAACCAGGCGTTGTTGAAGTTATTGGTCGTGCCGGTCTTGCCCGCGGCCGGCGCGTAGAACTTGAACTTCCAGCGCACTGACCCACCGGTTCCCCGGTTGATCACATCGGAGAGCATGTCGGTCATAATCGCGGCGGTCTCTTCGGAGAGCACGACCGCCCGTTCGATCGGAATCGAGATGATCTGCTGGCCGTTGCGATCTTCGATCCTCGTGATCGAGCGCGGTTCGGTACGCACACCGCCGGCGGAGAGCACGCTGTACGCGGTCGTGACATCGAGCGGGATCACGTCGCTCGCCCCGAGCGCGAGCGCGGGCACGGCCCGCAGCGGGGTGCTGATCCCCATCCGGTGCGCGGTCTGGATCACCGCCCGGATCGGGACGACACGTTCCTCGCCGGCGACGAGGCGCACGGTCACGTTGTTCAGTGAGCGCCGGAGCGCCTTGCGGAGTGTGACGTATTCGCCGCGGTTCGTGATGTCGTAGTTCTCCGGCCGCCACCATGTCCCGTCGTCGAGCAGCACCGGCTGCACCATGTTCATCACGCGGTGGTTGCCGTAAATCCCGTTGTCCACCGCGGTTGTATAGACGAACGGCTTGAACACGGAGCCGGGCTGGCGTGCGGCCTGCACCGCGCGGTTGAACTTCGACGTGCGGAAGTCGCGGCCGCCGATCATCGCGAGCACGTCCCCGGTGAGCGGGTCGATCGCGATGAACGCGACCTGGACCTGGAACCTGTCCTCGATCACGGAATCGACGAGCGCGCTGTCACGCATTGCCGCGCGCGCGATCACCTTCGCCGAATCACGGAGCGCGTCCGCGAGCGCGGCGCTGTCGCCGTCAGGGTGACGGAGCAGGTAATCTCCGCGGAACCCGCGCGCGAGCAGGCTGTCGCTGAACCCGGCGACGAAGTGGTCGAACACGTTCCCGCGCGCCCGTGTCCGCTCGAACTCCGCCTGCCAGCCGGTGATGTGACTGTCCACGGCGGCTTCGGCGAGCCGCTGCAGTTCGGGGTCGAGCGTCGTGTGAACGGTGAGCCCGTCCCGGTAGTAATCGAACCCGTACTTGTCCTCGAGCCGCTCGAGATCCTGGCGCACCCATTCGCTGAAATAGGGGGCTTCGCCGAGGTCGTCGCCGGTGTCACGGGCGAGCACGATTTCGCTGCGGGCCGCGCGCCGGCATTCGAGCTCGCTGATGTAGCCGGCGTCGCGCATCAACGCGAGCACGATGTTCCGCCGCCGCTTCGCCTTCTCCGGGTAGCGCAGCGGCGTGTAGTTGTTCGGCGCTTTGAGCAGACCGACGAGCAGCGCGGCCTCGGGCAGTGTGAGCTCCTTCGCCGACTTGCCGAAATACAGCCGCGCCGCCGATTCCGCCCCGTACGCCCCGTGCCCGAAGTACATCTGCGTGAAGTACATCGAAAGGATCTCGTCCTTCGTGTACGTGCGTTCGATCTGCACGGCGGTGATCGCCTCGCGGATCTTGCGCTTCAACGTCTGCCGCATGTGGAGGTAGAGGTTGCGCGCGAGCTGCTGGGTGAGCGTGGACGCGCCCTGCTCGGTGGACAGGCTGGCAATGTTGACCATCGCTGCGCGCGCGACGCCGAACGGGTCAACGCCCCAGTGCTTGTAGAAACGCTGGTCCTCGGTCGCGAGCACTGCGTCGATCAGGTGCGGCGAGAGCGAATCGAGCGGCACCTGCACCCGCTTCTCCGTGTAGAACTCCTTGATCACTGCGCCGTCGCGGCCGAGCACGCGCGTGACCAGCCGCGGGTTATACGTCTCGAGCTGCTCCAGGCTCGGCAGGTCGGTCGAGTAGAGGCGGGCGGCGATCAGGATTGCGATGATCCCGGCGAGCGCGACCACGCCGGCGAACAGGACGACGCGTTTCCACGAGCTGCGCGCGAGCCGGGCGAGCACTCCAGCCGGATACTGCCGGTGGGGACGCTTGCTGGGAAGCGTCCCCGACATACGGCGGCGTCGGGGTTTCCGGCTCCGGGGACGCTTGCTGGCAAGCGTCCCCTGACGTTTGCGCAACGCCGTGTGGTTCATCGCCAGACCTCGGAGCGGGGAAGATCCCCCTCGATGAGACCGTATCGATTCATCTCGAGAAACGGTCCGGGATTGAGGAACACGCCCTGCTCGAGTTTCGTGGTGAACGGGATATGGAGATGGCCGATCACGACCACGTCATTCCCGTTTTCCAGCAGGCGGCGGGCGGTGTCCTCGTATTCGGGGTACGGCGGCTGGATCGCATCGAGTGTGCGCGCCTTTTCCTCGCCGAACCTGCTCACGAACCGCCCGACCTTCATCGCGAGGTCGGGGTGGAGCACGCCGCCGAACAGCGCCTGCACCGTCGCGTTTCGGAACACTCCTTTCATCCGGTGGTAGTTCCGGTCGCTCGCCGCGAACCCGTCGCCGTGATGAAAGTAGTAGCGGCGGCCGTCGAGCGTGATCCGCCACCCGTCCATGTGGATTTCGGCGCCGACCTCGTCGTGGAGGAAGCTGTCGAGCTTGAAGTCGTGGTTGCCCGCGAAGATGTGGACCGGGATCCCGTCATCGACGAGCGCGCGCAGTTTCGCGAGCAGCGGGAACGCGCGTTTCGGCACGACCTGCCCCCACTCGTACCAGAAGTCGAACGTGTCGCCGAGCAGGATGAGCAGCGCGAGTGTGTCGCGGTAATGGTCAAGCAGTTCGATCAATCGCGCGAACTTGTGGCCGGCGCCGGACCGGCCGTCGAGCGGGAGATGCGCGTCGGCGATGATCAGCGCGCGCCGCTCCGGTGATGTCTGCATCGGGCACCCCGGTCGTGGTTCGATTCACAGGATAGTAGTGCGGGAGCGGCGCCGCGGTCAACGCGGCCGCCTGTCCCGGAGTTGTGTTGCGGGCGGTCGCCCGTCCGCCGTAGCTTCCAAACATCCGGTTATCCCCTTGGCTCAGCCGGGAGGAGATCGCGGGTGGAAAGTGCGTCATTCTGAACGTAGCCCGATGTCAGTTTATCGGGCGAAGTGAAGAAGGTCCAGCTTCAACAAGGGTTGGGGCCACCAGATAATTCCAGAAATAACCCTCAGATAAGCTGGACCTTCTTCACCCGCCTTCACGCAAACAGACGCGTGAAGCCGGGTTCAGAATGACGCCTCGGCCGTCCAGATGCGATCACAGTTACCGCCCGTGCATGTGGCTGAGCGAACTGGATAACCGGATGCACACAAGTGCGGGCACGAGATACCTCCGGGGACCTTGCCGGCCCGCATCTACTTGCAGCGCGGCCCACTCGATACTCGCACCTCGCATCGCGCAACTCGATACTCTCAACTCGCAA
>JAANWZ010000008.1 GCA_018263585.1 Calditrichota bacterium | reverse complement strand
CTGGATCGCAGTGTGCGAGCGACCCTGAGCCTCTGTGCCGCACGGCACGATCACAGTGCAGGCAGACTCAAGCACAATCGAGTCGTTCCCCATCAGTTCAATCCGTGTAATCCGTGGTCAAACATGCAGTTCAGCCGTTTCCGTGATTCAACCGGTTTCTTCTCCCACCTGCTCACACCCGACAAGGAGCCTACCAGATGAGCATCGATCTTTCCCACGCGAACAAGCTGAGGAACACGGTGATCGAGCATTCGCGCGCCGGCAACCTCGCGCTCTACCACGAGGCGCAGGAGGCCGGGCTCACGCTCAGCGAATGGCTCGAGAAGCGTGACCCGAGCCCGCGCACGACGGACGGGCGCATCGAAAGCGAGCTGGACGCGTTCGAGCGGCAGCTCGCGGTGCAGAACATCGTCACGAACGGCCGTGACGCGATCACCGTCGAACAGTTCTTCGTCGGCGGCGCGCTGATTCTGCTCCCGGAGTACATCCTGCGCGAGATCAAACGCGGGTACACGATGGTGCAGGACCCGCGCGAGCTGGTCGCTGTGTCGGTGCCGGAGAACGGTCCGACGGTGCGTCCGATCTACATCAAGACCGACGCGGCGAAGAAGGGCGCGGCAAAGCGCGCGTCGGGAGCGGCTGCCTACCCGCGCGTGCAGTTGCTCTACCGTGACAAGGAAGCTGCGATCCTCGACCGCGGCCGCCAGTTCGACTTCTCGTACCGCGTCGTGAAGAACCAGAAGCTCGCCGAGTTCCGCGTCTTCCTCTGGTGGATCGGCGCGCAGATCGCATACGACGAGGTCGATACGATCTACGACATCGCGCTCAACGGCGATGGATCGAGCCCGGCGGCGACGGATGTGTTCAACGGTTCCGCCGGCACGCTCGCCTACAGCGATCTCGTCCATCTCACCGCCAGCTTCGATGTCCCCGCGACGATGACCCACATCCTCGCGACGAAGGCCGACATCGAGACGATCCTCAACATGAGCCCGTTCAAGGACGCCGACACCTACGCGGTGCACGAGCTGTTCCAGCGCACCGGCAAGACGGCGAGCCTGATGCCGATGAACGCGAAACTGGTCGCCGTCCCGAACGCGACCGCGACCAAGCTGATCGGGATGGACAGCCGGTTCGCGATCCGCGAGTCCGTGAGCCAGCCGTTGATGATCGAAGCGGACAAGGTGATCGAGCGCAAGCTGGAAACCGCGGTCGTCTCGAAGGAAGCCGTGTACACGGTGATGGTCGATGAGGCGCGCAAGCTGCTCGACTACTGATCCACGCTCAGGGGCGCGCTCACCGGGCGCGCCCCTACCCTTCAATCACGGATGACACGGAATACACGGAACTCGCTGACCACGGATCTCACGGATGGCTGAACGGCTACCACTCATGGAGAACACAAAAAAGCCGAATGATCATTGTGATCGTGCGGCAGAATAATAGCCATATCCATCTGTATAGGGTCGAGAGCGCAATCTTTCCTTCGTCTCGATTATGACGTGCACCGTGTTCTGTGTCTCACATGGTAAACCGGTCCAACCAGTTCAATTGTTGTTTCTTCGTCCGTGTTATCCGTGTAATCCGTGGTCAAATCATTCCGTGTTTTCCCGTGGTCGAGGGACCAAACAGTGAGAGAAGATCATGTCTGTGAACGTCACCGCCGCGTATCTGGAAGCGCGCACCTCGCCGGTGCTGATCTGCTTCTCGAAGATCGTCGGCGACACATCGACCTACCTCGACGGCGCGGGCGGGGTCGGCGCGGACGGGTTCCCGCTTCCGCTCGGCGGCCGTCTCCGCTCGCTCCGCGTCTATGACGGGAGCACGCTGCGCAGCTCCGCGTACGACTACGAGCTCTCCCCCGGCGACCGGATCAGCGTGTACGCGTCCTGGATCCCCGGCGACTCCGAGTTCGCGGTAACCGTGCAGGTGAACGGCACGAGCACGATGCTGTCGGTGAGCGGAATCGAGTCGTTCAGCACGCTGCTCGCGACCGTGTACATCACGCTCAAGGAGACCGACTGATGGGCAACTGGACCGACCTCGCGACGCTGCGCAAGCACCTGCAGGCGTTCGACTTCGACGCGATCCAGGTGCGGTTTCTCGAGATCGTGCTCCCGGGCAGCGAGCAGGTGCAGCTCCCGCACAACGGGCTCGCTTCCGGCACGGTGACCGTGTACACGATCAACGCGTCGGAGCCGACCGGACCGGATCCGCTCACGCTCACCGGGACGTCGTGGCACGCGACCGGCTACGACGCGTTCAAACCGGCGAGCGTGGTCGTTGCGGAAGACGACATGCCGCTCGACCGGTACGCCGAGGGCGCGGACTACGCGATCGAGAACGAGAGCGCACGGATCAAGCGGCTCGCCGGCGGGTCGATCACCGACGGCGCGACCGTGCAGGTCTGGCTGCTCCCGCTGACCGCACTCACGGAAGACGTCGATTACGAGATCGACACCGACACGGGCGTGATCAACCGGCTCGCCGGCGGCTCGCTGCCCGACCCCGCGCGCGTGTACGTCAGCTACGACACGACCCCGGCGCGCGCGTCGGAAGATCTGCTCCTGCAGGCGATCACGGAAGCCGAGGGCAAGATCCTCGCCCGGCTCAAGGACGGGTACGATTCGAGCTCGGATGACGACGGGCTCGTGATCGGCGCGACCGAGCTCGCGCTCGCGATCGTGTGCGACGACCTCGCCGGCGGCGTGCTCGCGGGCTACCACGACTCCGGCGCCGACGACCGCGCGCGGCGGTACATGGAGCTCGCCCGCCGCTACGAGGAGCGTGCGTTGTACAGCCTCACCCCGTTCCTCCGCCTCCCGCCGCCCGCTGTCGCGAAACGGCAGCAGAACCCGGTTGCGGGCGCGGGTTGGTGAGCGCTCAGATCGAGCGGGCGAGCCCGCACGGGCGACACTGGTTGTGGATGATGAGCTTCCTTGATTTCCTGCTCCGGCTGCGCACGTATGATCCCGGCCGGGACGGCACGCGCGCGATCCCGGCGTGGCCGTACATCAGCGAGCTCGCGCGCGCGCTCGAAACGCACGACCGCGTGCTCGTCGTGAAGAGCCGGCAGATGCTGGTCACCTGGATCGGGTGCGCGCACGTGCTTTACCGCGCGCTCACCGGCGGACCCGGTGTCCACCTCGTGATCTCGAAGGAGGAGCGTTCCGCGAACGAGATGATCGAGCGGATCCGGTTCCTCGCCGGCAGCCTGCCGCGGGAGTTCGCGTCGGAGACGATCAGCGCGCGCCGGAACCGGATCGAGCTCCCGGACCGCGACGCGCGTATCCTCTCGCTGCCCGCGGCGCCGCACGCCGTGCGCGGGCTCTCCCCGGCGACCGTGTTCTGGGATGAGATCGCGTTCACCCCGCACGACGAGCTGATCTGGTCCGGGGTGAAACCGGCGGTCGATTCCGGCGGCCGGTTGCTCGCGGTCTCGACGCCGAACGGCCCGACCGGCGTGTTCCACCGGCTCGTGCACCAGGGCGGAGACCGGTTTCGCGTGCACCGCGACCACTACTCGCAGAACCCGGAACGGACGCGCGCGTGGGAACGATCCGCGCGTGCGGGGCTGTCGGACGCGCGCTGGCGGCGCGAGCAGGAGCTCAGCTTCGAAGGCGCGGAGGGGAAGGTGTATGACCAGTTCGACGCGCACGTGCATGTGCTGGACGAGCCGTTTGTTCCGGGCCGGAGTGAAGGCGTCCGCCTCTACCGCGGGATCGACTTCGGCTACCTGCGCCCGGCGGTCGTCTGGGCCGAAGAGGCCGCGGATGGCTCGCTGGTCGTGTTCGACAACCTGCTCGGCGACCGCTGGTCGCTGGACGAACTGATCCGGCGGATCCGGCTCGTGGACAGGCGTCACGGGCTCCGCGCGCGCGATTTCACGTGGACCGCGGTCGATCCCGCCGGCGCGGCGCGCAACGACTACGGGATCGCGCCGGCGCAGACGCTGCGCGAACGAGGGTTCCGGGTCGTCTATCGCCCGTCCACGATCATGCCCGGTCTGGAAGCCGTGCGCGCGCTGCTGATGGATGCGAACGGGTCGGTCCGCCTCCAGCTCGACCCGCGTTGCACCGCCCTGCGCAACGCGTTCGAGGGGTACGCGTGGTCGGCGCGCGGCGAACTGCCTGTCAAGGACGGCGAACACGACCACCTGATGGACGCGCTCCGCTACCTCGTGATCAACCTGCCGCGGTTCCAGCCCGCCGCGCGCGATGTCCCGCCGCGGGTTTCAGGGGTGCCCGGATGAAACACGATCGAAACGTCGGAAGCCGAGCTTGATTCACCGTCTATGCCCCGCGCCTGCTTGCAGGCCGGGCTGATCCGGCGGTAGGGGCGTGGTTCCGACCTGGATCCATGCCTGCAAAGCAGGCATGGGCATAGCGCGGATTGAGGCGGGCGTCGTCAGTAACGTGTGTCGTTCGTGCGGACTCATGCCACGCCGCAGCCGGCAGGCGAAGGCGGACGCCCGCGCCGCTCACCTACGCACCATTTACCGGCCGTTGCGCCCTGCGACAGCGCACACTGACGTGCTGTCACAGGGGCACATGAAAGCCCGGAACCGGCGCCGAAACCTCGCAGGTCCGACCCCACACGAACCCAACTCCAACACAACACCCACCCAACCGAGGGACGTACGATGGTTTCCTCCCTGTTCTCCCTGTTCCGCGCGCGCCGGCATCCGCAGCCGGACCCGGCGGTGCGCGCTGTCCCGGAACGGCAGTCGTTCACCGTCGCCGACCCGCCGCTCGACCTGCTCGCGCGCGGGCACAGCTTCCTCTACGACGGCGTCAACCGCGCCGCGTTCTACCGGTTCCTCCGCGATCACATTCCGATCGTGTCCGCGGGCGTGTGGACCTGGGTCCATCTCTGCTGCACGCCGCAGCGGTTGACGCTCGACGGCGACGATTCCGGCACGCGCGCCGCGGAGCGGATCATCGACGAGCTCGCGCGTCGGATCTACCCGCGCGAGGACGGCGATTCACGCGGCCTGCAGCGGCTCGTCGAGAGCGTGCTGCTCGACCTGTTCACCGTCGGCCGGGTCGCACTCGTCGCGCACCTGCTGCCCGACCGCTCCGGCGTGTCGCACGTGACCGCGCTCGACCCGCACCGCGTGCACTGGCGCGAGGCGCGTGATGGACGGCGCTACGCATACGCCGAGCAGGCGGACGGGTCGCTGCGCGCGCTCCCGCCGGACGTGTTCTTCTTCCGCACGCTGCAGAGCGACCTGCACCGCCCGCACGGCGTCGAACCGCTCGCCTCGATCCCGTTCGTCGTCGAAATCGAACAGCGGATGCTGGAAGATATGGCGCGCGCGAGTCACAACGCCGGCACGCCGCGACTGCAGATCCGGCTCGCACCCCCGGAACGTTACCCGGGCGAAGATGACGAGACCTACCACGAGCGGATCAACGGCTACTTCGACCGCACCGTGAACCAGTTCCGCGAGCTCGCGCCGGACGACAACGTGTTCACATGGGCGGACGTGGAAGTGAAGCTGATCGGCGGATCGGGCCGCGAGGGAACCGTGTGGAAACTGAACCGCGAACAGGTGATCGAAGACGTGATCACCGGGCTCAAGCTGTTCCCGTGGGCACTCGGCCGCTCGCACGGGACGACGAAGAACTGGATCTTCGCCCAGTACAACCTGCTGATGCAGATCGTGGACACCGTGCAGCAACTCGGCGCGGATCTCGTCGAATGGCTCGCCCGGCTCGAACTGCGGCTGAAAGGGAGCGTCGCCGATCCGCACTGGATCTTCGCGCCGAACCAGGACCCGTTCATCCTCGACCGAAACAAGGCGCGCCTGCTCGAGGTCGAACGCGTCGAACGGCTCGTCAACGGCGGCTTCATCAGCAAACATCAGGGCGCGCGCGAACTCGGCTATTGACCGCGGAAACTGTTTTCTCGACCACGGAAAACACGGAAGACACTGAATCTTCTGACCACGGATGACACGGATCTCACGGATAGAAAGAGCTGCGAATAATTCGCAATCAATGTCTCACCTGTGTACCGGCCGTGCGCGCTTGCCCGCGCGCCTGAGCCAACCGTGTGTGAAACCCGGGGCGAGCCCCGGGCCACCCGTCTTCCGAACAATCACAAGATCCCGCCACTTGCTACGTTCTCCATGAGCAGTAGCCGTCCAATCATCCGTGTAATCCGTGTCATCCGTGGTCGAGAGAAGTTTTCAGTGTTCTCCGTGGTTGTAACACACGAGGAGATGAGAGATGCTGTCGCAACATCTGATCGGAACGTTGCTGCGTGAGCCGGTGGTCGCGGGGGCGGCGGAGCTGGATGCGATCCGCGCGCTGCCGAACCCGCCGCTCGTCCGGCTCGCGCCGGAGGACGTGTTCATCCGCCGCTGCCGTCTCGCAAACGACCGGATCGACAGCCGCTACGGCCGGTTCCGCCGCGAACAGTTGCCGCACCTGCTCGAGCTCGTGCAGGGCGCGCCGGTGCTGATCGGTCACGACCGGCGCACGCTCGGCGTCGCCCGCTTCTTCGGCGGCGCGGTCGAAACCCGCGGCGACACCGCATGGGTCGTACCCTCCTTCTACTGGCCGCGCGCGCATTCCGGCGCCGAGGACCTGCGCGTGATGATCGACTCCGGCGTCTATTCGGAGGCGTCGATCGCGTTCGTCTATCGCACGCCGACCTGCTCCGTGTGCGGAGAGGACATCCGTTCCTGCCCGCACTGGCCGGGGCGTGAATACGACGGCGCGACCTGCTTTTTCTACTACGACGGGGTCGAACGGGTCACCGAAGGCTCGCTCGTGTATCGCGGCGCGACCCCGGGCACCGGGTTCGAGCTGCCGGACGGCGGCGGCGACGGCCGCAACGCACTCCCCTCCGCAACCGAACCGGGGCCGACGATCCGACTCAAACACCGCAACCGCCGCTACCTCGCCGTGCTCCAGCCGGAACAGCCCGCCAGCCGGTAAGCAGCTCCCACGAAGCAAGGAGAACTCACGATGCGACCCCGCTTCATCGTTCATACCGCAGCGCGAACGGCGACCATCCTTCTGCTCGCCGTCACACTCACCGGATCAGCCTCCGCCCAGCACGCCGCCGATGTCGAGGGCCTGCTCCAGGGCGAGCACATCGCGCGCACGACGACACTCTACGACGGCGTGCTCAAGGCGGCGGCGGACACGACCGCGTGGCTGGCGTTCGGCACGCACTCCGCCGCACTCGCCGCGGAACGCGCGTACGCCCCGACACGGTTCACCGCGTTCGTCGTGCTCGACACGAGCGGCGTCGCGCACGCCGCCGACCCTTCGCTCACACTGCGCGCGCAGGTCGCGCTCACCGACACCGCGGTCGCGTACGTGAACCGTGACGGGACTCTCGAGCTCGCCCCGCCCGGCAACCCGATCACGGCGCTCGACGGCGGCCGTGTGTTCCCGGTGCCGATCTACGGCGGCGGTTGGCTCCGGTTCATCCTCGCCGTCGATGACAGCGCGCGGGTCATGCTCGACCTGTGGCGCGCGCACTGATTCGAAATCCTGCCGTAACAAGAGGTTGCCCGTATGGAACCGGTCAGCATCACGATCCGCGATCTCGTCTGGCTCGGCACGCTGTTCGTCACGCTCGCGCTCGCTTATGCTCGGGTGAAGTCCGAGCTGCGCCACCTCGACGACGTCAAGGCGGAACGGAGCGAAGTGCAGTCGATCGCCGGCGAAATCCGCAGCCGTCTCGAGGAGATCGGGACCTCGGTGACCCGTGTCGAAGAAGCGATCCGCCGGATCTTCCCCGCCCCGCCGGGAGAGGTGTGACCAGTATCGGCGGGTAGGGGACGCTTGCTCGCAAGCGTCCCCGTAACGCGACATGTCAGATCACGGTCGTGCCCCTGTGACAGCGCGCAGCGATGTCGCAGGGCTCAATCACCTCTGGATCACACCGTCCGCGCTTGACGAGCAAGCGCGGGCACGAGCTGAAGGGGCAGGTTCGGACACGAGGAGCGGGTTACGTGCCCCTGTGACAGCGCGCAGCGATGTCGCAGGGTTCATCCACCGCTGGATCTACCATTCATACCCTTGCCCTTGACTTCAGTCAAGGATATTCAAACAGTTGGCGGTGACCGCCCTTGCCCTTGACTTCAGTCAAGGATGGATCAGCCGCGGTTGCGAGCAACCACGGACCTGTTCCCGCCCCACTCGTGCCCGCGCTTGCTTGCCAAGCGCGGAAGGATGGGTGGCCCGGGGCTTGCCCCGGGTTTCATACACCGT
>JAANWZ010000079.1 GCA_018263585.1 Calditrichota bacterium | reverse complement strand
GCAGCCAGCCGACGCCCGCGCGCCGGTCTCCCCTGACTAAGGAAACGAGCCCGATCCCGCCGACCGCGATCACAATCACGATCCCATACTGCCGCGTGAGCAGCGCGAGCGCGGCCGCGAGCGCGTACCACGCAGGCCGCCGCGCGAGAAACGCGAGCACCGCGAACAGCGCGAGCGCCTGGAACAGCATGTCCGAGTACACGAACATCCCGGCGCCGGCGAAGTACGGGTTGGCGGCGAGGTAGAGCGCGACGCCGATCGCGAGCCGGCGGTCGCCGCTGAACCGGTCGAGCAGCCGAAACTGCAGCGCCGAAGCGGTCCCCGCCAGCAACAGCGAGAGCACGCGCAGCGACGCGAGCTGGAGCCCGAACAGTTTCCCCCAGAGCGCGTACACGGCGAACACGAACGGGGGCACGACCTCCGGGTAGTCCGCGATCGAAACCGTCCCGTGCGCGAACAAGCGCACCGTCTCGTAGAAATGGCCCTCGTCGCCCCACGGTTCGCGCGAGAACCCGCCGAGCACCTGCAACACGAGCAGGTCGAACGCGATCGGGGCGACGAACAGCGCGTACGTCGCGGCGGCACGGCTGGCCGGCGCGCTGACCGCGCGCGCGCTCACGCGTCCTCGATCATGTGCCCCATCTTCTCGCGTTTCACCCTCAGGTAGCCGCGGTTGCGGTCGTTCGCCCGGATCTCGATCGGGACGCGCTCGACGATCTCCAGGCCATACCCACGCAACCCGACGATCTTCTTCGGGTTGTTCGTCATCAGCCGGATTTTGCGCACGCCGAGGTCCTCGAGAATCTGCGCGCCGACGCCGTACGTGCGCAGATCGGCGCCGAACCCGAGCAGCACGTTCGCCTCGACTGTGTCGTGGCCCTGGTCCTGGAGCCGGTACGCGTGCAGTTTCGCCTCGAGCCCGATCCCGCGCCCCTCCTGGCGCATGTAGAGGAACACGCCCTTGCCCGCCTGCTCGATCATCTCGAGCGCGCGGTCGCGCTGCTGGCCGCAGTCGCAGCGCTCCGACCCGAGCACGTCCCCGGTCAGGCACTCGCTGTGCACGCGGACGAGGATCGGCTCGTCCGGCGCCCACATCCCCTTCACCATCGCGACGTGCTCCTTTTTCGTGCCTGTTTCGCGGAAATGCACGAGCTGGAAGTCGCCGAACCTGGACGGCAGCGGGACCTCGACCCGGCGCTCGATGAGCCGTTCGCTGCGGCGCCGGTATTCGATCAGATCCTTGATCGTGTACATCCGGATCCCGGTGCGCTCGCTGATCGCGGCGAGTTCGGGGACACGGGCCATCGACCCGTCGTCGTTCATGATCTCGCAGATCACGGCCATCGGCTTGAGGCCGGCGAGCCGGGCGATGTCGGTCGAGCCCTCGGTGTGTCCTGCACGGCGCAGCACTCCCCCGGGCATCGCGATGATCGGGTGAATGTGTCCGGGGCGCGCGAAATCTTCGGGCTTCGCGGCGGGGTCGGCCGCCTTGCGGATCGTCGCGGCGCGGTCCGGCGCGGAAATGCCGGTCGTCGTCTCCCCGATCGCGTCGATCGTGACCGTGAAGTTCGTGCTGTGCAGCGCGGTGTTGTGCTGCACCATCGGCTGCAGGTCCAGCTCTGCCGCGCGTTCGCCGGTGAGCGCGAGGCAGATCATCCCGCGCCCTTCCTTCGCCATGAAGTTGACCGCCTCCGCCGAAGTGTGTTCGGCCGCGAGCACGAGGTCGCCCTCGTTCTCGCGGTCCTCGTCATCGACGAGAATGATCATCCGGCCCGCGGCGAGGTCGTCGATCGCCTGTTCGATCGGGTGGAACACGGCCTGCGCTTCCGTTCCCGACGCGCCCGCGCCGTTGCCGCCGGCGCTGCTCCCGCTCGATGTATCGTTCATCTCAGTTCCTGTATTGCGTACGCGTGGTTGTGTTGTATCGCGCCTGCGTTCGCAGAGGGCTTCAGCGCAGGCGCCGTGATCCTCGCCGGGAGTGTCATCCTGAACCCGCGCACGTCAGTTTGTGTGCGGGTGACGGATCTCGACAGAGAACGGTGATCAGCTGACCACACCGTCTGTTCTCGAGATCGTTCACTCGCGCCGCCTCAACGGATACAAACGGCGGCGCGGTTCAGGATGACACCTCCGGGTGGCCGTAGCTTGCTATCCGTTGCTGTATGTTGCTGTATGTTGCCACTCAAAACCCCGCCCTGCGCAGGGATTCCACCGTCACACGACCCGCGTGCGGGCCGAGCATGTTGCGCACGTATTTCGCGATCAGATCCCATTCGACGTGCACCCGGTCGCCTGGCTTCCTGCGGCCGAGGGTCGTGTGCGACCACGTGTGCGGGATGATCTCGACCTCGAACGAATCCTGCGCGCGCGATGCGACGGTGAGGCTGACGCCGTCGAGCGCGACCGACCCCTTTTCGACGATGTACGGCGCGCCGGATTCGTGCAGCGACAGGCGCAACCGCCACGAGCCTGCGAGCGGGCGGACGTCCATCACCTCGAGCAGGCCGTCAACGTGCCCCTGCACGAGGTGGCCGCCGATCCGGTCGCTCACCTTCAGCGCACGCTCGAGGTTGACCTGATCGCCGGTTTTCAGTCGCCCGAGCCGGGTGCGGGCGAGTGTCTCGCGGATCACCTCGACGGTGAACGACTCGCCGTCAACGGCGACCACCGTCTCGCACGCGCCGTCGATCGAGATGCTGTCGCCGGTGCGGACTGTGCCGTCGAGGATCGCGCGCGCGCCGACAACGAGCCTCGCGCCGTCTCCACGCGGGTGCAGCGAACGGACCTCGCCGATCTCCTCAATCAGACCCGTGAACATCAGTCGCTCTCCCTGTGGATCACGCTCGCGGCGACGTGCAGGTCGGTACCGATCCTGCGCCAGCGCACGGGGTCGAGCCGGATCGCATCGTGGAGCTCGAGCACGCCGAGCTCGTCGATCGCCTCGATTCCCGTCCCGATCAGCATCGGCGCGACCACGACTTCCACCTTGTCCACGAGATCGGCTGCGAGGAACGCGGTCCAGGTCCGGCTCCCGCCTTCGATCAGCAGCGAGGCGACGCCGTTCGCGCTCACGACCCGGTGGACGTCGTGCAGATTCACACGCCCCGCGCCGTCGCCGCCGACCCGGAACACGCGCACGTTCGGCCGGCGGCTCCACGCGGGCAGCGGCGCGGATTCGAGCCCGAACACCCACGTCGGCGCGGCGTCCGCGGAATTGAGCAGGTAGCAGTCCGACGGGATCGAGAACCGCGAGTCGAGCACGATTCGGACCGGGCTGCGGCCGGGGACATGGCGGACGGTGAGCTTCGGATCATCCGCGCGCACGGTTTCGGCGCCGACGAGCACCGCGTCGTGCGCGGCCCGCAGCCGGTGCGCGTAACGGAGGCTGCTGTCGCCGGAGATCCACTTGCTGTGGCCGGTGCTGCTCGCGATGCGGCCGTCCAGCGACTGCGCGATCTTGAGCGTGACCCAGCTCAGCCCGGTCGCCGCCTTTTTCAGGTACGGCCGGTTCAGCTCGCGCGCCTCGCCGGCGAGCACGCCGGTGTCCACGGTCACTCCGGCGTCCCGCAGCCGCTGGAACCCCTTGCCCGCGACCTGCGGGTTCGGATCTTCGATCGCGGCGACGACGCGGGCGATTCCGGCCTCGAGAATGCGCTCCGTGCACGGCGGGGTTTTCCCGTAGTGGCAGCAGGGTTCGAGGTTGACAAAGAGCGTCGCGCCGCGGGCGTGCGCGCCGGCCCGGCGCAGCGCGTGCACCTCGGCGTGCGGTCCGCCGAACCGGCGGTGGCAGCCTTCGCCGACAACCGCGCCGCCGTTGACCACGACCGCCCCGACCATCGGGTTCGGCGCGACCCACGCCCGACCCCGCCGCGCGAGCGCCAGCGCACGCGCCATCATCTGCTCGTCGAACGATTTCTCTTTCAGCGAGCGGTTCCTCAATGAAGAAGCCCCGACGATACGCACCGCCGGGGCTGGAGTTCACGAAGCACGCGCGGTCACCGTCGCACGCCGGCACCGCGCCGCCCGCGACACCATCGGGCGCGCGGGCAAGAATCGCGTTCTCAGTTGGATGGGGACAGGCTACGCGCCCGTACCCCCGCCTTCTCGCATCCGGACTGTTACCGTCGGCACCGGGATTTCACCGGTTCAGCCCTCACAGGTGGCGCACCGCGAGCTTGCGTCCGTATGCTCCCGGGTTCATGCGCCTGACCGCGAGGGGTCGCGGACTGTCACCGCCGGTCTGGGATTCCACCAAGCCCCGAAGGCATGGGAAATATAGCGTTACGCGGTGAGAAGTGCAATGGACGCGAGCGGCGGGCTCGCGCGCTGGGGGGCGCCGCCGGCGGTTCGCACTGCGCCCGCGTCAACGACCGACTGCGGAGTCCGGGAACGGATTCCGCAGCCGGGTACAGCCCTTGATCCGAATCGCGCGACAGACTACGTTAGAGCACGAGAAGCGAGAACGGCGCCCGGTCAGCCGGTGTTCCGTGCCTGCTAACTACTGGGAATGCCAGAGGTTGGATCGGTCTCATGGTCCTGTGGCGGAAGCGCACGGAAATGGTTAGATTGTCCCTGGCATACCGGTGGAGGCGGAGTCCGGTGTTTTGCCTTCCCGCTGTCAACCATGCGGTGGTGGAGACAGCGTCCCACGACACGGGACAGGGCGACTCCGGCACATGGATCGAATCCATCATCTGTTCGCTCTCTCGCGCCGGGTGATCCGCGGAGATGACGGTTTCCGGGAGTCGAGCAATGCCCGGCTCCCCCTGGTGAGATCACCGTCAGTCGGTTGATCTTGTGAGAGGACACGGATGGTTCTCCCCGAGAGATTCAGACCATACCTGGAGACAGCGAACGCGATCCTGCACGCGGTGTCGAGCGTTCTCTACGGTGTTCTCTATATCGTCGGCCTGATCGCGTTTCTCTGCGGCGCGGCCGTGCCGATCGCCGTGTTCTGGTTCTTCCTCAACCTCGACATCGAGCTCGAATGGTGGCATGTCGTGCTCGGGGTCGGCGGCAACATCGGGATTTTCGTCGTCTCGATGACGATGCTGCGCGACATGTACATGCAGCCGCTGATCGAGAAGATCGAGGAGTCGCAGAACCAGGAAGAAGCATTCGAGACGACGCCGGTATCACGCACGAACAACTGAGCGACGTCCGCCGCACGGGGGTCATCCTGTCCGGCATGGCACTATCGCCCCAGTGACCGGACCTCGCGTTCGCTAAGCTCGCGATACCGGCCCGGCGCGAGCGAGCCGAGGCGGACATCCCCGATCCGAACCCGGACGAGCTCTTTCACGCGCAACCCGGCATCGCGGGCGAGCCGGCGGATCTGCCGTTTCCGGCCCTCTTTCAGCACGATGCGCACGTGCGCCCCGGCCGGTTCGGCGAGCGCACAGCGGAACGTGCGCCCCTGTTCGACGAACGACGCGCGCCGCATCTTCTCCGCGGCCGGACCCGGGCGGCTGTTCGCGAACCGGACGTGGTATTCCTTCTCCTTCTCGTAGTGCGGGTGCATCACACGGTTCGCCCACCCGCCGTCCGTGGTCAACAGCAGGAGCCCGGATGAATCACGGTCGAGCCGGCCGGCGGTGAACAGCCTCCGCTCGTGCGGAACGAGGCCGGCGAGCGTGGCGCCGGTCTCCCGGTCCTTCCTGAACGAGGAGAGCACTCCGGGCGGTTTGTTGAGCGCGAGGTAGAGGTGGAGTTTCGGTTCGGGGAGCGGAGCGCCGTCCACCTCGACCCGCGCGCGCTCCGGGTCGAGCCTGAATCCGGGCTCGCGCACGGGCGCGCCGTCAACCGTGACCCGGCCCTGCTTCACGATCTGCGCGGATTGCCTGCGCGAGGCGACGCCGCGGCGGGAGAGCAGGCTGTCGAGGCGGGTCGAGCCCGGGTTCACGCGGCTACTCCTCCCGCGAGAACGCGCGCTCGAGGAAGTCGTCGATGATCCGCCACGTGTGGTCGTGGAGCGCGGGGTCGTAGGCGGTGCCGCGGACATTCGGCGGCACGTTCGGGTCCATGAACCCGCGCTCCGCGGCGCCGTACACGACGAGCTCGTAGTCCACCGACCCGGCGCGCATCTCATCGATGAACCGGTGCAGCTCCTGCTCGCCGACGTACGGGTCGCTGTCGGCGTGGAACACGAGCACCCTGCCCTGGATGCGACGGCCGTCCTGCTCGCCGGCGGGGGCGAGCGACGAGGTGATCGCGACCGTTGCTGTGACCCGGGCGCCGACGCGCGCGAGCTCGAGCGCGGCGGTGCCGCCGAATGCGGTGCCGATCGACGCGACCCGGGATCTGTCCGCGATCCAGTACTCGTCGAGGAACGCCTCGAACGCGCGGAACGCCCGCCGGCGGAAGAAGTCACGGTCGCGGTAGAACTCGCGCGTCGCGGAGGCGGCCTGCTCGGTGGTTTTCGGGCGCACGTTGCTGCCGAACAGGTCGGCGACGAACGCGATGTAGCCCTCGCCGGCGAACCGCCGCGCGAGCGCGATCTCGTGCTCGCCCGGCCCGCGCCAGTCGTGGAAGATGACCACCGCCGGGCGCTTGTTCTCCTTCGCCGCCTCGTACACGGCGACGCCCTCGAGCTCGACTGTGTTGTGCATGTAGCGCAACGGTTCTTCCACGATCGCCGCCCGCACGTTCGCGGTCGACGAGAAGATGATGAGAACGGCCGCTGCGAGGGCCGGGACAGCAACCCGTGTGCGCGCGCCGGCGCGGGGCTCGCGGTGAATAGTGGCGCCGGGCGCCCGCTGTGTTCGCATCAGGTTCACCAGATCTTCTCGATATGGGCGTTGCGGTAAAAATGGGTGAGGATTTGCCTGAAGTCCATCCCTTTCACCGCCATCACTCCCGCCGCGGTCTGGTCCATCCCGACCCCGTGCCCGAACCCGGCGCCGATCAGCGTGAGCTCGACCGGCTCTCCGAGGTCGCCCATCACCGTATCGACGACGAAGCATGAACTGTACAGCGTGCTCTCGGAGAGCGCGCGGCGGATGTTGAGCTCGCCGCGGATCGTGTGGTTGCGGTGGCTGCCGAGCAGCTCGAGTTCGGTAATCCGCCCGGACACGCCCCGGGTCACCGGGTGGATCGCGATCAACGTGCCGATGTCGAACCCGAGCTTGCGCTTGAGGATCTCCTCGAGCTCGCGGCGCGGGTAGGTGACCTCCCAGCGGAAGTAGCGCGCGTTGCGGTCGAGGATGTCGATCCCGGTTCCGCGCGGGTTCGAATACGATTCCGGGTGGGAGCGGATCCAGACGTTGACATCGTCTTTCGCGGTCAGGTCGAAGCCGAACTCGTTCGCGGCACTGTCGGGAACGACCGGGATCCCGACGAGATAGTCCGCGCCCGGCGGATTCCAGTTCGCCCGGCTCTCCGTGTGCCCGCCGCTGTTCGAGCTGAAATAGGCTTCGCAGACCTGGCCGCCGTACTTGAGCACCATGCCCGCGGTTCTCTCGACCGCGCGCGTCGTCCGCTCGTGCTCGCGGGTCGTGCCGGAATAGACCTGGAACGCGACGCTCGCCGGGAAATCATCCGGGTCCCCGACCGGCCTGGTCGCGAGTTTCGCGAGCGTGTAGCTGCGCGCCGCGACCGCCTGCGCCTTCAACGCCTCGATCGGGTATGTGTAGTGCATCTCGGACGGGATCACGCCCATCAGGTACTCATCGAGCGGCAGCTCGTTGATCGCCATCAGGTTGCCGGTGTTCCCGATCCGGACTTCGACGGTTCCCCGGTAGGTGCGGTTTTCCGTGTGTTCCCAGTGGTAGCCGACGCCGACGCGGATGTCATAGACCGTGATCTCGCCGTCCGCGCGATCGGGCGTGATGCGAAACCCGAGCTCGATCATCGCGCTCCGGTCGTACTCGGCATCGTACAGTTCGATCGTGCCCTCGGGATCGCTGACATTGTGGCGGAGGATGTGCGGCGTCCACGTCGAATCGATGTCGGCGAGCGAATCGAGGGTGGGGCGGGCGTCCGATTCGCGATCGTAGGCGCCGAGGACCACGCGCCAGAGCCGGCCCTGATGGACGAGCTCGCCGCCGATTTCGATATCACGGCCGAGCGGGAGGATGCGCGCCGAGTGGCCCCGCCTCGCGAGCGCGCCCGCGACCTCGCGCGCGGCCTGCTCCGTCTCGAGCGTGTCCACGAGGATGGTGTACACGTACTCCGCGGGTTCCGACGTCTCCACCTTGCAGCGCCAGCGCAGGTCGGAGGCGATCGAGGTGAACACCTCCCCGCCGTCGAGCGTTTCGATCGAGAACGGACCCTTCACTCTGAAATCAACGTGATCGTAGCGTTCGAGCAGCCGGACCCGGACCTCCGGTTCCTCGACAGCTACGACCGGCTCATCCGCGGCAACGGCGGGGACTGAATCCTTCGGCGGGGTGTTGGCTTCCGATGGTTGCTTTGCCGATGCCATCAATGTCTCCATCACGAGGATCGAGAACAACAGCCAGCGTGCGCCGGACCTGGTCAGGGTGATGATGCGGCCTGCGAGATGCAAACGCGGTCCTTTTCCTCCCTGAATGGTCCGCCAACGCCCGGGACTCCCCCAAGCGCCCCGTATGTGGTCACTGCCTATCTACAACAGGCTGACCCCGTTACCCCGGGGTGGACCACCCCGGGCTACAAGATGCGGAGCCGATGTAGCCCGGCTTCGCCGAAGCCGGGGTCACCTTGGTTCGAAAACCCCTCTAACTTCGAGATCCTTCACGGCGCGCGATAAACGGACATCGCGCTTGTTCAGGATGACACAAAAGATACACCTTCCTCTGCAAGTAGGTACTAATGCTTCAAAGTCCCGGGGTGAAAACCACGCCGGGCTACCCGGCTGCCGCTTCTCGCTCAGCGCGCGCGTTCGTGCTCGATCGTGTCGCCGTCCGCCCGCGGTCGGAGCCAGCCGTGCCCGGCGAACGCGTCATGCAGCAGCCGGACCGCTCCGTCCGCGTCCGCCGCCGGCACGCACACCCACAGCTCCGCCCCGCCGCCGACAACTCCCGCGACCGGGATTTCGGCGCGCAGCAGCGTGTCCATCACGCAGCGGTGCAGGCCGGGCACGCGCTCGCGCGACTGGACGACCGTGAGCCCGGAGAACTCGGCGTCTCCGCCGCCGGGATTGAACCCCCACGCGACCCAGCCCTCGTCTCCGCGGACGAGTTTTTCCCAGTCGTGTTCGTCCGGCGGGTCGCCCCGGCCCCGGACCTGGCGCAACCCGTCGCGGCGGGCGATGCCGACGACCGCCGGACACGCGAGCGGACGGTCGGTGATGATCGTGCCGACGCGGTCTGTGACGGTTCTGCCGATCCGTAAAGGTACCCTCTGCTCCCGTGCCAGTCGAGCAGCCTCGCTCTGGAGCACGCTGGAACCCCCGCGCGCCATGCGCAGCGCGCTTTCGTAGTCGAGCTCGCTGACGAGAACCGGGTCGCGGACGACGTCCGGATCGGCGGAGAAAACGCCCTCCACGTCCTTCATCAGCTCGCAACGTTCGGCGCCGATCGCGGCGGCGAGCGCGATCGCGGTCGCATCCGACCCGCCACGTCCGAGTGTCGTGATCTCCTTGTCCACCGACACGCCCTGAAAGCCGGCGACGACGACGACCTGGCCTTTGTCCAGCGCGGCGAGCAACCGGTCGGGCTTGACATCGACGATGTGCGCTTCGCCGTGCTCGCTGTCGGTGATGATCCCGACCTGGCTGCCGGTGTAGCTTACCGCGTTCACGCCTTCCGCGTCGAGCGCCATCGAGAGCAGGCTGCACGAAATCCGTTCGCCGACGGAGAGGAGCATATCCATTTCGCGGCGTGGCGGGTCGTGATGCAGCGCACGCGCGAGCGCGATAAACTCGTCCGTCGTCGCAGCCATCGCTGAGACGACGACCACGATCTCGTTTCCCTGCATTCTCAGCGCGGCGATGTGGCGGGCGACGGCACGGATCTGCTCCGGTTCGCGCAGGCTGGAGCCGCCGTATTTGCGGACGATGCGCGCCATATCAGAGGTCGAGTACGTCGGCCATCGTGAATGACCCGGCCACCTTTCCGGCGAGGAAACGGACCGCGGGCGCGACACCCCTGGCGAACGCGAGCCGCGAATCGGCACGGTGCACGAGTTCGATCACCTCCCCTTCCGCCGCGAACAGGACACGATGCTCGCCGACAACCTCGCCGACGCGCACGGAGGCCGTCTCCGCGTCAACGCCGGCCCCGCGGAGACGGTCGCGGATCCGCTTCGCGGTGCCCGACGGCCGGTCGAGCTTGTGGCGGTGATGGGTCTCGACGATCGCGGTATCGTAGCCGGGGCCGAGCGCCTCCGCGATCTTCGGCGCGAGCTCGAACACGACATTCACGCCCGGCGACAGGTTCGGCGCGATGATGTGCGCGTTGCTCAGCCGCGCGAGCGCCGCGGCCTGCTCATCCGAGAACCCGGTCGCGCCGATCACGATCGGAATCGCGAGCTCCTGCGCGCGCCGGGCGTGTGCGACGGCCGCATCGGCGAGCGAAACGTCGACCCAGACATCCGCATCCAGCCCCGCGGAGGCGCTGTCCTCCTCGATTGTGACGCCTGCGAGTTCGCGGCCGGCGTTCGCTTCCACGTCGATCCCGTGCGCGACGGCGATGTCGTCTTCCACGGCGAGCGCCGCGAGCACGGTGCGGCCCATTCTCCCGGCGGCGCCGAACACCGCGACATTGATCGGGGACGTTGATTCCGCCATCCACCGCCTCCTACAACAGGCCCAGCTCCCGCAGATCGGCCTCGAGCACCGCTTCCGACTCGCGCCGCAGCGGGGCGAGCGGCATTCTCACCGGGCCGGCGGGGAGGCCGAGCCGTAAGAGCACGAACTTCGCCGGCGCCGGGCTCGTTTCAACAAACAGGTTCTTCGCCAGCGAACGAAAGCGATCGTGCAGTTCGAGCGCCGCTTCCGAATTATCGCTCTCGTGGGCGTTGAACTGTTCAACGACGAGGTCGGGGACGATGTTCGAGAGCACCGAGACGGCCCCGTGCCCGCCGATCTCCCACACCGGCAGGTTGATCGCGTCCTCCCCGGAGAACACCGGGGCGATCAACCCGTAGCGGCGCGCGCACTCCCACACTTGCGTGAGGTCGCCGGACGCCTCCTTGAGTGCAGCCACTTCCGGCAGGTCGAGCAGCCTGCTGAACGTGCGGGGTGTGAGGTTGACACCGGTGCGGCCGGGCACGTTGTACACGATGATCGGGAACTCCGGAACCGCCTGCGTGATGTGGGTAAAATGGCGCACGAGCCCGTCGGGAGTCGGCTTGTTGTAGTACGGCGTGATCACGAGCGCACCGTCGGCTCCGAGTTCGCGCGCGCGCGCGACGCGGGCGGCGCTGAGCGCGGTGTTGTTCGTGCCCGCGCCGGCGACGACCCATGCGGAGTCGCCGGCGACCTCGACGGTGAGCTCGATCACCCGCGACCACTCGTCCGGATTGAGCGCGGGCGATTCGCCGGTCGTGCCGCACGGGACGAGCCCGTGCACCCCCGCATCGACCTGCCGGCGCACGAGCCGCCGCAACCCGTCCTCGTCGAGCGAACCGTCTTCGGTGAACGGTGTCACGAGCGCCGTGAACACTCCCCTCCACGGCACCCTCCGTCTCGCGCGCGCGCTGCTGTCGTCGCTCATCGCCTGCGTGCTCCGTTCAGATCGCGTCCGGACCGGTCTCCGCCGTGCGGATCCGGATCACCTCCTCGATCGACGAGATGAAGATCTTCCCGTCCCCGAGCTGTTCCGTGCGGGCCGCGCCCACGATCGCCCGCACGACCTGGTCTTCCTGCTCCGCCTCGATCACGACCTCCACCTTCACCTTCGGCACGAAATCGATCTGGTACTCCCGGCCGCGGTACATTTCGGAATGCCCCCGCTGGCGGCCGAACCCGCGCACCTCGCTCACCGTCATTCCCTGCACTCCCGCCTCGAGCAGCGCCTCCTTCACCTCGTCGAGACGGTACGGCCTGATGATCGCCTCAACCTTCTTCATCACGCCTCCGCGAGCTCATTCAGACGGCGAACCGGATGTACAACAGATCGCCGTCGGCGACCCGGTAGGTCTTTCCTTCGAGCCGGAGCAGCCCCTGTTCCCGGCACGCACTCAGGGATCCGAGCCGGATCAGATCGTCGGCGTGAACAACTTCGGCCCGGATGAAGCCGCGGGCAAGGTCGCTGTGAATCGTGCCCGCCGCGGCCACCGCGTCCGCCCCCTCGGCGATCGGCCACGCGCGCACCTCGTCATCGCCGATCGTGAAGAACCTGATCAGGCCGAGCAGATCGAACCCGGCGCGAATCAGCTTGTCCGCGGCCGGAGTCTCGATCCCCATTTCCGTGACGAACAGTTCACGGTCCTCCTCATCCAACGCGGCGATCTCCGCTTCAAGAGCAGCGTTCAACACTATCACCCGGCGCTGTTCGGCGGCGAGCTGTTCGCGAGCACGCGCGCGGATCGTCGCGCCGTCCTGGTCCTCACCGTGGTTGATCGTGACGAGCAGCGGCTTGCGCGTGAGCAACCCGTGCCCGCGGATCGCCTTCTCCTCTTCTCCGGTGAGCGCGAGTGTGCGCAGCGGCCTCTCTTCGTCGAGCCACTCGATGCAGCGGCGCAGCGCCTGGCGCTCGAATTCGTCGATCTCCTGCCCGCGCTGCTTCTGCGCCTCGATCTTCGCCAAGCGCGGCTCGGCGGTCGCGAGGTCACTGAGCAGCATTTCGATCTCGAGGTCGTCGAGCTGGCGGCGGGCGTCTTCGACGAGCTCGCAGGCGTCGCGCGGACCGTGCTGGAACACGCCGATCACCGGGGCGAGCACTGTCGCGCCCTGCAGGTGGTTGACGAGCGCGCGCTTGATCCCGGACCGTTTCTGCCCCGGCGCGAGCCCGACCACGTCGAGGTAGTCAACCCGCGCGTTCACCTTCTTCGTGCGCGGAAACAGGTCGAAGAGACGGTCGAGCGTCTGATCAGGAACGAGCGCGACGCCGGGATGGGCCTCCTCGCCATGCGCCGGCGCGCTCCCGCTCACCGCCGAGAACAGCGTCGATTTTCCACTACTCTGCCACCCGATCAGCGCGATCTGCATGCGAGGGGTCCCATTGCACGGTCAGTCCCGGTCCGGCCGGGCTGCGGGAAGTTGACGTTCCCGGCGAATCTGTCCGCTGCCGCTGCAGCAAAATAGAGGCCCGTCCCGGATCAGGCAAGCGGTGCGCGGGGCATTCACCTCCCGCGACACGCGGTCTGTTCTGTTTCTTGAGGGGCCCCGTGCAAGACGTGTCATCTGGATCAAGCGGGGGCCGGTGGACGGGGACGCTTTGCCGGCATCGGTCATGCCGTAAGCTCAGCCACGTGCGTGGACCGGACTCTGAAGCACATCCGCGCGGCAGAGGCGTCATTCTGAACCCGGCTTCACGCGTCTGTCTGCGTGAAGGCGGGTGAAGAAGGTCCAGCTTATGCAAGGGTTATGTGACGAGTTTCATCGTATCCTCCACCTTTGTCGAACCTGGACCTTCCCTTCACTTCGTTCAGGATGAACTTCCCTTCGCCCGACAAACGGACGTCGGGCTTCGGTCAGAATGACTCCTTTGCCACCCGCGATACTGGTCCCGGCTGAGCCAAAGGGATAACCGGCTGCCAGCGAGCGTCCCCTTCGCGCGAAACTCCAGCCCATACGCGGTGTACGGCGGGAAGGCGCGCCAGGCCACCGACGGTGGCGAGCAGCGTGTTCGTTTCTCCGCCGGCGGGGTCGATCCGCAGCCGCTCGAACTCGATCGCGGCGGCGACGATCTCGCTGTGGGGAAGCATCGTCGATGGGCTCCGGCGCCGCTGCGCGCGCGGGGGCAGGTCGTCTCCCCGCAGCCCCTGCGGGTAACCCTGGCCGGAAAACCGCTCCTCGTGCTGGAGCAGGATCGTGTGTTCGAGCGTCGATTCGGGGTCGCTGCCGCGGAGAATCAGGCTGACGAATGTCGGGTGCTCGCGCTGTGCAACGCGGATCAGGTCCTCGGGCTTCGCGTCGCCGTCACCGGCGAGCCCGAACACTCTCCTGCCAACGTAGTGGATGAGCGCCGCCGATGCCGCGGATAATCGTCTCCGGCAGGTGGCGTCGCTCGACCTCCATCACGGCGACGCGGCCGGCGCCGAGTTCGCGCACCTTTTCAATCTGATCGTCCGCGAGTGCGAAACCGGCAGGAATCAACACCCTGCCGGCCTCGTCGAACACAGTCTTTCCAAGCGCGTCCCCGGGACGCAACTGCTCCACCGCAACGAGCTTCATCGACCCCTCCCGGTCTTCAGGGGCGATCCCCACGAACCTCAGCAGCATTCGCACAACTCGCGTGCAATATCGGAAAGAATCGCGAAAATCGCAAAAACAAGCGGTACGGATCGCGAATCAGCGAAAACCGGGGAGACGGCTGAGCCGGTCGTGCGCAACCGGCGCGAGCACGCCGAAGATGACGCCGTTCGAGATGAGATGGACGAGGCTGAACAGCAACCCGCCGAGCAAGAACGCGACAAACGTCTCTTCCCCCGCGGGCGCGAACAGCCAGAACGAGAGGGCGAGCAGGGACTGGTAAAGTGCGGTGATGGTGACGCCGAGCGCGGCGAACAACGCGTGCCGGAGCGGACCTGACATGGATGCGAGACGGGCGCGCAGGAGCCCGAACACGAGTCCGTTCAGCCCCTGGCCGAGCATCTGCGCGGCCCACAGGGAGGGGATCGCGAGGCTTGATCCGAGCGGGTTGAGCGCTCCGAACACGCCCGCGCCGGCGACTCCGACGCCGAACCCCCAGCCGGGGCCGAGCAACAGCCCGCTGACCACGACGGTGAGCGTAACCAGTTCCACGTTCGGCACGGCGAACAGGAGAAACCCGTTCGCGACGGCCGCGGCGGCGAGCAGCGCCGCGCGCGAAAGCCGCCGTGCACTGTCCCGGCTATCCCCGTCGTTCACGCGCCCGCCCCGCTCGCCTCAGTCTTTCGCGGGCTTCTTCTTCTTTGCTTCGACCGTCTTGTCGCGGATGCGCGCCGCCTTGCCGATCCGGTCGCGCAGGTAGTAGAGTCGCGCGCGCCGCACCTTGCCTTTGCGCTCGATCACCACCTTCGCGATGCTCGGCGAGTTGAACGGAAACACGCGTTCGACGCCGATCCCGCTCGACACCTTGCGCACCGTGAAGCTGCCGCGCCCGAACCGGCCGCAGATCCGGATCACAGTGCCGCGGAACACCTGGATCCGCTCCTTGCTCCCCTCGGTGACGCGCGTGTGCACGCTCACCGTGTCGCCAGGGTAGAACTGCGGGATATCGGTGCGCATCGTCTCGCGCTCGAGCTCCTGCAGAATCAGGTCAGCCATCGTATCACCTGTGTGGTTGGTTTCGTAAAATTAGGGACAGACCCCAATTTCCCCGCGATCAGGCGCGTTGCAATGCAGTTGTTTCTCACGCGGAAACTGGGGTCTGTCCCTAATTTTCCGGTCCGCCCCGTTTCCGCCAGCGCTCGTACATGTCGGGCCGCAGCTCGCGGGTCCGTTCGATGCGTTTGTTCAGCCGCCACTGATCGACGCGCGCGTGATGGCCGCTGGTCAGCACCTCCGGCGCGCGCTTCCCCTCCCACTGAGCCGGTTGCGTGTAGTGAGGATGGTCGAGCAGGCCGTGGCTGAAACTGTCGCCGGCCGCCGACTCCGGGTCGCCGAGCACCCCGGGCAGCAGGCGGACGACCGCATCGACGATCACCGCCGCGGGCAGTTCGCCGCCGGTGAGCACGTAGTCGCCGATGCTGATCTGCTCATCGACGAACTCGTCGATCGCGCGCTGGTCCACGCCCTTGTAGTGGCCGCAGAGAATAAGCAGCCGCTCGCGCCGGGACAACTCTTCCGCGACGCGCTGGGAGAACGTGCGCCCCTGCGGGCTCGTGAGGATTACATGCGGCGGTGGATCGGGCCGTTCGCGTGCCAACGCCCGGATCGCGCGCGCGATCGGCTCGGGTTTCAGCACCATCCCGGGCCCACCGCCGAGCGGACGGTCATCGACGGTCGCGTGCTTGTCGGTCGCGAACTCGCGGAGCTGCACGAGCCGGAACTCGACCGCTCCAGCCTCCGCCGCGCGGCGCAGGATCGACTCGTCGAGCAGCGTGCCGATGCCCTCCGGGAACAGGGTGACGATCTCGATCAACATCGCGCGTTCACTCCCCGCCGCCGTCGTCCGGCAGCAACCCTTCCGGCAGTGTGATCGTGATCCGCTTCCGCGCGACGTCGATCTCGTGGACCACATGCTTCAGCGCGGGCACGAGCACTTCTCCGCGGTCGCCGTTGACCTGCCAGACATCGTTCGCGGGCGTCTCGATCACCTCCGCGAGCACGCCGAGTTCGCCGTGTTTCGTGCAGGACACGCGGCAGCCGACGAGGTCATCCAGGTAGTAATGGTCCCCGGGCAGCTCGTCGCGTTCGCTCTCGTCGATGAAGATCCGGCCGCCGGCGAGCGGTTCCGCGAACTCCCGCCGCGGCGCTTCCTCGAAGCGGAGGAACACGGCTCCGCGGTCGATGCGCACGCGCGCGATCGTGAGCCTGTGCACGCGCCCGTCCGCACCCTCGAGCCAGACCGCGCGGAGCCACTCGAACCGTTCCGGCCGCCACGTGTCCGGCTCGACTTTCACGTCACCTTTCAGCCCGTGCGCCCTGGTCACGCGGCCGATGTACACGCGCCGGTCCGCGGCGGGCGGCGGCGTCGGTTCACCGTCCGGCCTGTCGGGATCGGCCGGCAGCCCGGGCGGGCCGACGGGTGGATCGATGCGGGAACGGCTCATCGGCGGCCGGCGGCGGGTTCAGTCCTGCGACCCGGACTCGTCCTTCTTGTCAGATTCAGCCTCCGGCTTCTCTCCGCCGGACTCCTTCGCAGGCTTGTCCTTGGAGGACGTCGCGCCGGCCTTCCTCCTGCCCGCAGCGGAAGTTGCTTTCTGCTCGCCGCCTGTATCTTTCTTCTCGGGTGACGCCTTTTTCTTTTTCGCGGTCGCCCTGGCGGAACTCTCCGTTTTGTCCTCCTCCTCCGCCGGCTTCCCGGTGTCGGACGCCTTCGCCTCGGCCTTTTTCTCAGGCTTCTTCCCGGCCTTAGCCTGTTTTGGCTTCGCCTCCGCCTTCTCTTCCTTCGCTTCCGCTTTTCCGGGCTTTTCCGCCTTGGCTTCCGCTTTCTTTTCTTTATCTTGCGCGGCCGGTTCGGGCTTCTTCTCTTGCTCGGCCGCCTCGGCTTTCTCCTCCTTCGGCTCGGGCTTCGCGCCCTTCTTCTCCGCCTTCGCCTCCGGTTTCTGCTCCGGCTCCGCCTTTTCCTTCTTCGCCTCGGGCTTTTCACCTTCCTTTACGGGCTCGGGTTGCTCTTCCTTCGCCTCGGCCTGTTTTTCCTTCTCCGGCGGCGGCTCGATCGGCTCCGGCTCCTCCGGGACGTACTTCTCCTTCGGCTTCGGCTGCGGGCTGCGCTTTTCCTGGTGCTCTTTCACCGCCTCTTCGATCTGCACCTGTGTGTAGTCCCGTTTCGACATGTCCCAGCGCATGAGCACGCCATCCCGGCTGAACAGCTTGCGCACGGTCGGGCTCATCTGCGCGCCGCGGTCGAGCCATTTGACGGCGGCGTCGTGATCGACGACGAGCGTTGTCGGCTGCGTCTGCGGGTCGTAGTGACCGAGCCGCTCGATGAACTCGCCGTCGCGCCGGCTCCGTTTGTCGATCGCGACGATCCGGTAGAACGGTCGCTTCTTCCGGCCCATCCTCGTCAATCTCAGCATCACTGCCACGTGTCACCCTCCTCAACTCGGCGGAAACGGCATCCCTTTCGGCATCCCGCCGGGCATGCCCTTCATCTTCCTTCCGCCCATTTGTTTCATCATCTTCTTCATCTGTTGGTACTGGTTGAGCAGGCGATTGACATCCTGCACGCGCGTGCCGCTGCCTGCCGCGATCCGTTTGCGACGACTGCCGCGGATGATGTTCGGTTTCCGGCGCTCCTCCGGCGTCATCGAGAGGATGATCGCCTCGGTGCGTTTCAGCTCATCCTCCTGGATTTCCATCCCCTGCATCGCCTTGTTCGCGCCGGGGATCATCTTCATCAGCCCTTCCAGCGGCCCCATCTTCTTCAACTGGTGGAGCTGGGCGAGGAAATCCTCGAGGTCGAACTGCTGCTCCTTCAGTTTCTTCGCCAGCTTGAGCGCGTCCCCGGCATCCACCGCCTCCTGCGCCTTCTCGACGAAGCTGACGACATCGCCCATGCCGAGGATGCGGTCCGCCATCCGCCCGGGGTGGAACTCCTCGAACTCGTCGAGCTTCTCGCCGACGCCGGCGAAGCGGATCGGCACGCCGGACACTTCACGGACGGAGAGCGCCGCCCCGCCGCGCGCGTCGCCGTCCAGCTTCGTGAGCACAACTCCGCTGATCCCGAGCCGCTCGGTGAACGCCTGCGCCGAGTTGACCGCATCCTGCCCGGTCATGCTGTCCGCGACGAACAGGATCTCGGCGGGGCGAATCCGCTCGCGGATCCGGTTCAGCTCCTCCATCAGTGGCTCGTCGATGTGGAGCCGGCCGGCGGTGTCCACGATCAGCGTGTCGTAGCCGTGCGCGCGCGCGTGCTCGGCGGCCTGCTCCGCGACCATGACCGGTTCGCCGCCGCGGACCGCGAACACGGGCAAATCCGCCTGCTCGCCGACGCGTTCGAGCTGATCGACCGCCGCCGGGCGCTGCAAGTCACACGCGGCGAGCATCGGCCGCATCCCGCGCTTCGCGAGGTACCTGCCAAGCTTGCCCCCGGTCGTCGTCTTCCCCGACCCCTGCAGCCCGACCATCATCAGCACGGTCGGCGTCTGCTTGCTCCGCTTCAGCGGGCGGAACGAGCCGCCGAGCAAGCCCACGAGCTCATCGTGCAGGATCTTGATCACCTGCTGGCCGGGGGTGACCGATTTCGTCACCTCCCGGCCGACCGCACGCTCCTCGACCCGGTTGAGAAACGAGCGCGCGACGCGGAAGTTGACATCCGCTTCGAGCAGGATCCGCCGCACCTCCCGCAGCGCGGCGCGGACATCATCTTCCGTCAGCTTCCCGCGGCTTTTGATCTTCGAGAAGAAGCCGTCGAGTTTCTCCTGAAGCTCGCCGAACACGGCGCCTCCTGCGCTCCCTCAGTCGTCCCGGCCATAGCGGCGCACGATCTCCTCGATCAGGCCGGTTGTCGAACGGCGTTCGACGAGCGGCACGATTTCGACACGGCCGCCGGCCGCTTCGACCACGTCCCGGCCGACGACGTCGTCCTCCGCCCAGTCGCCGCCCTTCACGATCACGTCCGGGCGAAGTTGTTCGATCAGGCGCAGCGGGGTGTGATCGTCGAACGTGACGACGAGATCCACCGGCTTCAACGCCGCGACCAGCGCCGCCCGTTCCGAGAGCGGCACGAGCGGCCGGCCCGCGCCCTTCAGCCGGCGTACGCTGCCGTCGGAGTTGACCGCGACGACGAGCGCATCGCCGAACGAGCGCGCGCGGTGCAGCAGCTCAAGGTGGCCGGCGTGCAGGATGTCGAAGCAACCGTTCGTGAACACGACCGCGCGGCCCTGTTCGCGCCGGCGTTCGCGCCACGCGCGCGCCTCGTCCCACGTCGCCGTCACGCCGTCCACACCTGGGCCCCCACCGCGTTTGTCCCAGCAAACAAGAAGGCCCCTGACAGGAGCCTTTCGATTTCATCGAACTCATGCCACCCCAGGTGCAGCGCAAAACGCCGCCCCTCGATTGTGGGCGATACTGGAGTCGAACCAGTGACCTCTGGTATGTGAGACCAGCGCTCTAACCAGCTGAGCTAATCGCCCGTGCGCCCGCAAACGAAGGAAAACCAATCTGTTTCACCTGCCAAGCGGCGTTCCTTCGCAGGCAGGTCAAGTATAAACGCCGGCACGCGAAAAATCAATCCCGGCCCGTTGCGAGCAGGGCCTCCGCGGTGACCGGAACGACACCGACCCGGCCGACGACATATTCCGCGGCGCGTGTCGCGAGCAGCGCGGCCGTCTCCGGATCGATCCCGGCGGCGAGCGCGAGAGTCATCGTGCTGATCACCGTGTCGCCGGCGCCGGAGACATCGGAGATGCGCCGCGGGCGTGTCTCGATGTGCACCGTGCGATCGCCGTCGCCGAACAGCGTCATCCCCTGCGAGCCCCGTGTAAGCAGCACGAGTTCCGCGTCCATTCGTTTCAACAGGTCGCGGCCGGCAGAGTGGACGTCCGCGTCGGTCTCGAGCGTGCGTGCGAGCGCGTTCTCCGCTTCGCGCCGGTTCGGCTTGAACAGGGTCGCGCCGCGGTACGCGAAGAAGTTATCCGCCTTCGGATCGACCGCGACCGGGATCCCGGCATGCCGCGCGTGCTCGATGATCCCGCGGATCAGCGTCGCAGACAACATCCCCTTGTTGTAGTCCTGGAGCACGATCGCGTGACAGTTCGCGGCCGCTTCGCGTACCTGTTCGAGCAACGCCCGTTGCACCGGTTCCCCCGCCGGCGTGCGGTGCTCGCGATCGACGCGGAGCAGGTGCTGGTTGCCGGCGATCACGCGCGTCTTCACCGTCGTCGGCCGGCCCGCGTCCGCGATCAGGCCGTCCACGCCCGCCCCCTGTTCCGCGAGCAGCGCGCGCAGGAGCGAGCCGTTGTCGTCGTCGCCGATCAGCCCGACCGCCTCGCAGCGCGCGCCGAGCGCGGCGAGGTTGAGCACGACGTTGCCTGCTCCGCCGGGACGTTCCGCGTCCTCGTTGACCTCGACGACCGGCACCGGCGCCTCCGGGCTGATCCGCCGCACCGCGCCCCAGATGTAGCGGTCGAGCATGAAGTCGCCGGCGACGACGACCCGTTTCCCGCGCATCGCCGCGAGCGCGTCGCGGATGGTAGATTCACTTAGCGTGGATGATGTCATGGGCCCGTGGTCGGATTTGTTCTGTTTCGCCCGCCGCCGGCCGATCAGAGTGAACGGACACGCGTCTTCCACCGCCGGTGCAGCCAGAGCCACTGTTCCGGGTGGCGGCGAATATACGTTTCGAGCCGGCGCGTGAGCTGCACCATGAGCAGGCGCGCGTCCGTGTCGCGGTCGCCGGTGTCGGGAATCCGCACATCTCGCATGCGGAAATGGATGCGCCCGTCGCGTTCGCGCCAGCTTTCGAGGCTGATCACCGCCGGGCGCAACTTCGCGGCGAACGCTCCGACACCCCGGAACGTGGACGCCGGCCGTCCGAAGAACGGGATCATCAACCCGTCTCGGCGAGCGTCCTGGTCGATCATCATCGCGACGATCCGCCCGCGCCGGAGCGCGCGGAGCACCCCCTTCGCCGCGTCGGCACGCTTCACGATCTCCACGCCCGCCGCCGCCCGGTGCCGGTCGATCAGTTCCTCGATGAGCGGGTTCGTCTGCTCCGCGACGACGTACGTGGTCGGGTACCCTTTCCACGCCGCCCACGCGCCGACCAGCTCCCAGTTTCCGAGGTGTCCGCTCACGACGAACCCGCCGCGCCCGCGTTCGACAGCGCGGTCGAGCGTGCGCACGCTCTCCTCGTCCGTCGCGATCCAGCGGTCGAAATCCCCGCGCGCGAGCACCGGGATCCGCGCGAGCTCCGCCGCGACCGCGCCGAAGTGGGAATAGACCCGGCGCACCGTTTCCTTCGCCCACGGCTCGTGCTCGTCCGGGTACGCGCGCAGCAGGTTGTCTGCGGCAACGCCGGCGCGGATGTGCGCGATGTCGTGGACGAGCACGGCGAGGATCGAGCCGAGACGCTGGGCGGCGCGGTGCGGGAGCAGGCGGAACAGCCCGGCGAACGCGTTCGCGAGCGCGAGCTCGAGCCGCATCATCGCCTCTGGTTTTCTTTCCGCCGCCACCGGTTCGTATCCTCGCCCAGTCGGTTCAAGCCGGGAAGAAACGTAGCAATCGAAACCGGCCGGAACACCGCCCGCGAGAGCGCGGTACAAGCAGCGGAGAGCGAGGCGGCGAACCGGCGTTCGACCGGTTCGCGGGCCGTCGGCGGTCTTCGCCGTGCCCCTGTGACAGGCCGGCGAAGCCGGGATGCCGCAGGGATCCGATGCCGCGTGATCAGCCGCGCGGGGGAGCCCGCACGGCCGGTACTTCAGGGTGGCCCGGGGCTTGCCCCGGGTTTCATGCACCGGCGGATGAGCCGCTGTGACGGCTGCGCCGTCCCCGCGGGCATCCTCGCACAGGGGGGATTATTCGACGAGCCGCACAGACCACAGGGACATCGTGACGCAAGCTACGATCAAACGGAGCGTCGGGCTCACATCTGTCGCGGCGTTCGCATTCGCGGCGGCCTTTTCAATCGCACCCGCGGGCTCCGCCCAGACATCGAACCCACCCCCCGGCTGGCGGTCGGACAGCTCCGGCTGGTCGGGACAGGTTGACAGCGCGCGCGCGGAACGTCTGCGCCGTGCGTTCCAGGGCAACCCGTTCAACCTCCAGCACCCGGACAGCGAGGACGCGGAGAAGCTGCGCGAACGGATGCGCCTGCGCAGCACCGCGCGCCAGTACGAGTTCCTCGGCCAGCACGAGCGTGCGCTCGATGTGTACTACAAGCTGCTCGAAGAAGACGCGAGCGACCGGCAGTCGTTCGATGGCGCGCTGCGCTGCCTGCGCAAACTCGGCCGCTACGAGGAGGCCGCGCAGTTCGTCCACGCCCGGCTCGACAGCCCGCACCGCTCCCCCGACCGCGCGAACCTGCTCGCCGAACTCGGCGCGATCCTGTACGAGGCGGGCGATGTCGAGCGGGCCGATTCCGTGTGGAACCGGGCACTCTCGCAGCGGCCGCCGTCACGCCGCAGCTACCAGCAAGTGGCGAGCGTGCAGGTGCGCGTCCGTGACCTCGAACGTGCCGCGGACACGTATCAACGCGGCCGCGAGGATCTCGGCGAGCCGGAACTGTTCTCGATCAACCTGTCCGGGCTGTACGCGTCGATGATGGACTGGGAGGCGGCCGCGGGCGAATACCTGAACGCGCTGCGCGAAAACGAGAACCGGCTCAATTTCGTCCGCCGCGGGCTCGCCAACTTTCCGGACCGTCCCGGCGCGAACGACGCGGTCGTCGGGGCGATCGAACGCGAGCTCGACCGTGACGATGAGCCGTGGGATGGCTACGCGAACGCGCTGCGCGAACTGTTGATCGACCAGAAGACGAAGAACGGCGACTACGCCGGCGCGCTCGCGGCGGTCGAAGAGCTCGACGCGCGCACGCAGCCGCACGGCCATCGCCTGCTCGAGTTCGCGGCGGAGGCGTTCGGCGAGGGCTTTGATCACGTCGCCCGCGACGCGCTCGCGACCGCCGCGAAACGGATGGACGATCCGGAGGGGCGCGATGTGGTCGAGCTGATGCGCTCCGAGATCGCTGAGGGCAACGGTGAGATCGAGCGCGCGAACGAGCTGCTCTCCGGGGTGATCGACGAGCCGGCGTCGGCGCGTGTCGAGCGCGCGGCGCGGATGCGGCGCGGGCTGATCCGACTCGAGCACCTCGACAACCCCGCCGGCGCGGTCGCGGACTTCCGCACCGTGCGCGAGATCGGCTGGCCGGCGCAGGACCGGCGGCTCGACTACGTGGAAGCGCTCGCGCTCGTGCGCATGGACAGCCTCGACGCCGCGCTCGCACCGCTGCGGCGGCCCGTCGAACGCGAGTTTCCCGGGCGCGTGCGCTCGCGCGATCTCGAGCTCGAGGAGGGGAAGGTGAGCGACGCCGACCTCGACCTGCTCGCCGCGCGCATCCTGCTCTGGAAACAGGACCGCGACGGGGCGACTGCCCAGCTCGACACGCTGCTCGCACCACCCGAGGGCGCGGACGCGGAAAACGAGGCGCTCACCATCCTCCACCTGCTCACGACCGTGAACGACACTGCCGCGCTCGCCCGGTTCGCGGCGGCCGACCGCGCGATGTTCCAGGATGACAGCGCCCGCGCGCTCGCGCTGTTCGACGCGCTCGCCTCATCGGCGGAGAACCGCACGCTCGCCGTGGAGGCCGGCTTTCACCGCGCGATGGTTTGCCTGGAAACGAGAGCCGACTCGACCGCGGTGCCGCAGTTCGCGGACGAGTTTTCCGGCGAGCCGCGCGTGGAAGAGGCGTGGTACCGGCTCGGCCGCTGGTGGCAGCGTCGCGGCAACCCGGACGACGCCGGGGTCGCGTACGAGATGATTCTCGTCGATTTCCCGGACGGTCTGCTCGCCGCGCTCGCCCGGCTCCGGCTCGAGGAACTGAGCGCGCAGCAGGCCGCGTCCTCCGTGCCGGAGGATGAAGAATCGTGACGGGCTGCCGGCGACCGACACCTGATGACTGGTACTTGGCAATCGAGGAAGTGTCATCCTGAACAAGCCGGCTTCTGTTTGCCGCGCGCCGTGAAGGATCTCGAGAGCTTACCGTTACCCGGTTATCCCGTTCGATCAGCCACGTGCACGGACCGTCACTGTGCTCGCATCCGGACGGGCGAGGCGTCATTCTGGCTGTGGGGACGCTTGCTAGCAAGCGTCCCCGCCTCCGGGCGGCGCGACTCCCTTTGCCGGATCGGTTGCCGTGCTCCGCCGCGACCCCGCCTGAAGGATCGGTTCGACCACTGATGACACGGATAGCACGGATTCCGTCTATGCCCCGCGCCTGCTCGCAGGCCGGGCTCGACCAGCGCCCGCGCTTGACGAGCAAGCGCGGGCACGAGGAGAAGGGGCAGGTTCGGACACGAGGAGAAGGGGCAGGTTCGGACACGAGGAGAAGGGGCAGGTTCGGACACGAGGAGAGGGTTACGTGCCCCTGTGACAGCGCGCAGCGATGTCGCAGGGATTAAAAGACGGGAAATCCATCGGTTGATCAGCCGCGGTGACCTTCGGTCCCCGCGGGCACGAGACGGAGGGTGGCCCGGGGCTTGCCTCGGGTTTCATGCACCGTCGGATCATCCGCGCGGGCAAGCCCGCACGGCCGGTACACACGAGCGCAGGTAGCCCGGGGTGGTCCACCCCGGGACGTGGGCGGAGCTGGGTAACCCGGGGCGAGCCCCGGGCCACCCCGCCGGCTGTCCAACCGTT
>JAANWZ010000078.1 GCA_018263585.1 Calditrichota bacterium | reverse complement strand
CCCGGCTTCGCGCGTCCGTGTGCGTGAAGGCGGGTGAAGAAGGTCCAGCTTATCCAGGGGCTGTTTCTTGACTTCGGTCGCCCAGCCACGTGCACAGACCGGAACTGAGAGCGCATCGGGGCGGCCGAGCCGTCATTCTGAACCCGGCTTCGCGCGTCTGTCTGCGTGAAGGCGGGTGAAGAAGGTCCAGCTTATCCAGGGGCTGTTTCTTGACTTCGGGGACGTTCGCCAGCAAGCGTCCCCTACTCTGCCACCCTTGTCGCACCCGGACCTTCCGTTCACAGCGTTCAGGATATACCGATTCTCGAAAAAAATGTCGCATGCAGAAACTGCCCGGCTTGCATCCGCGCGGGCAAGCCCGCACGGCTGGTACACGGGTCGGACATTCATGCCAGGAATCACCGTACGGGATGTCGCAGGGATGGGGAGACGGGAAATCCGCCGGTTGATCAGCCGCGGTGACGGCCTGCGGCGCGTCCCCGCGGGCATGAGGGTGTCTGGTTCCGCGCTTGACGAGCAAGCGCGGGCACGAGAGGAAGTGGGAAGTGCGGGCACGAGGAAGTGCGTGGAACCCGATGCCGGCGCCCGGTGCCACCCGTCGTGCTGCTGTGACAGCCGAGTCGCCGAAACCCGCGCGCCCGCGGCCCGTCAGTCCATCCAGACGACGAACTTCGGGCCGCCGACGCCTTCATAGAGCGTGGTCACCTGCCCGTTCAGGTCGGTGCGGATCACGTCGTAGCGGGCCGCGTCGCCGCCCTCGTCCGTGCGGATCGTGAACACGAGCTCGTTGCCGCCGGGACTCCAGTTCGGTTGCGCCCACAGCAGTTCGTCGGGCGCGGACGGGAACACGATCGTCTCGTCGAACGGTACTTCCCTGATGATTTCCTGCCCGAGGTCGATGTACACGAGCGTGCCCATCACCTGACTCGCACCCGCGAAGAACGCGATCCTCGTGTCGTCGGGCGACCAGGAGAGCGCAGTCGCGCCGGTGCCGTAGTCGCTGAACGGGAAGCGGGCGAGTTCGTTGAGCGATGAGTTGAGGATGACGACTTCGGTGCCCTGGTTGTTTCCCGGCGGAGCCTCGATGTATGCGATGCGGCTGCCGTCGTGCGAATACACCGGCGAACGGGCGGTTACCGATCGCTCGGCGCGGATCGTGCCGTCACGATCCCACACGCGCAGGCGCAAGCTCCCGCCCTCGCCCTGCACGACCGCGCAGATGCGTGTCGTGAAGCCGGTGATGTACGCCGTCAACCGCCCGGCGAACGAATCGTTCGCGCCGAGCGTGGTGACCACGTTGAGATCGACCGTGGTCACCCCCTCGATCATCAGTTGCTGGGCGCCGTCGCTTTCCCTCACATAGACGATCCGCGCGCCGGCGGTGGAAAACGTGAACAAGTTCTCGTACGCCTCCGACCCGTTGAAGTTGGAGCCGGCTGGATTCCCGTTGCTGTCGATCACTTCGAGGCGACCGCTGGAGAGGTCGTACACGGCGAAGTACGCGACTTCCGGCGTGGAATTGGGCCTGACGAAGAACCCGTGGTCGATGTCCTGGAACTCGTTGGCACTTCCGATGCCGGGGACGTAGTACGGATCGCCGCCGGCAACCGGTTCGACCGTGGCGAGGTAACCGTCCTCGTCGATGAACACGATCTCCTCGAACGGGGGGCCATAATCGCGGCCGCCGCCCGACGGTGGCGCGGGGCCGGTGGTGTCGCCGCAGCCGGCGACGATCAGTGCGAACAGGATCAGAAGCGTGGCGGCGAATCGTGCCTGCAGGCGTCCCATGCGAACCGCTCCTCGCGTTTTTTTCCGCCCGCGGCGGGCATTTCTGTGCATCCGGTTATGCCGTTCACTCAGCCACGTGCATGGACCGGACTCTAAAGCTCAGCCGGAAGGTAGAGGTGTCATTCTGAACCCGGCTTCACGCGTCTGTCTGCGTGAAGGCGGGTGAAGAAGGTCCAGCTTATCCAAGGGTTATTTCACGAGTTTCATTGTATCCTCCACCCTTGTCGAACCTGGACCTTCCCTGCACTGCGTTCAGGATAAACTTCCCTTCGCCCGACAAACGGACGTCGGACTTCGGTCAGAATGACGCGTTTGCCACGACCATTATTGCTCGCAGCTGAGCCAAAGGGATAACCGGATCTAAGGGATAACCGGATCTGTGCAAACGAGCCCGGACCAGCCGGCCCGGGCTCATCAATATAAGGTCGCTGGAGGCCGGGCCGCCTATTTCAGGAGCACGGCCTTTCGCACCTCGCGCGCGTCGCCGGCTTTCCATTCGAGGAAGTAGAGTCCGCTCGCCCAGCGGGTCGCGTCGAGCGCGATCTCGTGCCGCCCGGCTGGGGCGGCGTGCACCGCGCGGCGCGCAACCTCGCGCCCGAGCAGGTTGTACACGACGAGCCGGACGTCGCTCGTCGTCGGGAGCGAGTAACGAAGCACGACGGCGGCGTTGAACGGGTTCGGATAGACGGACTCGACTGCGAACCGGTCCGGGAGCACCCGGTTGTCGCGCTCCGCGAGCCCGGCATCGAACGCGTTGCCGGTCCACACGAGCTCGCCCATCTCGCCCTCGCCGTCCGTCGCGAGCACGCGCACTGTCTGATCGCCCTCCGTCTCGAATTCGACGGTCACGCTCTCGCCGTCGCCGATGAACCCGCCGTTGTGGTACCATTCGAGCTCGACCTCGTCTTCCTCCGGGTCGGAGGCGGTGACGGAGAACAGTACGGACTCACCGAGCGCGATCTCGCCGAGCGCATCGGGGATGGCGCTGTCGAAGCGCGGGCCGTCGTTCTGCCCGCCACGGTCGAACGTCGCAGACACGGTCTCGTAGTTGAGGAACGGGTCGCTCGCGCGGAACGAGAGCGTCGCCGAACCGACCCAGTCGGGGTGGGGTGTGATGGTGACGACGCGATCATCGCTGACGTCGACCTGCAGCGAATCCGAGCCGTAGATCGTCCACGCGATCTCGCTGTCCGGGTTGTCCCAGTCCTCGACGTACGGGTCGAGGGAGATCGGGGCGAACGATTCCCCGTCGCCGAGCGATTCGCCGGGGACATCCCCGATCACCGGCGCGTAGCCGATATCGTCCGACGCGACGAGGAAGTCCACCGGCAGCGTGTACGCCTTGTCGTCCAGGTTCGACAGCAGCAGGAGCCGGCCCTCGTGGAGGCCGGGTGCGAGCTCGGATGCGTCGCCGGTGAGGCTCACGTTCACCGACTCGCCCGGGCCGAGGTTGTACGTCCACGGGGTCACGCTCAGCCACGGCAACCCGGGCGCGAACCGGACGGTGAGCTCATCGGCGAGGAAGCCGGGCACCGCCGTGTTGTACGCGGTGAGCAGGCCGTCGTCGCCGGCCATGTTCTGCACGCCGATCGTCGCGCTGTTCGTCGCCGGTTGCATCTGATTGTACTGCGTGTGGATCGCGCCGTCCGGGGTGAGCACGAGCTGGAATGTGTACGGCCCGTCCTCGCTGTCCCACTCGAGCTGGCGCACGTTGCTCCAGGTGACGACGAACGCGTTTTCCGTGGCGCGCGCATAGACCTGCCCGCCCTCGTCCGTGCCGACGTTGTCCCAGTAGGGGAAGATCGCCGCGTGGGGTGCGTACGGCCGGGGCAGCGACGTGTTCACCTCCATCCCGTGTTCGCCGGGATCGGCGAACGTCACGTACCCGGACTCGCAGATCCACAGGATGCCGTATTCCTCGCCGTAGAACGGGAACGCCCACGGCAGCTCGATCTCTCCGGAGACGGACGCGTAGCCCTGCGGATTGCCTTCGTTGAGCGGGACGATATTCGCGGGCTGGGCGACGTTCACCCACTGATACTCGGGTCCGAACGATTCGCGGGAGTCGTACCAGCGGTAGCCGACGTTGTCGGGACCGCCGGCCTCATCGTTTTCACCGCCGGGCACGCCCCAGCCGTAATCGATTCCCTCCGGCCAGATCTCGATCGTCGTCGCGCGGCCGCCGGTGTTCGAGATTTCCACTTCCGCGCCGCCGGTGCCGCCGCCGGTTGCGTTCATCTGCACCACCGGCGGACGGAACTCGACGTTCGGGTCGGAATACCAGTCCGCCCCGGCCGCGGCGATCAGCAACTGGCGGCCGTCCTCCACACCGGCGGCGGTCGCCGGGTTCTCGTTCGCGAACTCGTACTGCAGCGCCTGCTTGCCGTTCGGGCTGATGATCCCCGCGGTCAGGTAGTTCTCGGTCACGTCCTGGTTGTGAATGTCATCGTAGAGGATCGCGATCAGGCCGAGCCCGCCGGGCGCCTCGTGCACCGCCGGGTCGAGCAGCAGCACCTGGAAGTTCATCGGCGGCCCTTCCGGCTCGCCCCACCAGTTCAGGTCATCGTAGTGCCAGACGCGGTAGTATTCGATCACGAACCAGTCGTTCTCCTCGTTGTAGTACGTGTACACGCCTGAATTGGTGTTATCGAGGATGAGATCGTCCCAGAGCGGGAGGATCGCGGCGAACGGCGTGAGCGCGCCCGGGATCGGACGGTTGCGGAAGAAGAAGAAGTCCGAGTGCCCGAACGACATCCACCCGTTCGAACAGATCGAGAGCTGGGTGTATTCCTTGTCCCAGAAGGTGAAAGTGAACGGGAGATCGACGGTGACGACGTCGTCCTCGTTGTTGCCCTCGTCATCGAGGCCGATGTCCGTGCCGCCGGCGTCGTGGATCGACTCGTAAATGAAGTTCGGCTGGAACTCGTAGCCGGCGTCGTTGTCCTCGAACACGAAGTAACCCGGTCCCGCGGGTCCGGTAGGCGCGTTCGGGCCTGCGCCCTCGACCTCGAGTTCGAGCTCGACGACCTGGATGAACCCGCGCTGCGTGGTGAGCAGCACCTTCGCTTCCGCGACGTGGCCGGGGTACGCGTCTTCATCGACGCTGAGCCGGAAGTAGTTGTTCATCGGCACGTCGCCGGCTCCCGGTCCGACCGCCGGCCACGCGCCCTCGCCGTCGAGCACGGTGACGAACAGGTCATCGACGACGATCGAGCCGGAGACCGTGCCCGCGCCGACGTCCTGGTTGTCGTTCGCGAGATGCAGGTTGAGCCGCGCCGTGTCGCCCGGGCCCCAGTCGCTGAAGAACACCTGGCTCGCCTCCTTGAGCACGGGCGCGGCGACCGGTGGCAATTGCGCGAGATGGGTGAGCGTGCCGCCGTTCGAATACACCTGGTACGTGACCGGCACGCGCGTCCCGTTCGTCAGGTTCTCGCGGAGGCGGAAGCGGAGGTTGGTTGACTGGAACGTCTCGCCCTCACCCTGCGACCCGTGGAACTGGTACGGCACGGTCGCATCGCCGTACTCGAGCGGGACGTTGATCGAGACGAGCACCTGCTCGAGGCCGCCGTCGGCCTCCACGCGCATGAACGAGCGCGGGTTGATCAGCTCGCCCGGGTTGAGCAGCCCGTCGCCGTTCGTGTTCAGGTCGGAGTCGATTTCCACGCCCTGCACGCCGAGCAGCGAGACGATCCCGTTGCCCGCGCCGTTCAGTTCGGACTGGTACGGTACGATGTCGGGCCGGGTCACGGTGATCGCGAGCGCGCCCTCCTCCGGCCCGCCCGCGAGCGGCACATCCGCCACGCCGCCGTGGTTCGTCCGCTGCATCCCGAGAATCTCGTCATCGTCGCGGGTGATCACGACCATCGCGTTCGAGACCGGCATCCCGTACTGGTCGAACACCATCACCTCCGCGTGCGTGTCGTTCGCCTTGAGCACGGCGGGATGATCGACCTCGATCGTGCGCGGCGCTTCCGCGCGCAGCTGGAGCGCCGGGTCGCCGAGGATGTTGTAGCTGTGGAAGTAGAACCAGACGCTGTTCTCATTGCTGCCGTAAGGGTTCCACATCAACGGGTAGTTGTTGTAGAGTTGGATCTCCGCCGAGAGCAGGTTCTGGCCGAGCGTGCGCAGCCCCTGGTCGAAGAGGCCGACGTACCATGCACCGAGCAGCATGTTGTTCCAGCGGGTGTGGGTGTCGATCTCGGAGGGAGCGATGAACGCGACAGCGCCCTTGAGGTCGGTCGGGGAGCCGTGGCGGATCCACTTTTCGCCGAAGCACGGATCGTCGTCGGTCTCGTCGAACGCGCCGCCGCCGCAGACCATGCTCGTGATCACGGGCGCGTTGTCCGTGTTGAAGATGCGCGAATCGACGTCGCTGTTGTAGAAATACGGACCGGCCCAGGACGTGTGCGAGCCGAACCCGCGATATGTCACCCAACTCACGTTGTCGTTGATCGCGTCCGCGATCGCCTGCGTGCCCGGGTCATCCCAGATCGACTCGCGCACGACCTGCTCGACGTTCGTGAACCCGTCGTCCAGCATCTTGTACTTGACCCAGTCCTGGGTGAGCCCGCAACTGATCGCGTACGACTCATCGGCGATCGTCACGCCGCGCGTCCACCGCTCCGGGTTCCCCTCGAGCGGCTCCTGCTCGTACTGGAAGATCTTGTTGATCACGGTGCGGAGCTGGCCGGTGTTGTCCACCGAGATCCGGCCGATCAGGTAGCGCGGGAGCACGTTCTCGAACGTGTCGCCGCCGCTCAGGTCATACGTGTACTTGTGGTCGGTCGCGATCGCCGGGTCGATCGGCCACGGCACACCCGGGTCGATGTACTCGGTCGCGATGTTCGCCGGCGAGTCCATGTCGCCGAGCAGCACGACGTATTCGAGCGGCGGGTCGGCGGTCTCGTAAACACTTTCGATGTAGTCGTAGATCGAGGAGAAGCTGGTGCCGGTCTCGTCGGTGGTCGCCAGCTGCACGTGGAAGCCGGTGCGCGTGCGCCACGCGGCGAGATCCTCCGCCTCATTCACCCACGCGCTCGGGTAGATTATCAGGTACGTGCCGCGCACGACCTCGTCGTAGTCGATGAAGTCGGCGGCGTTGATCACGTATTCTTCATAGATCGGCAGCAGCGCCTCGCTCACCCCCGGCGGGTCGTACTCATCGCCGTCCCCGGGGACGAACGTGAACTGGACCTGCAGGTTCTGCGCGAGCCGGGTGATCCCGGTCGCGGGATCGACGCGGATCGGCTGGATCGCGACCGGTGCGATGCGCAGGTCGCGCCAGCGGCCGGTTTCGCCGATGATCACGGTCTCGCTCGACCGTGCGAACGCCCGCTCGTACTTTCCGACGTCCGGCTCGGCGTCGTCCTCCTGGCCGGGGTCGTGGGCGAAATCGTGCACGCCGATGTCCACCCAGTCGGCCTGCACGTTCGCGACCGCGAGGTCCATACCGTCGGGCACGGCGATCAGCTCGCTGTACACGGGCAGCCGGGGTGCGCCGGCGACGCCGAACTCGCCCGCGCCTGGGAGCGCCGGGATTTCGCCGCCGCCGTCGGCTGCGACCCAGTCCACACTCAGCGTACCGAAGCTCAGGGTGACGCCGGCGTTGCTGGAAATCGCCTCGTACGGGCGCTCGCCCGGGTTCGCGAGCTCGTCGCCCGCCGTCGCGAACACGGGAATCAGCAGGATGGAAAGCAGGATCACGAAGGGGTTCTGTCGCGCCATGTCCACAGTCTCCTCAGCTCATTGTCTGCGTCGTGCTGGTAGTCCACCGCCGGCGCCTCTCTCGTAACCGTCGCCCTGCAACCGATGCGGGAGAGGCCGGCGCCCGGGTGGGGACGGCGCTTGCGGTAAGCTGGCCCGGGCTCGACCCGGGTGAATCAGTGCTAACCTACATGTTGCGCATGCGTTTGCAAAGGAAGATGACGGCGAACCGGGGAAAAATGGGAGACGGCCGCTCCGGTCGCTCGCGGTTCAGTCGCGCCCGCCGCCTGCCGATAGTAAGATAAGCAGGACTTGCACGCTGAACGGCTCCGGTTATGGCGAAACTGAAACAATTCCAGCTCGCTCTCGTCGTTGCAATAATCGTGCTTGCGTCCGCCGCCACGGCGCAGGCTCCCGCGGAGCGCGACACGGCGGCCGCCGAAACCGCGCTCACCAACGCGACACGCGCGGGCGAGCTCGCCGCGCAGCGATTCGCCGAAGCCCGCGCGCTCGAGCAGCGGGGAGAGCTGAAACGCGCGTACGGCAAGTACCGGGAGGCGTTCGCGCTCGACGCCGGCCGGTTCCGGGCGGTGTACCGCGCCGGACGGTTACTTCACGAGTTCGGCAAGCTGGACAACGCGCTCGGGCTGTACCTCGTCGAGGTCGGCGAGCTCGACGCCGCGGTGGAAGCGTTCCAGCGGGCGGCCGAGGTCGCGCCCGACCTGCCCGCCGCGTGGCGCAACCTTGCGCGCGCGCTCGCGGAAACCGGCGCCCTGGAGGGTGCCGTCCGCGCGTACGAGCGCGCCCTCGAAACCGACCCCGGGCACGAGCCGACGCTCGCGGCACTCACCGACCTGAACGCCCGTCTCAGCGAACGCGCCCCGCAGACCGCCGCACCCGACACAACGGGCGCCGGGGCGGACACGGTTGCCGCGGCGGACGAACCGGCGCCCGTGATCTTCCAGCACTTCCGCGCCGGGTCGTTCACCGAATCGGGCCTGTACCGGCCGGCGCCACTCGCGATGAAAAGCCCGCTCAAGCTCCGGCGGCGGGGGATCGAACTGGTCCACGACGGCAACTACCGGGCAGGGATCGACACGCTGCAGCAGGCGATCCGGTACGGCGGCGGGAGTCCGGAACTGTTCAGCGAACTCGGGTACGCGCGGTTCCAGCTCGGCGAATACGAGGCGGCGGCGTGGGCGTACGGGCGCGCGGCGGAGCTGTCCCCGCGGCCGAAACCGTGGCACCGTCTCAACCAGGCGATCGCGCTGCGCGAGGCCGGCGACCTCCCGGGCGCGGAAAAGGCGCTGAAACGTGCGCTCGCTCTCGATCCGGCGCTCGGCCATGCGCACTACCTCCTCGGACTCGTGCTGCTCGAACTCGACCGTCTCACCGCGGCAACGCGCGCGTTCCGGGGCGCGGTCAGGCTCGAACCGGGGAACTTGTCCGCCCAGCTCGCGCTCGCGGCCACAGTCGCCGCGCACGGTCGCGAAGAAGATGCGATCGAAACGTACCGCCTCGCTCTGCTCGTCCAACCCGGGGAGCCGGAAGCGCTCTACCAGCTTACCGGCCTGCTCGAACGAAACGGCCGCCCGGCACAGGCGCTCGCCGCCTGCGAAGCGCTCGCGATCACGACCGAAGATGACCCCCGCCTCGCCGCGTGGAACGAATATGCGCAGGAGAAGATGCGCGAGCTCGCCCACGCCGCCTCGCTCGTCGAACCGGATCTCGCGCGCCTCCGCGACTCCCGTGAAGTGGTCCCGATCTTCGTCGAAGACCTGCGCGGCCGCTGAGCACACCAGTAGTCAGTGCAAGCCGTGCGCAGTGAGCCGTGAGCCGTGCGCTCGTGCCCGCGTTTGCTTGTCACATACCGATTTGAGCTCGTGCCCGCGTTTGCTTGTCAAACGCGGACTGCGGGATGACACGCCCGTACTTGCCTGCAAACGCGGATCCGAGACGTGCCCCTGTGACAGCGCGCAGCGATGTCGCAGGGCCGTGCGCCGCACGTTGAAATGTGCCCCCGTGACAGGCGCCTCAGCCGCACTTGCAAGCAAGTGCGGGCACGAGATGACGGGATCGCCGGTTGGGGCATAAGCGTAAGGTAATCTCGGCGGCCAAGTCCCTGCGACATCGCAGACTGACGCGCTGTCACAGGGGCACCTGCCGGTACCGGCCTATGCCCATGCCTGCTGTGCAGGCATGGATTCGATCAGCGAGCAATTCCTGTCCACGATCCCGGCCTGCGAGCAGGCGCGGGGCATAGTCGGTACCGTCCGTGAGGCGTCCTGGCTGTGGGGACGCTTGCTGGCAAGCGTCCCCGCCTCACGCCAGAATGACGCGCTTTCCACCTTCGGTATTGCTCCAGCCGAGCCAAAGGGATAACCGGATGCTTGCAAGCGCGGCTCATCCACCCGTACATGAAACCCGGGGCAAGCCCCGGGCCACCGATATGTACCGGCCGAACTGACGTCCACGATCTCAGGCGAGCGGAATTGTGATGGCATCGGGGACGGTCACCGGTTACCTGGTTGCGCTCGCCGCGGGCGCAGTTGTCGCCGCGTGGACGGTTTGGTTCGCGGGGCGGGTGCGGCGCTGGGCGCTGGACGAAGAACTGCTCGACGTGCCGAACGAGCGGAGCGGGCATCTGGTCGCCGTCCCGCGCGTCGGCGGCCTCTCGATCGTCGTCACCGTGCTCGCCGGACTGCTCGCGCTCGGGCTCGCCCTCCCGCTCGAGATCCCCTGGTTCTGGATGCTGTACGTGAGCGGAACGCTGATCATCGGCGCCGGACTGCTCGACGATCTCGTCAACGTGCGCGCGAGCGTGCGCCTGCTCGTGCATGTGCTCGCCGCGCTCGTGATCGTAATCTGGATCGGCAGCGAGCTGACGATCATCTTCCCGCGCGCGCTCAACATCACCGGCCCGGTCGCGTTCGCCGGCATCCTCCTGTTCATCGTGTGGAACGTGAACGCGTACAACTTCATGGACGGGATCGACGGTCTCGCGGCGGCGCAGGCGGTCGTCGTCGGGCTCGTCGCCGGCGCGATCGCGTGGTTCAACGGCAACCCGCCGCTCGCGCTCACCTACACGCTGATCGCCGCCGCCTCCGCAGGGTTTCTCCGCTGGAACTGGATGCCGGCGAAGATCTTCATGGGCGACCTGTGCAGCGGGTTCCTCGGCGCAACGTTCGCCGTGCTCGCGCTCTGGGGGAAACTGACCGAAACCGTCCCGTTCACCACGTTCCTCATCCTGATGGCCGTGTTCTACACCGATCCGGCGGTGACCGTGCTGCGGCGGCTGTTCAGCGGGAAGAACATCTTCGCGCCGCACCGGGAGTTCGCGTTCCATCACGCGGTGCGCGCGGGCCACAGCCACGGGTCGGTCGCAACCGTGATCCTGCTCATCGAACTGCTCTACCTCGCTCCGCTCGCGGTCGCGGCGACCCTGCTCGCCTCGAACTGGTCGCTGCTCACGCTCGCCGCCGCGTACGCGCCGACGATCGCGCTCGCGCTCTACTGGCGGGCGGGCGCGGAGCTCGAACCGCGTTCCGTGTCACGGCCGGGACGATCACGCTGAGCGAGAACCGGGCCGGCTCCTGGTGGAACCGGCCCGTCATTTGACAGGATTGCTCTGATAGAATCATCCGGTGGCTCCGGACGGCGCCGGAACCACCGCCGCGTGTGCGTTACGCTTCGAGCTTGATCTTCTTCGTCTTATTCCACCATTCACGTTCAACAACGATCAGGTATCTTGCGTCCACTGCCGCGATCACAGTCGGGATTATCCGGCCGCCGTTCACGGCTCACCCTTGGGAGAAGCAACGTGCGTGCCAGGCGGCACCGCTTTCCCGAGTCGTGAGCGTGCCATCGACGCGAGAACAGGAAACGAAAGGCGGCGACAATGTGGGAAGGTAATCAGGCACAAGCGGAATGTGTCATCCTCCCATCGCGGGCCGGAGG
>JAANWZ010000077.1 GCA_018263585.1 Calditrichota bacterium | reverse complement strand
CAGACATGCGGGGGGTTCAGGATGACACGGAGCGTCGCGCGGGCGTTTCAGTACCGGCCGTGCGCGCTTGCCCGCGCGGATCCAACGTCGCCCCCAGGTACCGACCGTGCGGGCTTGCCCGCGCGGATCCGGGACATCAATTTCTCGCACGGGACATTTCCTTCGAGAAACGCTGAATCTTGTCGCGGCAACCACTGTCCAACCTGTGAGCGAACGATGCGTCTCCCGTACCGGCGAATGCCGAAGAGCCCGATCCCGCGCGGGTCGGCGTTCCACGGCAGCTTCTACCGTGACGGGCGCACGACCCCGACCGCGACCCGGCTCGAGGGAATGATCGCCGCGCTCGAGTACCTCCCCGACAAACACCGCCAGCTCAAGGCGGACATCGGGCGCGCGATCCACGACGGCGTTTCGTTCCTGCTGCGCGCGCAACGGCGGGCTGGAGACAACGCCGGCGCGGTCACACGCGCGCTGCTCACTCTCCCGCAGTCCCATCCGGACGAGGACGACGACTTCAACCGGCGCGCGACGGAAGTGCGGATCGACTACGTGCAGCACGCCCTGTCCGCGTTCATCGGCTACCGCCGGCTCGCCGGCAACCTCACGATCACCACCTGACCGGCCTCTTCTCGCACCCGTTGGAGCAGTGTTTGCTCCGCGGTCGCGAGCTCATCGGACTGGGTGTTCCCGCATCCCGGCCTCGGGAACTGACACGCACGGAAACAGCGCGGTTCGCCGCTCGGGACGGCTGGCAATGCCGGACCGCGCGGCAGCCGTGATTGAGTGATGCGACGGCCCGCTGCAACAGCGGGCCGTTTACTTACCGCTGCCGGGCGCCCGCGAGCAACTCCGTATGGAACTCGCGCGTTGCCTGCCCGCGGCGATCGCAGTGCAGTTCACGCGCGCGCTCGCTGGCGGGAGGCCTGCCGGCCACCGGGGGACACCGGTCCGTCGAGCCGGATCAGAACTCCTCGGCCATGATCTCAATGTACACTTCGTTGCGCTTCTCCTCGATCCACTCGGCGTACTCGGCTTCCTGCTTCTCCCGGAGCGTCATCTGGCTGATGCGCTCCCAGTCCCGGTTGAGGTCGAACGGCCGGGACTGTTCGTGATCGGTCATCTTGAGCAGGTGGACGCCCACCTGGGACTTGAACGGCCGGCTCACGTCGCCCACGTCCAGGTCCTTCGCGACCCGTTTGAACTGTTCCGGCATCGAGTCCAGCTCGTACCAGCCGAGGTCTCCGCCGTCCATTGCCGTTTCCTTGTCGTCGGAATACTCCTTCGCGAAGCGGGCGAACTCTTCGCCGGCGAGGATGCGGTCGTAGAGCAGCCGGGCGGTTTCCACTGCGCGCTGCTCATCCTGCTCACTCGCCTGCAGCATGACGAGGATGTGGTTCGTGTTGATCTTCTCGCCGCGACGCCAGTTGAGGCGGATGATGTGGTAGCCGAACCGGGTGCGCACCGGTTCGCTGATTTCCCCCTCTTCGAGGTTGTAGGCGACCGACTCGTATTCGGGGACGAGATCACCGCGCTGGGTGGTGCCGATCAGGCCGCCTTTCGAGGCGCTCGCCGGGTCATCCGAATGCTCCATCGCGAGCGAATCGAAATCGGCGCCGAGCATCAATTGCTGGAACAGGCTGTCGGCTTTCGCCTTCGCCCTCCGCTGCGCCTCTTCCGAGGGTTTGATCTCGATCAGGATGTGTGAGAGGCGGACGCGTTCCGGGATTTTCGGGAGTTCATCCTCGACGCGCTCGTAGAACTGCTCGACCTCCGCCTTCGTGATCGTGACCTTGCTCATCCGGCTGCTGCGCACGCTTTCGATGAGCAGGCTGTTGCGCACCTGTTCGCGGAAGTCCCGGCGGATCTGGCGGATCGGCTTCCTGTAGTATTCGACAAGCTCCTCCTCGCCGCCGACCTCCCGGATCACCTGGTTGAGCCGTTCGTCGAGGGTCATGTCCACCTGCCTGTCCTCGACGGTGATGTTTGTGTCGTCCTCGGCGATCGCGAGCAGGATCTTCTGGTTGATCAACTCATCGAGTACCTGTTCGCGAAGACGCTGGATCTTGCGTTCCGTGCGGTACGCGTCGCGGTTTCGCAGCACGATGTCCTGCACGTACTGGAGCACTTCCGATTCGAGAATGATCTCGTCGTTGACGACGGCGATGATCCGGTCAACGACCTGGGATTCCTGCGCGTGTACGCCTGCGGCGAACGCGAGTGCGCTGACTGTGATCGCGATGATTGCGAGAGAACGCACGTCAATTCCCCCGGGTTGCGCGAGGCGCGGCTGTGTCCGGTACGGCGCCGGTTGTCTCCGCTCGAGCTTCCGCGATGCGGATGCGGACGAACCCGCTCTGCCGCGCTTCCCGTCTCAGCGCCTCGATGAACTCGAATTTCCTGCGGGACCGTTCTTCGGCCATCATCCGCGCGATCACGAGTGATTCCACTTCTTCGACCGGCCGGGCGCGGCCGGCGCGAAACCGGTCCAGCACTTTCACGATCATCCAGTCGTCGTGGTACTGGATCGGCAGCGATGCCTGCCCTGATTTGAGCGGTTCAATCGCCTCGGCGATTTCGCCGGGGACGCGTTCGACGGCGATGTTACGCAGCGTGTCGATCCGCGTGACCCCGATCTCCTCCCGCATCTGCTGTTCGCTGAGTGACTGGTCGAACCCTTCGCGCAGCCGCCACGCCCTGTTCTTCGAGGTCACGCGCGCGATCACAAGGCTCACCTCGTCGGTGACACGTGTGTACTCGCCGGTGTGGTTCTTCCAGTACTCGACAATCTGCCGGGCGCTCGGCGTGTCCACCGTCGTACTCCGCGCGAGCAGCTCCGAAATCAGGAACTCGGCCTCCAGCTCATCAAGCCGGCGGGCGGTTTCCGGATCGCCGTCGAGATGGAGATCGCGTGCCTCGTTCACCAGCAGCTTGCGGTCGATCCACCGGTTCACGTATCGCGCGATCGCGGCCTCATCGACGCTGTCCACGCCCATCGCATGCAGCTCGCGCACGGCCGTTTCCCGCGTCAGCCAGTCGTTCCCGACCACGGCGATCGCGTCCGGCGGCGGATCCCGGCGGAGCAGATCGCATCCCGCAAACAGAGTAACGGCCAGCAGAACGCCGGCCGCCACCCGCTGTACTGTCCGATCAGGATTCCGCTTCATCCTCGGCCGCTTCCGGGAACACACGCTTCAGAGCGTCGTAGTTGACCCTGTACTCGACCGCCTGCTTCAGGCTGTCCACGTACGCCTGCTGTTGCTGTTCCCGCTTCCACGTCCGCCAGTCCACGCTCACCTTCTTCCGCACGTTTTCGAACGTGTCGGGGCGGGGTTCCTCACGGGAGATCAGCTTGAACACGGACCACTTGTCGCGGACACGCAGCGGGCCGACGATCTCGCCGATCTCCGCCTTCGCCGCGTTGCGGCCGATCGCGCCGTACTGCGCTTTTCGGATCGGCCCGAGCACCCCCTTGTTTTCCTGCGCGTTCGCGCGCACGGAGTGCTCGATCGCGAGCTCGCGCAGGGATTTCTCCCCGCGTTCGGCCATCGCCCTGATGCTGTCGGCGAGCGCGCGCTTCTTCACCAGCACCTCGACGAGCGTGTACTGCGCATCGAGCAGGTAGTCCTGGGCGTGCTCGTCGTAGTAGGCGCGCAAATCCCCGTCGCTCGCGTCCGGGATCCGGTTGAGCCGCTCGTTCACGAGCTGGCGGATCTTCATGTCCGCGGCCATCTTCGCCTGGTCGAGCACATCGGGATCGCTCATGTACCCGTTCTGCTCGGCCGCCGCCGGCAGGAGCACCTTCTCGGTGAGGTAGTTCTCCACGATCGCTTTCACCATATCCGCGCCTTCGAACTCGCGGCGGGCCATGTGCTTGCGCACGTAATCGCGCAGGTCACCCGCGGTCAGATCCGTGTCCGCATCGTAGGATGCGAGCACGAGTTCGAGCTGATCTTCCGTGAGCAGCGAGAACGGGTCAGCGTGCGGAGTCCGCGGCTTCATCTGCCGGTACACCTTCTCGATGTTGTCCGTGTGGAACTCGACGTTCCTCTCCGCCTCGAGGTCCTTCACATACTGCCTCGCGGCTGAGATGAGCTCCTGCGAGCGCTCGCGCATTGCGAGCTGCTTGATCCGCTGCCTGTCCTCCTCGAACGGGGCGCGATCCTCGATCGGGCGGAATGCGTGCGCCATCAGCAAATGCCACCCGAACGGCGTGTACACCGGCTCGGACACGTCACCGGGCTCGAGCGAGAACGCGACGTTCTCGAAACCCGGCACCATCACCCCGCGGCGGAAGTAGCCGAGTTCGCCGTCCGGCGCGGACTGGTCCTCGCTGTACTTCCTCGCCGCCTCCGCGAACCCGGCGCTGTCGATACCGCCGTCGTCACCGAGGATCTCACGGCGGATTTCCGCGACCCGATCGTGCGCCTGCACCGAATCCGTGTCATCGTCGATCCGGATCAGGATATGGCTCGCGTTCACCTCGTTCGCGTCACGCTCGTAGAACGCCTTCAGCGAGTCCTCCGGAATCAGCGAATCGACGATCTCCCGGTTGTACAGCTCGCCGATCGCGGCCATCATGCGCGCTTCTTCGTACGCCTTGACGACTCCCGGGCGGTTGCTGTACCCCTTGTCCCGGCCGTCGATCGCCTTCAGCTCCGCCTCCAGCACGTCATCCAGGTAATCACGCAGCTCGTCGTCCGACTTCGAGCGCGCCATCTGCTCGCCGCCGAACCGCTGGATCGCCATCGTCTTGAACTCGTCAACCGTGATCGGTTCGCCGTCCACCTCGAGCACCGTGTCGTCGTCGAGCCCACCCCCGCAGCCGGAGAACGCCGCGAGCAGCACGACCACGGCAAGGTAAATCCACATCGGCTTTGCGTTCTTCACAACAGGCTCCTCCATCACCCGAATCCCAGTCACCGCGCCGGCTTGCCCGGCCGCTCCCCGCGCGCGGTCCCGTTTCGAATCAGACCCGGGAAGGTAGGGACAGGCCGCGCACGCCGCAAGCAACCGGTTCGCAGCGGGCACGTCCCCGCGCAGGGTCAGCCGCCGGCGATCCTCCCGGCTGCTGTTCTGATAGTACTACTCGCGCCGCGGAAATCTGTTTCGGCGCGAGTTCCCGTCACGCAAATCGGAGCCGGTTGCGATCGAAGAGCATCCCCGGCCGGCCGTGCGCTGCGGAGCATGCGTTGATCCGGGGCGGGCACGATCGCTTGCGATGCCGGAGTCCCGGGCATAACGTTGACGGACGGCGGCAGCGGGTAGGGCCGCGCAGTCGCCGTCGAGCCAGGGTTACGCACGGAGGTCGGATGGCTGATCAACCGGGAAATTCATGGCCGTACATCGATCAACTGGCCGTCGGCGACCGGCTCGACTCGTTCTTCGCCGTGCGCAAAGTCGAGATGCGGCACACGCGCGAGAACAAGCCGTTCCTCATCCTCGATCTCGCCGACCGCACCGGGCACATCAGAGCGAAACTGTGGGAGGACGCGGACGCGCATTACCGCGCGCTCACTCCCGGCACAGTGGTCAAGGTGCGCGCGATCGTCGAGGAGTATCTCGGCAACACGGAACTGAAACTGCACCTTATCCGCCCCGCGAGCGACACGGACGAGTTCGAGGCTGACCGGTTTGTCGCGCGGGCGGATCATGACCCTGACACGGACTGGGCGCCGATCCGGGAAGCGGTCGCGTCCATGCAGCACGACGGTTTGAAGCAACTGTTTGAAACGCTGTTTGCAGACGAGGGTTTCATACAGCGGTTCACCCTGTCCCCGGCGGGAAAACAGTGGCATCACGCCTACCTCGGCGGCCTGCTCGAACACACGGCCTCGCTCGTGCAGCTCGCTCAGCAGTTGTGCGAACACTACCCGCAGCTGAACCGTGACCTGCTCATCGCCGGCGCGGTTCTGCACGACGCCGGCAAGTTGTGGGAACTGGAGGCGGAGACGACGATCGACTACACCGTGCGCGGGCGGCTCGAAGGACACATCGTGCTCGGAGGCGAGTTTCTGCAGCGGATGATGGAGGAGGTCGGCGACGAGCTCGACGAGGAAACACGCGTCCAGCTCAAGCACCTCGTACTCAGCCACCAGGGCGAGCTCGCGAACAGCAGCCCGGTCGTCCCGATGACGCGCGAGGCGTTCGTCCTCTACTACCTCGACGAGATCGACTCGAAGTTGAACGCGCTCGACCGGATCCTCGCGAAGCACGACCGCGCCGGATCGAAGGAGCCGTTCACCGAGTACGTGAAACTGATCGAGCGATTCATCTACCGCGGCGGGCCGGCGACCGGTCGCGACGACGACGCCGGCTGAGGCGGGCCTGTAGGAAAAGGGGGACTGACCCTCCGGTTTCCCGGGAATCCGCACCCGGGAACGGTGCGGCGGCGGTGTGGACCGGAGCCCGCCCCGGGTTTCACACACGGTCGGATCACATACCCTTGCCCTTGACTTCAGTCAAGGATAATCAAACGGTTGGACAGCAGGACGGGTGGCCCGGGGCTTCAGGAGTCTGGAGTCCGGAGTCTGGAGTCTGAAGGCGACATGTCAGATCACGGTTGTGCCCCTGTGACAGCGCGCAGCGATGTCGCAGGGCTCAATAACCTGTGGATCAGCCGCGCGGGCAAGCCCGCACGGCCGGTACAAGGGGGACGCTTGCTTGCAAGCGTCCCCGTAAGGCGACATGTCAGATCACGGTCGTGCCCCTGTGACAGCGCGCAGCGATGTCGCAGGGCTCAATCACCTGTGGATCACGGAGTCCGGAGTCTGGAGTCCGGAGATCCGGGTGGACCGGAGCTTGCTACGGGTTTTGTGCACGGTCGGATCACATACCCTTGCCCTTGACTTCAGTCAAGGATAATCAACCGTCGGATGAGCCGCGGTTGCAAGCAACCGCGGGCCTGCGTCGAGGGGTTTATCAGGTTCCGGTTGCATATCACACGCCCCGGGTTCGGCGAACCCGGGGCTACGCGTTGTCGCCTCGCTGAGAGGCCGCGGAGACGATCGAGACGGGAATCCGCAAAACCCGGTGTTGGCCCACACATGCATTCGGGTTTTTGTATTGTTGGAGGAATTGATGGAACCGGGGGAGCGCTTGGTGATACGCGGAAGGAACGATCGACCGGAGTGGGGCCGGCTGTCGATCCTCCACGGGTGCCTGTGTCTCGCCGTCCTGCTCGCGGGCACGGCGGCAACAGCCGCTATCTACACTGAGTACGGCCAGCCCTTCCTCACGATCCACACCGTTGACGACTACGCCGCCGACCCGCACAACTTCGCGGTGACCCAGAACGGGGCGGGGCTGATCTACGCGGCGAACCACGAGGGCCTGCTCGAGTTCGACGGGATCCGCTGGCGCACGGTGCCTGCTGTCGCCGGCGCGACCAGCGATCTGCGCGCGGTCGGCCTCTCCGCGGACGGGCGCTTGCTTGTCGGCGGAGTCGGCGATGTCGGCTACCTGCAGCAGGGCGACGGCCGGCCGCGCGGCGTGGCCACCACCCTGCCCTACGACAGGTGGGAGATCCACTGGATCATATCTCAACCTGGTCGCGACCTGTTCATCATGCGCCACCGGATCCTCTCGCTTCCCACAGGCGCTCCGCTCGATTCGATCAGGTTGCTCCACTTGGATTTCGACCATTTCATCGACGCCGCCGCCGAGTATGACGGCGGGTTGCTGCTGTTTCAGCGGGGGCTCGGGCTCCGTGAGCTCGCAGGAGACAGTCTCCGGCCGTTCGACGCTCCGCCCGGCGTCGCCTCGCTGCGCGTCCGCGCAATCACCGCCGTCGGCACGGACAGCCTCCTGCTCGCGGGGGATCACGGACTCCACCTGCTCGCGGGCGGGTCGCTGCGGGAGATCGGCGGTCACGCGGCGCAGATCGCGCGCGAAAAGAGAGTGACAGCCGTGCGCGCAATACAGCCCGGGCTGTCCTTGCTCGCCACCGAAACCGGCGGGGCCGTGTTGTTCGACAGTCACGGTCGCGTCGTCCGCAAGCTCGATGTCCGCGATCGCCTGACAAGCGATCTATGCGAACGGGGGATCACGTTCGACCGGGAGGGGGCGCTCTGGGTGCCGACGGCGAACGGAATCGGGCGCATCGAGACGTCCTCACCGCTCACCCGGTACGACCGCACGCTCGGCCTGCACGGCACGATCCGCTCGATCGTCCGCCATCACGGCGCGCTCTACGTCGCCAGTGAGGAGGGCCTGTTCCGCCTGGCGCAGCCGCGCGGCCCGGAACGGCCGTCACGGTTTGTCGAAGTTCCCGGTTACGAGGGCGGCTCCCACGCCGCCGCCGTGGCCGACGGTGACCTGCTCGTCGCCGGCGGGGACAGGGTGACGGTTGTGCGCGCGAACGGGCCGGACGAACTCGTGTGCCGGGTCACGGACCCGCGGGAGCTGCTGCCGGCTGCGGACGGGAAGCGGGTCTACCTGGCGACGCGCACGGTGGGAATTCACGTGCTCGAGAAGGTGCGCGGGAACTGGCGGGATGCCGCCACGCTGCCCGGGCGCGAACAGACCGGGCACGGGTGGCGCAGGCAGATGGTCGAGGACGGGGACGGCCGGCTGTGGTCGTTCGCCTATCACGGCGTGGAATGCGTGAGCGGCCTCGGCGCGCGCGAAACGCCGTCGGCGGTTTTCTATGGCAACGACGACGGATTGCCGGGCGGGAACCTGTTCCCGTTCGTGCTCGCGGGCGAGCTGTTCGTCGGGTCGTGGGACGGGCTGTTCCGGTTCGATGAACAGGCCGGTCGGTTTCTCCCCGACAACCGTCTCCCCGCGGAGCCGGTCCTCCACCCATCGCTCGACGCGTACGGCCGGCTCTGGTACAACGCGGGCTACCGCGACGCCGTGTGCGCGGAGCCGGAAGTGGGGGACAGTCTCGATTGCACGCGTCCGCTCGCCCGATCCGAAGTGCAACTTTTCACCGCATTTCACCTCGATTCCGCCGACTCCGTGCTCTGAGCGGGGGGAAATCAGGGGACGCTCGTCCGCTACGACCAGCGCCTGCCGGAGGATCCCGCCGCCGGTTTTGAGGCGATGATCCGGCGGTTGACGCTGGACGGCGACACGATGCGCAACGTCAACCTCCCGCTCGCCGGCGCGCCGCCGCTGGAGCTGTCCGCCGGACGGCAAGCGATGCGGATTGAGTACACGATTCCGCGCTTCGACAATCACGAGCGCAACCAGCACCAGGTGAGGATGCTCGGGTTGAGCGAAGAATGGTCGCCGTGGAGCCGTGAGACCTACCGCGACTACACGAACCTGCCGCCGGGACGGTACCGGTTCGAGGTGCGCGGCCGGGATGTGCACGGCCTCGTCAGCGAACCGGCCTCGCTGGATTTCGTGCTCAAACCGCCGTGGTACGAGTCCGCGTGGGCTGTGCTCATCTACGCGATTGCCGGCGCATCGCTGCTCGCCGCGTTCATCAACTGGCGCACGCAGCAGAGCCGCCGGCGCAGCCGTGAACTGGAGAAGCTCGTCCAGAAACGGACCGCGGAATTGCAGCGGCACCGCCTGATGCTCGCCGAGGCGGAGCGGATCGCGAACATCGGAAGCCGGGAGCACGAGCCCGAATCCGGCCGCTTCGTCTGGTCAACACAACTGTATCACATCCTCGGGTTCGATCCGGAGCACGGTGCGCCCGACAAGGAAACCCGGCTCTCGATCTTCCACCCGGACGACCGGGACGTCTTCCGCCGGTTCGAAAAGAAGTCGATCGAGACAGGGATGCCGTACGAGCTGGAGTTGCGCGTGCAGCGGCCGGACGGCCGTGATTCGATGGAAAAAGCGCGCGAGATGATCGAAATTGCCTACCGCGAAGGACACAACCGGTTCGAGTGGATGCATGTGAAGCGGAGCGCCGAGCAGTGCCCCGTCGAGGTGAACCTGTCCACGTTCACCGTGCGCGGCGGCGCGATGCTGATGGTCGTGATGCACGATCTCACCGAGCGGCTCCGGGAGGAACAACGCCGGCGGCGGATGCGGGAGCTGGAAACAGTGAACCGGCTCGCGGCCACACTCTCGCATGAGTTCAACACACCGCTCGCCGTAATCCGGATCGCCGCGGAAATGCTCGCACTCCGGCTCGACGATGATCCCGACGTGCGCAGCAACCTGAACAAGATCATCACGCACGTCGGCCGGATCCGCGAACTCGTGGACAAGATGCACCGGCTCCGCGAGTTGCGCGAGATCGACTACGCGATCGGGATGAAGATCCTCGATATCCACGAGCCGCCGGAAGCTGAGCGTGCGAACCCGGGACAATCTGGGGAAGGTGGAACTGATCCGGGCGGCACAACGGCTCGGCCGTCCGACTCTCCACCGGAGCGCGGCTCGGAATAGGGCTTTCCCGCTCGAGGGACGTGTGGTTTTCCCCAGCGTGTAGCCCGGGGTCGCCGACCCCGGGGCGGGTGACTCAAGCGCTCCCCGGATCTGATCCGCGCGGGCAAGCCCGCACGGCCGGTACACGGATGAGACATTCTTTCCGGGAATCACGATGGATCACCCGGAGCCGCGTCCATCGTACGATAACGGACGCCCGTTGAACGGGGAGCAATTATCGTACCGATACGGGGGGCGCGCGGCCGGTCACGCGCGAGCAGTGCCGGGAGGTGACGGGGAGTCAAGAACTTCGCGAACGCGCTCGGCCAGTTTCGCCGGCTTGAACGGCTTCTGCAGGTACGGGCGGTCCTGCTGGAGAATCCCCTGCTGCACGACAGTCTCGCGGGGGTAGCCGGACATGAACAGGATCGGGTAGCGCGCGCCGAGCCGTGCGAGTTCGTCCGCGAACTCGACGCCGCTCATCCGCGGCATGATCACGTCCGTGAGGATCAGGTCCGGCTCCACCGTTCCGGAGCGGAGCAGCTCGAGCGCCTCCGGCGCCGAACTCGCTTGCTCGACGCGGTAGCCGTAGCGCTGCAGGGAACGGACGCTGCTCTTGCGCACCATCTCATTGTCCTCGATCACGAGGATGTGTTCGCCGAGCGTCCTCCGCAGCAGGCGGGTCATCTGCTCGATCGACTTGTTCAGGTTCAGCCGCTTCGGCCGGCTCACCTGGCGGCGGCTGAACGCGAGCAGCTGGCGTGTGAGTTGAGCGGCGCGCTCCTGGTAGAGAGTGCCGTTCTTGCGGCGGTTGATGAACATGCCCGACCAAGTGTCCCCCACCGGTGATTGTATCCCACAGGTTCTTGTAGAACGCCTCGTCGTGGCGGCCGCTCTGCAGGATACTCGGATTCCGCCCGAGCGCCTCCGCGCGCGAGTAGCCCGTGATACGTTCGAACGCCGGGTTCACATAGACGATCGAGCCGTCCGCGTCCGTGATGATCACCGCCTCCGCCGACTGTTCCACCGCTTCCGCGAGCCGTCGCAGGTTCTGTTCCGTGTGCACGCGGTCCGTGATGTCGAGGTGTGTGCCGGTGACCCGGATCGCGTCGCCCCGCTCGTCGCGTTCCGTCACCTTCCCCTTGTCGAGCACCCACACCCAGTGACCGTGCTTGTGGCGGAGCCGATACTCGCTCTCGTAGGTGGGTGTCTCGCCGCGCAGGTGGCGTTCCAGCGTTTCTCTCACCTGCGGCAGGTCGTCCGGATGCACGAGTGTGGACCACATCTCGAAGCTGGGATGCAGTTCGTCGATCGTGTATCCGAGCATCTCGATCCAGCGCTCGTTGTATTCGATGCTTCCGCTCGGGATGTGCCAGTCCCACATCCCGAGGTCGCCGCCGTGCAGCGCGAGTTCGAGCCGCTCGCGCTCCTCGCGAAGCTGGTTTTCGGCCTCCTTTCGCTCGGTGATGTCCTGGATGATGAGCTGCACGGACGGCGGGTGGCCCGGGGCTTCAGCCTCGGGTCTCATGTACCGTCGGATCTGCCGCGGTTGCAAGCAACCACGGGCCTGTAGGAGTGTCATCCTGAACAAGCGGGCCGGGCGGTTTCGCAGTTTCAGGCCCGCGCAGTGAAGAGCCTGCCCTGAGCGAAGCGAAGGGATCTCGACCACCGGACGGGACTGGAGCGAGCGAACGCTCGCTTCTCGAGATCCTTCACCCCCGCACAAACAGACGTGCGGGGGTTCAGGATGACACGGAGGGCGTGCCTGCCGCGTCAACAGATTCAAACAGCGGCCCCGTGCAGGATGACACATTCGCCCGGTCATCCGCGGCGAAACAGGGCGGGGCATTTCTTCAATCTCACGGAGAACCCTGCGATCGGCGACACCGGCGCCGTAGATTCGGAAGCTGAACCCGGCAGGCCGCGTCGGGCGCGACGCCCCCCGAGGCCACGGTCCAATTCAGGAGATCGCCATGAAGCCGACATTCGCACTGACCATCGTCTTTCTCCTCGCCATCCCGGTCACCCTGTTCGCACAAAACCCGCCGAGCGGTTTGAGCGCGACGCACGACGGCCAGGGGCAGGTCACGCTCACCTGGAATCCCCCCGCCGGCCCGGACGGCGCGCGCGGGTGGCGCTCGCTGATCGAGTGGCCGGAGACGCCCGCGGAAAGACGCGACTGGCGGCGGCCCGACTTCCACGAACTGCGCGCGCGCTGGGCCCGCGAACACGAAACACGCGAGCTCGACGATTTCGTCCACTACCGCGTCTATCGCAACGGCGCGCACATCGCGATCTGCGAGCTGGAGACGTACGTCGATCAACTCCCGCAACCCGGCGCGTACACGTACACCGTGACCGCGTTCTACGACGAGGGCGAGTCCGACCCGTCCAACGAGGCGACCGTTGTCTGGTACGACCCGGACAACTGGGTGCTGCTCGAGGACTTCGATGACGGTTTGCCGGAGACGTGGACGATCGAAGCGACAGTGACGACGAACACGTGGCAGTGGGACAGCGGCAACATCTGGGACCTGTTCGACACCCCGTACATGGTCGTCGATGCCGATGCGAACGGCTCCGGCGGCCCGCACATGATGGAGCGGCTGATCACACCGGAGCTCGACCTCACCGACGCGACCTACGTCGAGCTCGAGTACAACCACACGCTCCGGGTTTACATCGAGGAGCACGGCTACGTCGAATACCGCACGGACGGCGACTGGGAGACGATCGCCGATCACGCCGGCGACATCGAGCCGCCGGTGACGGAAAACCATGATCTGACCGATGAGCTCGCGGGAGCTGAATCCGCCGAAATCAGCTTCTACTACGACGACATGGACAACTGGGGCTGGTTCTGGGGGGTCGATGATGTCAGCGTCTACATGGAAGCGCCGGTCGGCCCGGTCGTGCTCGACCTGATCCCGATGGTGACCACGGTGCCCGCGGGCGGCGGTGTGATCGCCTACGACCTCAGCCTCGAGAGCACACTCCCGAACACGATTCCCGGGCTCACGTACTGGACTGCGGCCACGCTCCCGAACGGGCAGACGGTCGGGCCGCTGATGCAGATCCCGTTCACCCATCCCCCGTTCATGGACGTGTTCATCGTCGGGCTCGGCGAATATGTGCCGCCGGGCGCGCCCGCCGGCTCATACACGTTCCACGGGTACGCCGGCTTCTTCCCGGACGTGGTCCTCGAGGATTCGTTTCCGTTCACAAAAGTCGCGGTGGGCGCGGCGAGCGCCGGGTTTGATCCGGAGGATTGGGCGCCGGTCGGCGACGCGTCCGCGCTCGCGGGCGGTTCAGCGAAGCACGCAGGCGACGCGCGGCAGGAGATTCCAGGCGGGTACGCGCTCGACCCGGCGCAGCCGAACCCGTTCAACGCGGCGACGACTCTTGCCCTGCGCCTCCCGGAGGCGTCCGACACGCGCGTCACGGTGTTCAGCATCGCCGGACGCAGGGTTGCGACGCTCGCCGACGGCCGGCTCAGCGCCGGAACGCACTCGCTGACATTCGATGGCTCCGCGCTCGCGAGCGGGATCTACTTCGTCCGCGCGGAGTCCGCGGGCGGGTTCACCGCGACCGGCAAGCTCGCGCTGCTCAAGTAGCACGGACTGCGCTGCCGGCGTATTCGAGCCGCCCGCCGGCGTGCGCCGGACATCGGTCCCGGCCGCCCGGGTTACGCGGTCAGCTTCGGCGGGTCGGTGTCTTCGTCACCGAGATCGGGCGGGGTGCCGTGTTCGCGGAGGAAGCGGGCGAGCGTGCGCAGCCGGCGCATGACGGTCTCTTTCCCCAGCGCCCCCAGCATCGCGAACAGGCTCGGGCCCGAACCGACCCCGCTCACGGCGAGCCGGGTCGGATGGATCAACTTGCCCGCGCCGACCTCGAGTTCGTCCGCGTACTCGCGCAGAGCCTGTTCGCTGGAGTGCTCGTCGAAACCTGACAGCTTCTCGTAGCGGTTCGCGAGTTCCTCGAGCCGGTCCGGCGTGGCCGGGTCCTTGAGCCGTTTCTTCGCCGCCTTTCGATCCTCGATCAGCTCGGGGTCGGTGAAGAAGTAACGACCCTTGTCGAGGATATCGATCGGGAAGTGCGCGCGTGTCTTGAGCACGTTCACCGCTTTCGCGAGCATCGGGCCGGTGCCGTGCGGGATCTCGCCGGCCATGATCCGCCGCGCGAACTCACGCCGCAGCATCTGCTGCAGCCGCTCGTCCGGTTGCTGCGACATGAACTGCGCGTTCATCCATTCGAGCTTCTGCTCGTCGAACACGGCGGACGCCTTGTTGATCCCGGCGAGCGTGAAGTTCTCGAGGAGCTGATCGCGGGTGAACAGTTCGCGGTCGTCGCCAGACGACCAGCCGAGCGTGGACAGGTACGAGAGCACCGCCTCCGGCAGGTAGCCCTGCTCGCGGTATTCGGTGAGCGCCTGCGCGCCGTGGCGCTTCGAGAGCCGTTTCCTGTCCGGGCCGAGGATGAGCGGCACGTGTGCGAACTCGGGCACCGGCGCGGCGAGCGCCTGGTAGAGCAACACCTGTTTCGGCGTGTTCGTGATGTGGTCGGCGCCGCGGATTACGTGCGTGATTCCCATGTCGGAATCGTCGCAGACGACCGCCGTCATGTAGGTCGGGGACCCGTCTCGGCGCATGAGGATGAAATCGTCGATCGTGTGCGCGGGCGTGGACACCGTGCCGCGCACCGCGTCGTGGAAGCTCACATCGAGCGTCGGGATGCGGAACCGGATCGCGAACGGTTCGCCCGCATCCGCGCGCGCCTGTGACTGCTTCGCGCTCAGCTCGCGGTCCGGGCTGCGGAACGCGTTGATCCCGCCCCGCTCCATCTCCGCCTGCTTGATCCGCTCCGCCTTCTCGAGCGGGACGAAGCAGCGGAACGCCGCCCCGCTTTCGAGCAGCGCGTCCACCATCTCCCGGTGACGGGAAATCCGCGCCGACTGGCGCAGCGGTTCCTCGTCCCATTCGAGCCCGAGCCACGCGAGCGCCGCGAGGATATCCTGCTCGTACTCCCGCCTCGACCGCCGCCGGTCGGTGTCTTCGATCCGGAGCAGGAATCTGCCGCCGCTGTGACGGGCGTACAGGTAATTGAAGATCGCGGTCCGCGCGCCGCCGATGTGCAGGTAGCCGGTCGGGCTCGGCGCGAACCGGACACGCACGGTTTCGCTCATACGGTGTCCAGTCGGTTCGTCGCTGCGGCACGTTCGCGTGTACCAGTCGGCTGGATCACATGGAACGACGGGTGATTAACCGTCATCCTGAAGCCGCGGGCGGCGTCAGTTTGCCGCACGCGGCTGAAGCATGTCCTGAACGCAGTGAAGGAGAGCTCCGAGTTCGACAACGGGAATATCTGAATATACAACCCTTTACAAGCTGGACCTTCTTCACTTCGCCCGACAAACTGACATCGGGCTGCGTTCAGAATGACTCGTACGAACGCTCCGACGAACGCTCCGACGAACGGTCCGACGAACGCTCCGACTCGATCTGCATCGGCACAGGTCAGCGGGAGTGCTCGTCGTGGTCATCCGGCGGCCGGGGATCCCCACTCGCGGGCGGGGGTCGTTCCCCGCGGGACGCGCCGTGATCGGGATGGTCCCGCCGCTGCTCGCCGTTTTCATCCTCTACGCGCGGTTCCGGGCGTTGTTCCGGCGCGGAGGTTTGCGCGGACGAGCCGGGATCGAGCTTCGTGGCCCCGGGTTCGCCCGAGCGCGGGCGCATCGCCGGGTGCGCGAACCGGGCCTCCGGCGGTTCCGGCTCCGCCCCGCCCGCCGGAGGTTCGGGTGCGGGCTGCTGCGGCGGGGGTTGCGGCGCCGATGACGGCCCCGGGCCGTACCCCGCTTCCGGCGGGGGAGCCGGGTACCCGCCCGCCATCGACCCCGGCGCCGGTTCGAACTCGAGCTCGAACCCGCCGACGACCGACGCGACCGCGTTGTACACGAGCCCGGCGACCACCGCCATGATCGTGTACATCACCGCCGCGAACAGCGCCCCGATCAGCCCGAACAGGATGAGCGCGCCGCCGGTGAGCGGGGCGAACCCGAACTCGTCCCCGACCATCCCGCCGATCATTCCGATCAGGCTGCCGATGAACAGCGCGTACAGCAGCATTCCGATCAGCGAGAGGCCGAAGAAGACGAGAAAACACACCTTCGCCAGCGGAAGCAGCGGAACCCGCTTCAGCTCCCAGGTCATGATCGACTCCGAGGTTGCTCGATCGCCGGCGACCGCGCGCCGGCCCGCTCATCGGACCGCCCGCCCCGCCGTGCGGTTTCATCGTGTCGCCCGTGCGGGCTCGCCCGCGCGGCTGTTCCCCCGCAGGCGGAGCTGCGGGGCTACGGCGCCCCCCTTTTGCCCTTGACTTCAGTCAAGGCTGACAACCCCTTGCGCTTGGGAAACAGCCGCACCCCGACTGAAGTCGGGGGCAGAAGGATTGCTTTCGGTGCGCTATCTCGTGCGCGACAGTGACGGGCGGCAAGATAGCGGCAACGCGGCACGGCGGCAAGCGCGGCCTGTTCGGCGACGATTTCCGGCGGATGATCGGGTGGCGGGAGCCGCACGGGGAACGGGCGGCGCGCCGCCCCGTGCACCTGAGAGCGAACCGCGGTCGTTTGCGTGGCCTGTGCGACCGGCCTATCTTGCGCGGTGCCGCGCGCGGCGGATTCTGCGGGAACCCGCGAGCCGTCCGCGAACAGTACGATTCACGCCACGGGGAGGTGACCGAGTGGCTGAAGGTGCTCGCCTGCTAAGCGAGTGAGCGGGCAATCCCCGCTCCGAGGGTTCGAATCCCTCCCTCCCCGCCGGAGAATGTCCTCTCAAGCACCCGCCGGATCTGATCCCGGGCGACGGGAACCGTTGCTCCTCCATGCTCCGCGCCGTAAACTCCGCGGACCTGTTTTTCCTTCGCGCATTCCGACATTGAACACGACCCGTCATGGAGCACGAGCGCGCACCGTCTCAGCCCGAACCACCGCTCCCTCCGGGCGCCAACATCCGCAACCTGCTCCGGATCGTGGACGGCCTGCTGATCGTGCTGCTCGCAGGCGCAGCGTTCCTGTTCGTGATTCACTTCCTCGTCGTCGACAACCGCGTGATGCCGGTGACCCGCGCGCGGCTTGTCGCGATGCACGAGTTTCTCGAAACGCAGGCGGCGGCGGGCGAGTTCGGCGACGTCTATTTCCTCGGCTCGAGCGTGCTCCTGGAGGGCGTGGACTGCCGGATCATCGACGAGCGGCTGCCGGCGGGGATCGAGAGCTACAACCTCTCGCTGATGGGCGCGGGCGCGCCGCAGTGGATTCTGCTCGCGCCGGCGCTGCGCGAGGCGCGGCCGTCATGGGTCGTGATGACGGTTGACATGACGGGCGTCACCGGCCTGCAGAAGATCCCGGAAGAGGGGATGGCGATCGCCGAGTACTGGGATTTCTTCACTCCCGAATCGGAGCGCCGGTTCGCGCGCTTCTTCAGCGAGGAGCAGAAGCGGGCGCTCGACAACTCCGACATCGCGAGCCTGCTCGCGTTTCGCGTGTTCCCGATCGGCGCGTTCGACATGTACATGCGCGAGGTGTCACGCCCGGAGCTGCGCTACGACGGCTACACGACGAACGTGAAAAACCCGTGGGTGCGGAAGCAGCAGGTATCGGAGGAATCGACCGAGCGCTGGATCGCGGGCAAGGTGTCGAAGGTCGATGAACAGACGCCGGAGCAGATGGACGAGCAGATCGCGATGATCGCGGAGCTGATCGACTACTTCGCGGAAGCCGGGATTGGCAGCGCGGTGTGTGTCGCCCCGGTCAACCCGAAGCTGTCCGCCGCGCTCGGCGAGACGGAGTCGGAGCGCATCCTCCGCGCGCTCCGCGATCTGTGCGCGCGAACCGACACCCCGCTGCTCAACCACCGGACGCTGCTCGCCGCCGATCAGTTCGCCGATCACGTGCACCCGTACGAACCCGGCCGGGTCAAATGGTCGCGCGTGCTCGCCGCCGAAATCGCCGCGCTCGCCGCTCCGACCACGCGCGCATCCGAAGCAGACACATCCGCCGGAGAGGCGCGCTGATGCTGTTTCAGACGCTCGACTTCGGTGTGCTCCTCATCTGCGTGCTGATCGCGCTCGTGCTCATCCGCGCGCACATGATGCAGCTCGTGATGCTGCTCGTCGCCTCCTACATCTTCTACATGTGGTGGAACCCGGCGTACATCCTGCTGATCGTGTTCTCGACGACGGTCGATTACTTCTCCGGCCGCGCGATGGGGACGATGGAGCTCGGCGACCCGCGGCGGAAGAAGTGGCTCTGGTTCAGCGTGCTCACCAACCTCGGCCTGCTCGGCACGTTCAAGTACTTCAACTTCTTCGCCGGCCAGTTCAACGTCGGCCTCGAACAGATGGGGATCGAGGCGGCGCTGCCATACCTGAATGTGCTCCTGCCGGTCGGGATCTCGTTCTACACGTTCCAGTCGATGAGCTACACGATCGACGTGTACCGCGGGAAGACGGCGCCGGAGCGGTCGTACGTGCGGTTCGCGACCTACGTCGCCTTCTTCCCGCAGCTCGTCGCCGGCCCGATCCTGCGCAGCACGCAGTTTCTCCCGCAACTGCGCGGCCATGTGATCAGCCTGAAACGGGAGAACCTGCGCAGCGGGTTTCACCTGTTCCTCAACGGGCTCGTGAAGAAGATGCTCGTCGCGGACCAGGTCGGGCGGCTTGTGGACCTGATCTTCAATCTGCCGCAGGGGTTGCCGAGCCCGATCATCATGCTCGGCGGGTTCTGCTTCGCGGTGCAGATCTACGCCGACTTCTCCGCGTACAGCGACATGGCGATCGGCGTCGCGCGGATGATGGGGTTCAACATCCCGATCAACTTCAACTACCCGAACTTCGCGCGCAGCATCAGCGAGTTCTGGACACGCTGGCACATCTCGCTCTCCACCTGGGTGCGCGACTACCTCTACTTCCCGCTCGGCGGCAGCCGGAAAGGGCGCGCGCGCACGCACATCAACCTGCTGATCACGATGCTGCTGATGGGGATCTGGCACGGCGCCGGCTGGAACTTCGTCTTCTACGGCCTGTTCAACGGGATCGTGATGGTGATCGAACGCGCGACCGGGTGGCGCACGGCGATCAGGGACGATGACCCGTGGGGGATGGCGAAACACGGGTGGGCGCGCGTGCGCGCGCTCTCATTCGCCCTCGGCAAATGGGTGATCTTCCTCTACCTGCGCGTGCTCTCGTGCGTGTTCTTCCGCGTGCAGGACACGCAGGACCTGATCTACTGCGTGAAGAAGTACGTCGTGTTCGATTTCGACTTCACGCTCGGGACCTGGGGCCTCGCGCAGGCGAACCCGTTCCTCGTCGCGCTCGTCACGGTCGTGTTCGCCGCAATTCACTGGTTCTCGTTCCGCGTCGGCGGTTTCGCGGGCTGGCTCGACCGGCGCCCGCGCGCGGTCCAGTGGGCGGTCTATTTCGCCGCCGGATTCGCCCTGTTCGCGCTCTGGCCGAGCGAACGCGTCGCCTACATCTACTTCCAGTTCTGAGCGAACGCGCCGGCCGCGGGGACGCTGGCTCATGCGTAGGGGACGCTTGCTGGCAAGCGTCCCCTTTCCTCCGGTTCGGCGCTCGCACGTGCCCCTGTGACAGCGCGCAGCGATGTCGCAGGGTTGATCACCCGTTCATCCCCTTGCCCTTGACTTTAGTCAAGGATAATCAACAGGCGGACGGGCCGGGGACGCTTGCTGGCAAGCGTCCCCTTTCCTCCGGTTCGGCGCTCGCACGTGCCCCT
>JAANWZ010000076.1 GCA_018263585.1 Calditrichota bacterium | reverse complement strand
CGTGTTATCCGTGGTCAGAGTCCTTTCCGTGCCTTCCGTGTCATCCGTGGTCAGAGTCCTTTCCGTGCCTTCCGTGTCATCCGTGGTCAGAGTCCTTTCCGTGCCTTCCGTGTCATCCGTGGTCAGAGTCCTTTCCGTGCCTTCCGTGTCATCCGTGGTCGGGGCCGTTTTTTCGCCGTTGCCGTGTTGCCGCGGGCCGATTGAGGGTTATCTTGACCGGCACGCCCGGATGTTTCCTACGAAACCCCGGCCGCGCGATGCGAATCCTGATTGTCGAGGACATGGAGGACGTGCGCGAGGTGATCCGCAGGGGGCTGGAAGAGAGCGGCTACGATGACGTAGTTGAGGCCTCCAGCGGCACGGAAGCGCTGAGCAGAATGGACGGTGTCCAGCTCATTCTCACCGACCTCTACATGCCCGGGATGGGCGGCCACTCGTTCGTAAAGGCGATCCGTGACGATCCGCGTTACCGGAACATCCCGATCATCGCGGTCACCGGGGAGAGCCAGCTGTCGATGGTCGCGGAACTGCTTCGTTCCGGGGTCAACGACTACGTGGTGAAGCCGTTTTCGCTGCCCGACCTGATCGCGAAGGTGCACCAGTACAAGCCGACGCTGGATCAGTGGTTCGCGGCGGGGGGTCCGCCGGAGCGGGACGGCGATCCGGACGGGGATGAGTGAGCGACTGCGAACGGCGCCTTCCCCGTCTCCGCGCCGGAGCGGCGGGGAACGTGCGCCGAGGGAATCCGTCCGGCCTCACGACCCCCAGTACACGCCGACGCTGACACGGTGCGTCGCGCCGAGGTCCTCGTGGCCGATGAACGCGTAGTCGAGCCGGACGCCGCCGACCCGGAGTCCGGCGCCGTAGCTGATGCGCCCGTCATCGTACCCGACACGCGCGGCCACGATTTCGCGGATCCGGTACTCGAGCCCGGCGTGCACCGCGAACGCGTCCGGATCGTCGATCGACTCCCCGCGCAGTTCGAGCTCGGCGACCGGCATCACGGTCGATTTCATCCGCGACCAGGCGAACTCGTACGCCGCCCCCGCGCGCACGGTCGGGTAGATCACCTCCTGGCGGCCGGTGTCCCAGGTGAGCACGGACACGATCGCGTCGCGCACCTGCGCGCCCACATGCAGGCGATCCAGGAACGTGCGCGCGTAACCGGCGTCGATGCCGAGCCCGTAGCCGTCCGCATCATCGAGCCGCTTGTACAGCAGCTTCGCGGACGCGCCGACCCGCCCGAACGAACGCTCGCCCGCGTACGAGAGCAGGAACGCGTACTCGGAGGCGCTCGTCGAACCGACCCGGATCACGCGGTTGTCCACGCCAAGGTCCCGGCGCGGGTCACGCAGGCGGGTGACCGGGATGTCATCGACGCCCTGGCGCACGAGCCCGAACCCGAGCGCATCGCCGCCGGCGGAGCGGCGCACGTACGCCGCATGATCGACCTTCACCGCGCTCTCGAACCGGTCGGCGTGCATCAGCGACACCGCGTGCGCGTGCTCGACCCTGATCCGCGCCGGGTTCGCGAGCACCGCCGACGGACCGTCGGCGATCGCGACACCCGCCCCGCCGAGCGCGAGCAGGCGGGCGTTCGACTGGCCGCTGATGTAGTCACCGGCGTACTTCGCGCCCCAATCGAACTGGGCGCGGGCTGCGGGGATCAACGCCGCGAGGAGCAGAATCGTCACTGGCAGGCGTGTGTGCATCAGTATCCTCGTCCGTTGCGGGCGGGCGCCGGCGGAGTTGCAGAGGAGAAACGTCCCGGCACAGGGTCCGGTTCCCGCACGCGCCGCTCCCGGCCCGTTCCTCAAGAGGAACGAACTTCGGTCGGTGGCAATTGACAACACGCGCGCAACGAGTTTCCGGACAACCTCCTGCCGGGACGTTTACAGTGATGCCTGGAAAGAATGTCTCATCCGTGTACCGGCCGTGCAGGCTTGCCCGCGCGGATGCAGGCCGGTGAGTTTCTCGCATCCGACGTTCTTTTCGAGAATCGGCATAACCCTTGGATAACCTGGACCTTCTTCACCCGTCTTCACGCACACAGACGCGTGAACCCGGGTTCAGAATGACGGCTCGGCCGCCCGGATGCGAGCAAAGCCCCGGCCCGTGCGCGTGGCTGAACGAACGGCACAACCGGATACAGCGAAGGTAGTGCGGACGGGCTTCCGGCGCAAGCGACGGCGGCCCGCGGGTGGGGAGCGGACTATTCTCCGATATCGAGCAGCTTCGAGACCGGCTTTGCGCCGGTGATCAGGCGGGTGAGCTCGTTGGCGGCGCCGCGCTTTTCCACCGTGCGCCCGATCGCCCACGTGCCGACGATCCCGCCCCACGCGGCCCAGAAGTAACCGGGCAGCTCGAACGGGTGGAACGCGTCCGCGCCGGCGATGAACTGGACAAACGGGACGGCGCAGTAATTGAAGAAGATGAACGCGAGCCCGACATAGACGACCATCGGCCGCGCGCGACGGGTGAACGTGTCGCCCTGGCTCAGCTCCGCGACGAGCACCTTCTGCTTCGCGGCGAGCTGACGTCGCAGGCTGATCTCGAGCGCCTGCTCGTGCGCGCGCAGCACATCGGCGAGCCTGCGTTTCGCGTCGGTCTTCTCGGTCTCCGAGGTGTGCAGCGAGTCGATCACCGCGCCGGCGGTTTCGGCGACGGTTCCGAGGCTGCTGTCGAGCAGCTCCTTGAACCAACTCATGGCGGGTCTCCTTTCGGTGGGGTGGGGTCCGGGGCCGGACGGCCCCCGAATGTGGCGGGCGCCGGCACGACGGCCGGCCGCACAGAGGATACGAACGCACGAACAGGTGTGCAAGGCCGGGGCGGTACACGGGGGGCCGCAAGCATAACCTTGCCCTTGACTTCAGTCAAGGATAATCAACGGGTTGGCCGCGCGTCCGCTTGTCCAGCCCGGCCTGCGAGCAGGCACGGGGCATAGCACGTGTGGATCAGCCGCGGTTGCAAGCAACCACGGGCCTGTTGTAGTCCGCAGCCCACAGCCCGCAGCCTCTACTCATACCTGAGCGCTTCGATCGGGTCGAGGCGGGAGGCCTTCCACGCCGGCCACGTGCCGAACCCGAGCCCGATCAGCGAGCAGAACGCGAGCCCGAGCACGATACTCCACGCCGGGATCGCGATCGGCAGGTTGATCGACTGCCCGAGCAGGAACGCGGTTGTGATCCCGAGCCCGACGCCGATCACGCCGCCGATTTCGGTGAGGATCACCGCCTCGAGCAGGAACTGGCTGAGGATGCTCGTGCGGCGCGCGCCGATCGCCTTGCGCACGCCGATCTCGCGCGTGCGTTCGGTGACGGTCACGAGCATGATATTCATGATCCCGACGCCGGCGACGAGCAGCGCGATCGCAGCGATCCCGAACGCCGCGATCTTGATCCAGCGTGTCATATCGTTGAACGAATCGACGAGCTGTTCCGAACTCCAGGTCGCGAAGTTGTTCTCCTCGCCGGGTTTCAGTCCGCGTGCGACACGGACCGCGGCGATCGTCTGCTGAACCGCCTCGTCCATCCGCTCCGGGTCGCGCACGCTCACGGTGATGTTCCAGCTCCGCTCCGTGCCCCACCACGTCTCGAACGTGGTGAGCGGGACCGCGACGCGATAATCCGCCTGCTGGTTGAGCATGCTGCCCATCTCTTCGAAGATGCCGATCACCAGCGCACGCTTGCCGTTGACCGACACTTCTTCTTCGAGCGGATCACGATACGGGAACAATTGCTTGACAATCGCGGAGCCGAGGATCACTACCGGGCGCGCGTAGCGAACGTCCTGCTCGGTGAGCGAGCGCCCGCGCGCGATGTTGTACCCGTTGTTCGGCATCGAGCCGGGCGTGCCGCCGAGGATCGTGATGTTCGGGTTCGTCGCGTTGTTCTTGTATTTCACGACCGCGCCCCAGTTCCACACCTCGGGCGCGACGATTTCGGTGAGCGGCGCGTGCTCGCGGATCGCGAGCACCTCCCTCATCCCGATCTTCGGCCGGTAGCGGCGGTCGTGATCAGGCGGGCCGAGATTGATCTGCGCATCGTATCGTTGCACCTGAAACACGCCCGCCGAGAGCTGGCTCATCTCCTGCTCGACGAGGTTGTTCAGGCCGCGGATCACCGACATCGTCGCGATGATCGTGAGCACGCCGATCACGACACCGAGCAGCGTGAGCGCGCTGCGCAGCTTGCTGCCGGAGATGCTCGCGACCGACACCCTGAGCGCTTCCGCGATGTTCATCGCAATTCTCCCGGGCTCATCTTGCCCGCAACGCCTGGATCGGGTCCATCTTCGCCGCCTTCGCCGCGGGGAAGATGCCGAACACGAGCCCGACACCCGCTGAAAACAGCACCGCCGAGAGCGCGAGCCACGCCGGCATCACCGCCGGCAGCGCCTGCTTCAACGCCTGCCCGCCGAGGAACGCGAGCAGGATCCCGACCGTGCCGCCGATCACGCAGATCATCATCGCCTCGACGAGGAACTGCCAGAGGATGTGTGCGGTGCGCGCGCCGATCGCCTTCCGCATCCCGATCTCCCACGTGCGCTCGGTCACCGAGACGAGCATGATGTTCATGATCCCGATCCCGCCGACGAGCAGCGCGATCCCGCCGATGATCAACCCGGCCGCGTACACCCCGCCGGTGAGTGTGTTGTACAGGTTCGAGAGCGCATCCTGTTGGTTGATCGCGAAATCGTCCTCCTCCGACGGCTTCAGGCTGCGCGATGTGCGCATGATCCCGCGCAGTTCGTCGGTGAGATCGGCGACGGTCACCCCCTCCGCCGCCCTGACCGCGATCATCAGGTCACGGTTCGTGCGGCCGAAGTCGTTGAACAGCGTCTCGATCGGGATGATGATCGTGTTGTCGCGCGATTCGCCGAAGAAGTTGCCCTGCTTCTCGAGGATTCCGACCACCTTGTACGGGTTCGCGCCGATGCGGAGCTCGCGGCCGATCGGATCGAGCGGGCCGAACAGTTCATCGCGGATCGCGGTGCCGATCGCCGCGACCCGGCGCGCGGCGTGGTTGTCCTGGTCGCTGATGTAGCGGCCGTACTCGGGCAATGTGCTGCCGACGCGCGCGTGCTCCGGGGTCGTGCCGAGCACACTCACGCGATCATAGCTCTTGCCGCGGCGCGTCACCGAGCGGCCGGTCCAAGCCATCGGCGACATCTCCTCCGCGAGACGCGACCGCTGCCGCAGGTCCTCGTAGTTGTCCATCGTGATCCGCGGCCGGTTGATGTACTTCCACCACTCATCATCCCACACCCACGGCCAGCGCTGGACATACACCGTCTTCGCGCCGAGGAACGAGATCTGGTTCTGAAACGACTGGTTCAGCCCCTGGATGATCATCATCATCAGCGTGACGGTGACGACGCCGATGATGATGCCGAGCGTGGTCAGCGCGGCGCGGGTCTTGTTCGCGACCAGCGCGCGGTGCGCGATCACGAACCCTTCCCACAACGCCCGCCCCATGCCGCGGAGGATTCTCGCCATCGTTGCCTCAGGTGTGAAGCCAGATGTCAGATGTCAGATGTCAGATGTCAGATGTCAGATGTCAGATGTCAGATGTCAGCTACAGCCCGCAGTCCGCGCCCACTGTGTCATCCTGAACCCGAAGCGCCGTAAGGCGCGAAGGGTGAAGGATCTACGCGGTAGTCCGCCCAACGGTTATGTTGAACACTGGACCATGGTCGTTCTTGCTGGTAGATCCCTTCGCTTCGCTCAGGGCAGGCTCTTCACGGCGCCGGCCTGAAACAGAAAACGGCCCGGCCGGCTCGTTCAGGATGACACTTCCCATCCCTTGCCCCCGACTTCAGTCGGGGCTCCACCTCACCGCAAGTCCGTGCGGCGATGAACCTTGACTGAAGTCAAGGGCAAGGGGCGGTGTGTCGCCGCCAGTAGCCAGCCGCGCTTGACGAGCAAGCGCGGGCACGAGGCATCGGACCGCCCGCCGCCGGACACCTCACTCCTCCCCCACGAGCGCGTGCAATTTCCCGCGTCGCGGTTCCTGCGTGCGGACGTCGCTCACGTACCCGTCGAGCAGGCTGACGACCCGGCGCGCGTACGCGGCGATGTCCTTTTCATGTGTGACGACGACGATCGTGTTCCCGCCTTCGTGCAGTTTGCCGAACAGCTCCATGATCTCGAAGCTGGTCGCGCTGTCGAGGTTGCCGGTCGGTTCGTCGGCGAGCAGCAGGCTCGGGTCGTTGACGAGCGCGCGTGCGGTCGCGACCCGCTGCCGCTGGCCGCCGGACAGTTCATTCGGTTTATGTTTCATCCGGTCGGCGAGCCCGACCTTCTCCAGCGCGAGTTCCACTTTCTCGCGCCGCTCCTCGCTCGACAACCCGGCGTAGATGAGCGGCAGTTCGACGTTGTGGAACGCGTTCGCGCGCGGGAGCAGGTTGAATGTCTGGAACACGAACCCGATCTGCCGGTTGCGGATGTCGGCGAGCTCGTTGTCGGTCATCTCGCTGACATTTTCCCCGGTCAGGAGATACGTGCCGGAAGTCGCGGTATCGAGGCAGCCGATCAGGTTCATCAGCGTCGATTTGCCCGACCCGGACGGCCCCATGATCGCGACGTATTCGCCGGAGTCGATCGTGAGATCGACCCCCTGCAGCGCCTTCACCTGGATGTTGCCGATCTCGTAGATCTTCGTGATCTGCTCGAGTTCGATGATTCGACTCATGGAACACTCCCGGTCAGGAGGTGGACTCCGCCACTTCTTCATCGCCCCCGAGGTTCGCGCCTTCTTCTTCCCCGTCGCCGGCGAGTTCGAGCTGATCGCTGTCGGCGCCGGTTTGCGGGCTCTTCTCCGGCTGCGGCGGCGGGCGGTAATCGACGATCGTCCCGCTGTGCAGCTCGCGCGAGAGCACGCGGAACGGCCCGGTGACGACGAGTTCGCCCGGCTCGAGCCCGGACACGATCTCGAAATGCGTGTCCGAGTAGATCCCGAGCTTGACCCGCTTCGCCCACACGGTGTCATCCTTGACGACGAACACGACTTCGACCGGATCTTCGCGTTCGCCGAGCCGTTTCATCTGCCGCCGGCCCCCGGTTTCGTCCTCACCTTCCCCGTTTTCGCCGCGTTTCACCTTTTCGCCGGCGCGCGCGCGTTCGGCGAAGCGCTCCTCCTCGCTGAACACACGCACCGCGACTGACTCCTGCGGGAGCACGAGCGCGTTCGGGCGTTTCTCGGTGACGATGTCCACGGTCGCGCTCATCCCCGGCCGGAGCGCGGAGACGTAATCATCGATCGCGACGGTGACCATGAAGTTCGTCACCTCCTCGGCGGTACCGGTGCCACGGACGGTGCCGGAGTGCGCGATCTCGGTGACATGCCCGGAGAACGTCGTGTCCGGCATCGCGTACACCTCGACCTCGACTTCGTCGCCGAGATCGACGAGCACGACGTCGTTCTCGTTCACCTCGACATCGACCTCCATCGAGTCGAGCCGGCTCACGACCATGATCACGTCCTGGCTGAACTGGGCGCCGATCGCCATCTCGCCGACCTCCTTGCTCAGCCGGGTGATGATCCCGTCGATCGGCGAATAGATCCGCGTCTTGTTGTAGCTGTCTCGCGCCTGGTCCACATTCGCCCGGTAGCGATCGACATCGGCCTCGAACCGTTTTACGGTGGCGACGGCGGTTTCGAGCTCGGCGTCGCTGGAGAGGTTGGACGCGTGCAGCTCGCGCACGCGTTTCAGCTTCGACCGCGCTTCCTCGAGGCTCGCCTCCGCGCTCTTCAGTGTGTACCGCATCTGCGCGAGCTGCGCCTTGTAGTACTCGTCCTCGATGCGCACGAGCAATTCGTCCTCGCTGACCGGGTCGCCCTCGTCGCCGCCGAGGTGGAGGATGCGGCCGGACACGTTCGCGCTGATCTTCACCTCGGTCTTCGGCTGCACCTTGCCGGAGGCGGTCACCTTCTGCACGAGGCTGTCGGTTGTCGCTTCCGCGACGTCCACGTCCACCGCCTTCGGGCCGCGTTTCGTCATCACGTTCGCGACGATGAGCGCGCCGATCACGACGACAACCGCGAGCCCGATCCACAGCTTCCTCTTCTTCCGCTTCTTCTGCTTACTCACCGTGAGACCTCCTCCAGGGGCGTCCCGAGGTCACGCTCGAGGGCCGCCATGGTCGTGAAGAAATCGAGCACGCGGGTCAGGTATTCCCGTTTCGCGGAGACGAAGGTCACCTGCGCGCTGCGAAGATTGAGCTGGTCTGAGGCGCCGATCCGGTACCGCTCCTGCTCGAGGTCGAGCTGACGGCGTGCGAGCTCGCGGTTTTTGTCCGCGACCTGGATCTGTTCGTACAGCCGGTTCAGCGAGCGCCACTGCCGGCGCACATCCGCCGCGACCGCCTGCTCCGCCCGGTGCCGCTCCCACATCGCCTTCCGCTTCGCGATCACCGCGTTCTCGCGGTTCACCTCGCGCTGGAACCCGTCGAACAACGTCCAGTTCAGGTTGATCCCGTAGCGGACGTAGCGGTCGCCCGGATACGGGTCCCAGGCGAAACGCTCGTCCTGGATCGACTCCGAACGGGCGTACGATACGAACGCGCTCGCGGCCGGCATGTATTGAGACGTGTTCCTCTTTACATCGTACGCGTTGATCTTGACACGGTTGCGCTGCCGGCGCAGGTCCGGGCGCGCGCGCAGCGCGATCTTCTCCAGTGCATCCGGGTCGATCTCGGGCATCTTCGGCACGAGCTCTCCCGACACGGGGTAGCGGCTCTCGAGATCGAGGCCGACGGCGAGGTTCAACGACTCGCGCGCGTTCTCCACCGACTGCTCCGCGGTGAGCACCGCGTTCTCCTGCGTGCCGATATCGATCTCCGCCTGCATCACGTCGAGCTCGATTACATCACCGGTCTCGTAGCGCGCGCGCGAGAGACGGTACGTTTCGCGGCGCTGCTCGAGCACCTCGCGCTCCACCTCGAGCTGACGTTCGGCGGCGAGGAGGTTGTACGCGGACGTCTTCACCCCGTTGATCAGCAGGTCCTGCGACCGCGCGGTGCCCAGCTTCGTGTTCTCGACCTGCAGTTGCGCCTGCCTGTAGCCGTAGATCCGGGAGAGGCCGGCGAACAGCGTCTCCCGCGCCTGGATGTACCAGCTGCTCGAACTGCTGAAGAATGTGCCGCCTGTGCCGGGGATCGGGATCCCCTCGACGTAGACCGCCTCCTGCTTGGAATCGGTGTTCGAGTAGGATGCGCCGGCATCCAGCGCCGGCAGGAACTGGCCGACCGCCCCCATCTTCAGCTCGTTGATGATGTCCTCATCGGCGAGCGCGCTCCGGTAGTCCGCCTGGTTGTCGAGCGCGAGGTTGATCAGCTGGCGCATGCCCAGCGGTTCCTCGGAGACGATCAACGGCGGCTCGTAGGACGGCCCCGCCGCCCGGGACGGGAACACGAGCACGATCAGCAACAGCGCGAACAGGAGGGTGAACGCACGATGAACGCGCGGCGGTGACGGCATTACAACGCTCCCCCGTGATGGATGCGATTTCACTGAGTCAGACCGGGATCCGGCCGCGTACGTTACACCCGCAGCCCTCCGCGCGGAGACAGAACAGGGGAGACCCGACGGCCTCCCCGAAATCTGTGACCGCAGCACGCAGCTCCGCCTGTGGGGGTGGCCCGGGGCTTCAGCCTCCGGTCTCATGCCCTTGGCCTTGCCCTTGACCTTGCCCTTGACCTTGCCCTTGACCTTGCCCTTGACTTTAGTCAAGGATAGTCAAGC
>JAANWZ010000075.1 GCA_018263585.1 Calditrichota bacterium | reverse complement strand
GGAGCGGATCGCCCGGTTTCTCGCGCACGAGACTCCGGGCGGGACCGGCGCCGGGACGGGTCACGCGCCCGCCGCCGGCGCGATGGCGGCCGCGGTCGATCTTACCCTCTACCGCCGCCGAATCGCACAGGCACGCGCCGCATCAGTTGAAACCCCGCGCGGGCTGTCGTAGTTTTATCCGCGGGAACGTCCGGCTCCGCCGCAATGCGCGCCGCCTGAGCCGGAAACGATGAGCGTCACCGGAGGATTAGCCTAATTGGTAAGGCAGCGGATTTGAAATCCGCCGGGCCTGACGGCCCTTGGGGGTTCGAGTCCCTCATCCTCCGCACGTTGCGGGCAGGTCGCGGGTAACCGCGGCCTTTTTTGCAGGCAGCACACGGCCCCGGGAGACTCGCAGTTCGTTCGCTGAGGGAATAATGCCGGGCGCGAGAGCCTACATTCCGCCGCCGGCCGGTCTCACCGGGGGGACGATATTCTCCCCGTCCATCACCCAGCCTGCCTGCGACAGCGAACGTCTCGATCCGCGCGCCTTCTCGGCACGAACGGGCGGGAGCACGTCAGGCTGCGGGCGGAGAAAACCCGAGCAGCGAGGGAATTGAGAGAATGGCGGTCACGAACACATCCGAGGCGAACCGAGCGGAAGACCGCGTACCAGTGCTTGTCACCGGTTCGGCGGGTTTCATCGGGTTTCACCTGGCGAGACGGCTGCTTGAGTCCGGGCGCCGCGTGATCGGCGTGGACAACCTCAACGACTACTACGACGTCGCGTTGAAGGAGGCGCGCACAGAGCTGCTCGCGGAGAACCGGGACTTCTCCTTCATCCGGATGGACCTCGAGCAACGGGCGGATGTGGGGCGGTTGTTCGCCGAACACGGTTTCCGCGAAGTGGTGCACATGGCCGCGCAGGCCGGGGTCCGTTACTCGCTGGTCAATCCCCGCGCGTACCTCGACGCTAACCTGATCGCGTTCTTCAACGTGCTCGATGCGTGCCGCCACAACGGTGTCAGGCACTTCGTGTATGCCTCGTCCAGCTCGGTGTACGGGCTGAACACTCGGCGACCGTTCAGCGTTCACGACAACGTCGACCACCCGATTTCGCTGTACGCGGCGAGCAAGAAGGCGAACGAGCTGCTCGCGCACACCTACTCGAACCTGTATCAGGTGCCTTCGACTGGGCTGCGGTTCTTCACCGTTTACGGCCCGTGGGGGCGGCCGGATATGGCGCTGTTCCGCTTCTGCCGGGCGATCTTCCTCGGAGAACCGCTCACCCTGTACAATCACGGCGAGATGGAGCGGGATTTCACGTACGTGGACGACATCGTGGACGGGGTGCTCGGCGTGCTCGACACGGTTCCGGCGCCGAATCCGGACTGGCAGGGCTCGGATCCCGACCCGGGGACAAGCCCGGGGCCGTACCGCGTGTACAACATCGGCGCCGGCCGGCCGATCCACCTGCGGCGGTTTCTCGAACTGATCGAAACGTACATCGGCCGGACGACGGAAGTGCGGCTCGCGCCGATGCAGCCGGGCGATGTGCCCGCGACCTACGCCGACATCTCCGACCTCAACCGTGACACCGGCTATGATCCGAAGGTGCCGGTCGAAGAGGGGATCAGGCGGTTCGTCGAGTGGTTCCTCGACTACTACGGCCGCGGGCGGAAAATCCCGGATTCCTGACCCCACTGCCGGCGGCTGTTTCCCGCGGAGAACGGATCGGCCCACTCGCGACAACCTCGACCCGGATTCCAGTTCACCTGAAAGTGGGAACATTCGCCGCTTGCGGCGTCACGATAGCGCGTGGCTTTAGCCACGCGAAGCGCGGTGAATCACGGATCGCCCATCAGCGCCGGACGGAGAATCGTCTCGTGCACGTGCGTGAGCGCCCGATCGAGATCGCGCCACAGGTCTTCCGCCGGTTCGACGCCGACGGAGAGCCGGAGCGTGCGCGGGGCGAGATCGATCTCCTGCTTGTCCGCGGCAGACATGTCCGCGTGCGTGTGATACCACGGGTTCTCGGCGAGCGATTCCACTCCGCCGAGCGAGACCGCGAGCTTCCACAAGCTGAGCCGGTCGAGGATCTCGAACGGGACCCGCTTCGACTCGAGCTCCGGCGCGAGCTTCGGCTCGAACGTGATCATCGCGCCCGGATTCCCGCCGCACTGGCGCTCGAAAACCGCGTGCTGGTTCGGATCGGTGACGAACTTCGGGTAGATCACATGATCGACGGCCGGGTGCTGCACGAGCCGCTCCGCGATCATCTCCGCGCTCGCCTGCTGCTGCTTCACGCGCAGCTCGAGCGTGTCCAGCGAACGCAGCATCAGCCACGCGTCGAACGCGGACGTCGATCCACCGGCCATCACCCGCACATCGCTGATCCGCTTCCCGCGCGCGCGGTCGGTGTCGACCACGAACCCGGCGACGAGATCGGAGTGCCCGCCGAGCGATTTCGTGCCCGAATACACGACCACGTCCGCGCCGTGCCGCAACGGGTGCTGGAAGATCGGCGACATGAACGTGTTGTCCACGATCAGCGCCGCGCGGCCGCCGTCCGGGCCGCCGGTGCGCTCGCGGATCCCGCGCGCAACCGCTTCGATATCGACCATCGCGAGCGTCGGGTTCGCGGGCGTTTCGACGAACACGCCCGCGATCCGGTCCGCGTATTCGTCGAGCTTCGCGTCCAGCGTAGCCGGGTCGGACGCCTTGAAGTGATCGACGTGCAGCACGGAGTCATTCTGCAGCAGCGAATTGAACATGTGGTGCGTGCCGCCGTAAACCGGGCTGCCGTAAAGAAGCACGTTCCGCCGCGGGGGTGCGTGCCGGCCGGACGCCTGATCTGCGGGCCCCTGCTCGTGGATCAGGCCGATGATCGTGGAGAAGATCGCGGACAGCCCGCTCGGGAAGTACTCCACGTGCAGCTCCGCCGGGTCGATCCCGTCCGGCGTCAGCTCGAGGTGGCGCATCCGCTCGACCAGCGTCATCACCGTCGGATTCGACACGCGCGTGTAAACCGGCCAGTCGCCCTCGAAGTACTCGAACCGCTCGAGATAGGCGTCGTCGTCGGCCCGGTCCGGACCGCCCTCCTCATCGTAGAGGCCGTACGCGCGGTTGAACAGGATCTCGAGAAATCGCGCCGTCGGGGTCGCATACGTGGAACTGGGGAAAATGGGAGGACGCACCGAACCGGCGCATGCGAGCGGGTTGTAGCCCGCGACCGCGGCTTTCGTGTGAGGATTCCATCCGGGATCGAGCTGCTCCCGCAGGTAGGGTTGTACGCCATATCGGCTGTGCATCATCGGGTCCGCCGATTCCTCGTCGCTTCGCTCGTGTCCTCTCTTTTCGTTCGACATCGTTTGCTCCTGTCCAGGGCCTGTTGCGCATTGGTCAAGCGGTGTCATCCTGAACCTCCCGCACGTCTGTTTGTGCGGGGGGTGAAGGATCTCGAGCACGGACGGTGTTTTCGGTCCATGACCGTGCGATGTCGAGATCCCTTCGCTTCGCTCAGGGCAGGCTCTTCACGGCGCGCGGCAAACTGACGCCGCGCTTGTTCAGGATGACACTCCGGGAGCCGCGTCAAGTCAACAGAGACGGCGGCGCGGTTCAGGATGACACAGAGGGGGCGCACCGACACAGACCAGCGCTTCGCGTTCAGGATGACAAGATCCAGCCAATGCGCACATTCCCGTGCAATTGTCCCCCGAGCCGCCAGCGGTTCGTACTCGTCGCCGGCGGCGGCGGTTCGTCAGCCATGAGAAAAAGATAACAAGAAAACCACCCGCGTTTCACCCTCTCGCTCTCCACTTCACACACTGCGAGCGCCGGGCGCTCGGTTCCCGCCCGCGCCTCGCCGGGGATGCGACAGCGAACCGCGAACAACGGTCCCCGCTGCGACTCGGCCGGTTCTCGGGTCGCGGTACGAGATGCGCCCCACCTCCCACGCGCTTGCATCTCGCCGATCGGATGTGTACCCTTGGAAACGGCTGTACGTGAATCGTTTCATCGTGTCAACAGGGGCCGGCGCGGCTGTTCCCGGCACGGCCTCGATCACCGAACGGTGCGAGCGATGACCGGCGGGGTGGAAAAGCGGAGGCAGGTGTTCGCGGCGGCGGAGCCGCTGTTCGAACGGTACGGGTACCGGAAAACGACCGTCGAGGACGTGTGTTGTCACGCGCGCATGTCGAAGCGCACGTTTTACGAGCTGTTCGCGGACAAGTTCGACCTGCTCACGCAACTGCTGGCGCAGCTCTCCGAGGATCTGGTCACGGCATTTCGCCGCGAGATCTCGCCGGACACGGATCCAGTCGTGCAGCTCCGCCTCTACTTCCGCCACTTCTTCGCGCACACGGAGCTGCGGCCGGTGTTCCGCATCCTGCTCGAGGAAGGCGACCTGATGAAACGCGTCACCCGCGCCGCTCCAGGAAATCTGCAGTTCGGTTCCGTGCTCCGGCTGCTCGCGGAGATCATCGAGCGCGGGGTGCGCGCGGGACGGTTCCGGCCGGTGGACACTGACACGGTCACGTGGATAATCCAGGCGCTGCTCGACAGCATCCACCTGTTTCCGCTCAATTCCGCGGCGGCCGGTGGCGCGCTCCCACCGCAACGGCTGATCGACGAGACGACGGAGTTCATCGTTCACGGCCTGCTCGCGTGGCAGGGTCGGACGTGAGCACGACATCTCGCGGGTCGCGAGTCGGCCCGTGAACGGGGAGGTAGCGGCGCGTGAGGCGAGAGATCAACCGGGTTCGCGAGCAGCCCGCGCCGGCGCGCGTGTGGGCGCATAACGCAACGCGGCGGCCGTGGTGGACGCTCGCCGGGGTGCTTGTTGTCACCGTCGCGGCGCTCTGGATCGCGAGCGACCTCGAACTGCGGCTCAACTTCGTCGATCTGCTCCCGGAGGGCCATCCGGTCGCGGAACGATACAAGGACGTTGTCACGACCTACGGCGAGGGCTCGATCGTGGTCGCGATCGAGGGTGCACGCGACCGGATCGTGAGCTTCGCGCGAGATCTCGCGCCGAGATTGCGCGAGCTCGACGGCGTCTATCAGGTCCAAAGCCGGTTCCCCTCGGAGTTCTTCCTCGAACACGGGTTCGCGTTGCAGGACCCGGACGATTTCAACCGCTCGCTGCGCATCTTCTCCGACCCGTCGCTCGTCGGCGTTTTCTCCGGGCTCAACGACGATCTCGAGCGCGAATACACTGATGATGAAGGAAACCTGCGCGACGATGAAGTGCAGGTCGCGCGCAACCTGCTCGGGATCAATCGCAGCCTCGAACTGATCGAGCGGTTGCTGACCGGAACGGCGGACACAACCGTCGCGGACGAGGCGTGCAGGGCGATGCTGATCGGCGAACCGTGGTTGCTCAGCCTCGATCGGCGCATGCTCCTCGTCACTGTCGTCCCGGAAGAGCCGTCGTGGCGCGACACGGACGCCGTGATCGTGCTCAGCCGCGAGGTGGACGCGGTCGTCCGCGATCTCGCGGCGGATCGCCCGCAGATCACCGCGAACCTGACCGGAATGGGGCCGATCGGCGTTGACGAGATGGAGAGCGTAGGCTTGTACACAGAACTACTCATGTTCGCGGCGTGGATACTCGTGTACTTGCTCTTATCGCGCGGTTTTCGCAGCCCTGGCCTGCCGCTGCTCGCGATGCTCCCGCTCCTGTTCGGGATCATCTGGTCGATGGGCCTGGACACATTGTTGTTCGGCACCCTAAACATGATGACAGTGATGCTCGGGCTCGTGCTGATCGGGCTCGGGATCGACTTCACCCTCCACCTGATCAGCCGTTACGCGGAGGAGCGCGGCAACGGGATCGAGCTCGAGGAAGCGCTCGCGCGGATGCTCGGCGGCACCGGCAAAGGGGTGCTCACAGGCAGCCTGACCACGGCCGCGGCGTTCTTCTCGCTGATGATTGCGGACACGGTCGGCGTGTTTGAATTCGGCGCGGCGGCGGGCACCGGTGTCCTGCTCACCGTGCTCGCGGTGTTCGTCACTCTGCCGTCACTGCTTGTCATCCGCGAGCGACGTTACTTGAAACGGGGCCGGGTCGTGCGTTTGCCTCCCCGCGCGGGGGAGGGTTGGCCGGCGATCGGACACGTCGCCGGGTTCACCTGGCGGGGGGCGGCGGTTGTGCTCCCGCTGTTCCTCATCGTCGCCGTCGCCGCGGTGTGGGCGGCGCGAGAGATCCAGTTCGAGTACAACTTTCTCAAGCTCGAACCGAAAGGGCTGGCATCGGTTGAGCTTCAACGCGTAATACCGGAGCGCTTCGGCATTTCCGACCAGGCCGCGTGGGTGGAGGCGGAAACGGTTGCAGAATCGCGCCGGCTCAAAGAGCGGTTCGAGGACCTCGCGATGGTCGGCGAAGTGAACGCGATCAGCGACTATCTGACGGTTCCGGAACGGGTGGAAACGTACGGGCCGGCGCTGCGGCGGTATCGGGAGAGGATCGCGAGAACTCACGTCCCGGCGCCGCCGTCGCCTGCACGGCTCGCGTCCGAGATCGACCGTCTCTGGGACAACCTCGACGCGATCAGCAACCTCGCGTTCATCGGCGGGATCGAACGGGTGTGGCCGGCAATTGACAACATCACCGGGTATGACAACGAAACGAACACGACGGACACGACGGCGGTGCTGCCGAGCCTGCTGCGCGCGCTGCAGCGGGAGGGCGTGCAACGAAATGTCGCCGCGAGTTCTCGTGCCTGGTTCGCCGCGATGAAACCGGCCCTGCTCACGATCGCGTCCGATGAGCCGGTCGCTCTCGAGGAGATCCCCCAGTTCGCGCGCAAGGCGCACACACCGATGCGTGGCGACCGGCCGTTCGTCGTCCGTCTCGCACCGCGCCGTTCGCTGTGGGAGCGGGACGACCTCGAGCGGTTCAACGAGCAGGCGAAGAGTGTGACTCCGGAGGTGGTGAGCACGGCGGAGCTGTTCATTTTAATGACCGATGAGACGCTGATCGACGGCCGTGACGGCGCCCTGCTCGCACTCGCGGTGATCGTTATCCTGCTGCTGCTTCATTTCCGCGGGCCGTTCGGGCTGATCGCGACGGTGCCGCTCGCAGGGAGCGCGCTGTTCATGCTCGGGACGATGTACCTGGTCGGAATGAAGTACAATTATATCAACTTGATCGCGGTGCCGATCATTCTCGGGATCGGGATCGATGACGGGGTGCACGCGCTGCACCGCTATCGCGAGATTGCCGGCGAACACACGGTCCGCGTACGGGAGGCGTTCAGCCGGGCCGGGCGCGCGATTCTGCTCACGAGCATGACGACGATGATCGGGTTCGGCGCGATCGGGTTCTACACGATGCGCGGGATGGCGAGCTTCGGCGTCGTTCTGTTCATGGGCGTCGGCTACTGCTTCGTCGCGACCGTGATCGTGCTTCCCGCGGTGCTGCGACTGGTCGCGCGGACGCGGAAGTCGCGCTGACAGCGGAGGATGCAATGAAAACAAGTTCGTTAACTGTCTGCCCGGGCCGCCGTGCTCAAGCAAGTGGAAACCGTCGGGATCCGCACGATTTCGCCGGCGGCGGAAAACAGTTCGCGATCCGGTTAACTGTGATTGCTCTCGCCTGTACGACCGCCGTTCTTGCCGATGAACGGGGTGATCGCTGGCTCGCGAAGATCGACAGCGCAGAGACGGTCCCGCACAGCATCGCCTCGATAAGCCAGACGATCACGACGTCGAGCGGCAGCGATCGCACGCTCGAGTTCCGCTCGTTCAGCGCGGACAGCGGCAAAGTGTCGCTGATGGTGTACACCGCGCCGGCACGTGTCGAGAACGACAAGATCCTGCTCCGTGACGGCGGCGACCAGGTCTGGTACTACATGCAGCGCCGCGACATCACCCGTCATTACGCCGGCCACGCCCTCCGTCGGAGCGCGATGGGCAGCGACTTCTCCTACGAGGACCTCGCGCAGGGCGAATTCAGCGAAGACTATCAGGCTGAATACGCGGGCGAGCAGGAGCTCGACGGCGAGCCGGTTGTCCGGTTGCGTTGCACTCCGACGCCGGACGGGCCGAGCTACGACCACGTGATCATCTACGCGTCCACTGTGGACAATCTCACGCGCAAGGTCGAGTACTTCGACGAGGACGGTCCAATGAAGACGTTGACGCTCGGCGAGTTCAAGGTCGTGGACGGCCGGAAGACGGCGCACGTGATGACGATGGTCAACCACCGCGAGAATTCGCGGACGGTGATGAGAATTCGCGAGATCCGCTATGACGAAGAGCCGGACGCGTCGCTGTTCACGAAGGCGGCGCTCGCGCGGCGGCTCTGAACGCGAAATCTCGTGCGGGAGGAGAATGTGGGACGAGTGACGGCAGTGAGTGCGGCGGCGTTCGCGCTCGCGGCGCACCTGGTGTTCGCGCAGCCGGAGATCTCCGGCTACTACGAGCACACCTTCCAGGCGGACTACGAGGAACGGGCGGGGGAGACCCTGCTGGACGCGTCGAAGGTTCGACTCGAACTCCAGTCCGGCGGCGACGATGGCTCGGTCGAGTTCAGAGGTAACATCAACGTGATCCGCTATCACGGTGACATTTCATATGATGTCACTCCGTACCTTCCGGATGAGATCGTGAGAACCCTCCGCCTGCACCGGATTCCGGCGGAGGTCAAACTTGACCGCCAGCGGATCTACCTCGACAACGCGTTTCTCACGTGGCGTGCGCTGGAGCACATGCGCGTGCGCGCGGGAAAGCAGCAATTGGCGTGGGGACCGGGCTACAGCATCAACCCGACCGACCTGTTCCACGAGAAGACGCTGATCGACCCGACGTACGAGAAGGAGGGAGTGACTGCGCTGCGGCTCGATTATCGCTGGGGGATCGGCGGGCAGCTCGCGGCGATTATCGCGCCGGACGACCGGTTTGAGACGTCCGGCTACGCGCTCCGCGCGGGTGTTTACATTCCGCCGGTCGGGTATGATGTCGCGATAACTGTACACTCCGTCACAGACTCAACGTCACTGCACCCGCGCACGCTGCTGCCGCGCACGCAGCGGCGCGAGGCGGTCGGGCTCGAATTCACGGGTTCACTGTTCGGGCTCGGTGTCTGGTGCGAGGGGAACTGGAACCGGCTCGAGGACGAGCAGGACTTCTACCGAGTCGTCGCAGGGGTCGATTACACGCTGGAGAGCGGCATCTATCTGATGGGCGAGGTGCTCTACAACGGCCGCGCGAACTTCGATACACCGTACCCTGCGCGCGACTGGCTCGCGAATCTCGCGTACGCGGAGCCGGTCGGGCCGGGCTGGGCGCTGATCGGGACGCGGTACGAGTTTTCGCTGCTCGTCAGCGGCGGAGTGTACGGGTTCCTCGCGCCGGACGGGACCGGGATGCTCAACCCCCGGCTCGACATTTCGCTGGCGCAGAACGCGGACCTCGCGTTGTTCGGCGCGTGGACGTTCGGCGCGGAGGACGGCTCGTTCCCGCCGGGCCTGGTCTCCGGCATCGCGCGCGCGACGGTGTACTTCTGAGCTGCGGGCCGCGGGATGCGGGCTGCGTCGGGTCGTCCGGGGAAAACTGGGGACTGACCCTCCGGTTTCCCGTGAATCCGTGCGCGGCGCCGGGATTGGCAAGCGACGACCACCTCCGGGCCTCCGCCCGGCGACGCTACCGGAGGAAACCGGGGTCTGTCCCCAGTTTTTCTCAGCGCACGAGCATCAGCTTCCGCGTCTCATCCAGCCGGCCGGGAACCGTCGCGCGCAGGAAGTAGAGCCCGCTCGCGAGGGACGAGGCATCGAACGTGAACGCGTGACGGCCCGCCGAAAACGACCCGTCCGCGACCGTCGCGACCACCCGGCCCGCGACGTTGTACACGACCACGCTCACCTCCGCCGCCTCCGGCAGCGAGACCGTCACCGTCGTCGCCGCATTGAACGGGTTCGGGTACGGTGGCGCGAGCGTGTAGCGCAGCGGGAGTTCTCCAGTCACCGGCTCCGGCGCCGAGAGCTGGTCCAACTAGAACGCGCCGATGTC
>JAANWZ010000074.1 GCA_018263585.1 Calditrichota bacterium | reverse complement strand
GGCGCGCGGCTTGCGCCGCGCTCGTTCAGGATGACACCGGGTGGGTACAGGCCCGCGGTTGCTTGCAACCGCGGTTCATCCAATCTGTACATGAAACCCGGGGCAAGCCCCGGGCCACCCGTCCGCGCTCGTTCAGGATGACACCGGGTGGGTACAGGCCCGCGGTTGCTTGCAACCGCGGTTCATCCAATCTGTACATGAGACCCGAGGCTGAAGCCCCGGGCCACCCGACTGGTCGGATCAGCCGCGCGGGCAAGCCCGCACGGCCGGTACGCGGATGAGGCACTCGTTCCGCAAGATCTATTCACCCCCCGGAGCCGGAGCGTTCGAGGTAGATGTCGAACCCGTGGCGGGCGTACGCGCCGAACACGCCGAGCCCGCCGTGCACGTTGAACAGCGGGTTCTCGGTGAAGTTCGGGTCGCCGCGCATGATCACGGAGAACATGTACATGTAGTACGATTCGGACGCGGCGTTGATGTAGAGACGATTCCAGCCCGCCCACTGGAAGAAGATCCAGGCGACAGTCATCGAGCGCTGGTCGTAGCGGGCGAACGTCCACCCGTGACGGTCCTTCTCCTCGTCCTCGAGCTCGTCGTCCGGATCGTTCGGGTCCCACTCCGGGTCGAGCGGAATCAGCTCGTCGCGCGGCGTTTCCGCGATGATCCCGAGGATGAACCCGCGCGCGGTCGCCGACTCGCTCCAGTTCACGAAGATCTCGTCCGCCTCGCGGGTGAGCGTGATGCTGTCGATCGCGACGGGTGTGAACGGGTCGCTCTTGAATGCGGCGTAGTACGAGAACGTGTCCGGCACGGTCGTTTCCGCCCACAGATCGACGCCCTGATCCTGCTGCGTCGCTTCGATGCGGTAGGTCCACTTCCCGCGCGGCAGGTAGTCGTCCCGATCGGGCAGGTACACGCCGGAGTTCGGTTCGGCCGGGTCGGGGTGGAAACGGAGCACGAGCGAGGAGTCGGCGGACGTATCGACCGGCTCGCCGCCGCCGTCGCGGACCGGGAACATCACGAGGCCGGCATCTTTGACGCCGAGCTCGCTGCGATCGTAGTAGTCGCCGAACCGGCCGGCCCACTCGAGGTAGATCGTATCGACCGGGGCGCCGTTCTCGATGAACGCGGTCAGCATCGGCTCGGGCACGTAATCCTCGACCTCGGACGGGTTGTTCTCGCAGCCGGCGAACGCGAGCAGCAGCCCGAGACCGGCTGCGAACACGGCGACCGGCGTGCGAGTACGAGCCAGGCGGGAATCGATCGCGCGCATCGTCAGAACCTCACTTCGTAGCTGGCGAGCGGGAGGATCGGGAGCAGTTTCAAGTCGGACGCCTCGATCGGGTTTTCGTACGTGTTGAAGCTGCGGCGCCAGAACGCGCGCCTGCTGTACACGTTGTAGATGCTGAGCGTGAGCTTCGCCGGCAGCCCGAACAGGTGGTGGTGGTAGTCGGCGGAGATGTCGAGCCGGTGGTCGGCGGGGTAGCGGTAGTTGTTGCGCTCGCCGTAGAGCACCCCGCGGCCGTCGTTGTACTCGTAGCCCGTGTCGATCGGCCCCTCGCGGAAGGTGACGACGCCGACGCCGCGCGTGTAGCCCTGTCCGGTGTTGTAGCGCCACTGCGCGGACAGGTTCCAGCGCTCGTTGACACGGTAGGTGGCGACGCCGATGAAATCGTGCCGCCGGTCCCATTTCGGCGCGTACCAGCGGCCCCGGTTGAGCCACGTGCCGGGGAAATGCCGCCGCGACCACGACAGCGAGTAGCCGAGCCAGCCGGTGAGACGCCCGTTCTTCTTGCGCAGCATCAGCTCGAGCCCGTACGAGTAACCGTCGCCCTCGAGAAACGCGTCGTCGTAGCTGTGACCCTCGTCGATCAGGTCGTCGTACTCGAGCAGCTTGCGCATGTCGTTGTAATACGCCTCGGTGGTGAGCTCGTAGTCCGGGTGGAAGTCGTATTCCCAGCCGGCGACGTACTGGTTCATCCACGTCGGATCGACGGTGCCGTCGTACGGCACCCAGATGTCGAAGAAGCTGAGCGCATCCATTGCGGTGATCAGGTTCACGAACTGGTGGTACTGCCCGGCCGCGAGCTTGAACCGCATCTCGGGGCTGTAGTGATAGACGAACGCGACCCTCGGGTCGGCGACGACCCGGTCGTAGCCGTCGATGTGATAGAGGCGCACGCCCGGCTCAATCTCGAACATCGGGTGAAACCGCCACTGGTCCTGGATGTACCACGCCGCAATCGAGTTTTCCGCGTCGATGTTCGCGTACACGAGATCCTCCGTCCGGTTCACCGTCTCGCTCGCATAGCGGTTGAGCTGGATCCCGGTCTTGAGCTTGTGGTGCTTGAACCCGAGCACCTCTAGGTCGGCGCGGAGGCTGTGGTCCTCGAACCGGTTGCTGAAGTCCTGGAGCAGGTTGTCGTCGCCGCCCTGTTCGTCGAGATCCCAGAACTCGGCGCCGCTGCTGTACCGGCTCCACGCGTAGCCGACGGTGAGAAACGAGGTCTTGCTGAGCACGTGCCGGAGACGGCCGGTCGCGGTGCGGTTGCCCCAGTGGCTCGAAATCTCCAGCCGTGCGTCCTCCGCGCCGAATTCGGCGGTGAACACGTCCTTGCCGAGGTAGCCGCCGATCGTGAGCGTCGTGTTGCGCGCGAGGTCGAAGTTGACCTTCCCGTTTCCGTCGTAGAAATAGTAGGAGGGGAGGTCTTCGAACTCCGGGCTGCTGTTGCGGAGCGCGCTGATCACGGGCTCGAAGTAGGTGCGCCGGTACGAGGCGGCGAACGAACCTCGTTCATCGGGCAGCGGAGCTTCGTACGCCGCGCGCGCGGAAACGAGACCGACCATCACGAGCCCCTCGTGCTCGCGACGGTTGCCCTCGTTCGTCACCACCTCGAGCACCGATCCCGCGCGGCCGCCGTACTCGGCAGGAAACCCGCCCTTGATCAGCTCGATGTGCTTGACCGCGTCCGCGTTGAACGTGCTGAACAGCCCGAACAGGTGGGACGGGTTGTACACGGTGGACTGGTCCATCAGGATCAGCGTCATGTCCGGGCTCGCGCCGCGCACATGCAGCGCGCTGGAGAGTTCGGAGGATGCCTTCACGCCGGGCATCGACTGCAGCGCGCGGAGCACATCCATCTCCGCGCCGAGGCTCGGCAGTTGCCGGATCGTCGAACCGTCAACCGGGACCGTGGACACGCGCGGGCTCTCGCGCAGCTCCTCGTCGTCATCCTTGTCCACGGTGTACGTCACCTCCTCGAGCTGAACCGAGCCGGGGATGAGCTCGATTTGGATCGGCTCGACCGGCCCGCCGTCCACCGTGACCTCGACATCCCGAGGGTGGTAGCTGAGGTAGCTGACGTGCAGCGTGTAGTCGCCCGCAGCGAGCCCGGGGATCACGAAGAACCCGTCCAGGTTCGTCGTCGAACCGCGGGTCGTACCTTTCACGGTCACGTTCGCGACGGGCAGCGGTTCGCCGCTCGTCTCGTCGATCACGAACCCGCGCACCGGCTCGCTCGCGTACGCCTGCGCGAAGAGCAGTATCCCGGGGATCAGGCAGATAATTCGCGCCTTCATACGCACCAATCCCTGTGTGGAGAATCGCCCGGAGGTCGGGGTGCGGAATCCGTGGTATGCTGGTTCTTGGAAATGTCTCATCCGTGTACCGGCCGTGCGGGCTTGCCCGCGCGGATGCAAGCCGGTGAGTTTCACGCATCCGACATTTATTGCGAGAACCAGTATAAGACCGCATTTCGCCCGGGGAGGTTTCACGCCGGGAGCACAGTGCTCCGCCGGAGGCCGGCGAATGATATCACGCGTGACGAATCGCACGCAAGCGTCGGGGAGCGGGGGGAGGGCGGACTCCGGATCTCTTCCGATGCTCTGCGATCTCCGCTGATCACCCGTGATTCGGCGCCGGCGCCTTGTTCGCCGCGTGCAGGTCGGTTCGGGCTGACATGGGTTGCCACATTTCGCTGAAAACATGTTATCTTCAGTTGTTCGACCGTGCACGCCGTCCCGGCTGTTGGCGCGAAAAACCGGAGGGCCGTCCGATGCTGAAGCACGCCCTGATCTGCACAGTTCTGTTCGCGCTGGCGAGCGAAGCAGCCGACCGGCCGCAGGTCCGCCGGATCGCCGAGTTCGAGACCGGCCCCGACCCGGAGATGATCTCCTCCGTTGTGCCCACGCCCGACGGCGGCGCGCTGCTCGCCGGGTTCACTTCCTCGAACACCGCCGGCCAGATGGACGCGTTCGCCGGCAAGCTCGACAGCGACGGCGAGGTCGAATGGGAACACACGTACGGCGACACACTCTGCGAGGAGTTCTACACGGCGATCCCGACCGGCGACGGCGGGTACATCGCCGCCGGCACGTCGAACTCGTACGGCGACCTCGCCTTCGATTTCTACGTTGTCCGCCTCGACGGGCAGGGAAACGTGCTCTCGTCCAACACGTACGGCGCGCTCCGATTCGACGTCGCGACCTCGCTCGTGCCGGACGGCGAAGGCGGGTGGTACGTCGGCGGGTTCAGCGCCCGGGAGGACGTGAACAAGGCCGATTTCCGGCTCACCCGGATCGACTCGAACGGCGCCCTGCTCTGGTCGCAAACGTACGGCGAAGAGGAGCACGACTTCCTGCTCGCGATGGTGCGCGCGAACGACGGCGGTCTCGTGCTCGCAGGCAGCACCCACTCGTTCGACGCCGAGAACCGGGACGTGCTCGTGATCAAGGTCGATGCCGAGGGCGCGCAGCAATGGCAGCAGGTGATCGGCGGGCCGTACCCGGACTACGTGAACGACATGATCGTGACGCAGGAGGGCGATTTCGTGCTCGCGGGCGTCACCCACCAGTACGACCTGCGCGAAGAGTCCGACCTGTACCTGCTCCGGCTGAGCGCTGACGGGTGGATCGTGTGGGAGACGACGGTCGGCGGCGACAGTTGGGACGAAGGCTGGGGTGTCGTCCAGTCCGCCGACGGCGGCTTCTTCGCCGCCGGGAACTCGTTCAGCGCCGTGGACGGCGTGATGAACGCGTACGGAGTCCGGTTCGACGCGGCGGGCAACGTGCTCTGGACCCAGTCGTACGGGGACGTGGGCGGCTACCAGGAGTTTCGCACGGTCGGGCCGTGGGACAGCGAGATCGTGCTCGCCGCCGGCTACACGTCGAGCACCGAGAACAACGACGCCGATTTCCTCGTGATGGAGGTTGACGCGTCGAGCGAACCAGTCGCGCCGTCGGAGTGGACCGTCACGCCGGAGTTCACGCTGAGCGCGCCGTATCCGAACCCGTTCAACGCGTCGCTCGCGTTTCACGTCACGCTGCCGCGGCGCGGCGACCTCGAGGTGCGGGTGTTCAACCTGCTCGGGCGGGAGGTGCGGCTGCTCACGAAAGCGCCGTGGGCCGCCGGGCGCCATCGCTTCCACTGGCGGCCGCTGCCGGGGACAGCGAGCGGGACCTACATCATCGAAGCGCGGACGGAGGACCACGCGCAGAGGGAACGCGTGCTGTTCGTGAAATGATCCCGCGGGCGGCGGAGGGGGTGGGATTCGAACCCACGAACGGGGGTCACCCGTTACTCGCTTTCGAGGCGAGCGCCTTCAGCCACTCGGCCACCCCTCCGGTCGCACAGTACGTGTGCGGCGAACAGGCGGTCAAGATAGCCGGCTCGCCGGGGCCGGGCAATCCCTGTCGCGCCGGACTTTCGCGATCAGGTGTACGGGGCCGGCGGGGGGAAGGGGACGCTCGCGAGCGAGCGTCCCCCGTCTCCATGCCCGCGGGGACGGGCCGCAGGCCGTCACCGCGGCTGATCAACGGGTGATTGAACCTGGCGATACTAACCGTCTGATTATCCTTGACTGAAGTCAAGGGCAAGGGGGGAGCGTTTGGGAAACATCCCATCCTTGACTGAAGTCAAGGGCAAGGG
>JAANWZ010000073.1 GCA_018263585.1 Calditrichota bacterium | reverse complement strand
TACGATGAAACTCGTGAAATAACCCTTGGATAACTTGGACCTTCTTCACCCGCCTTCACGCAGACAGACGCGCGAAGCCGGGTTCAGAATGACGGCTCGGCCGCCCGGATGCGATCTGAGTTCCCTCCATGCACGTGGCTGAGCGAACTGCATAACCGAGTGCTCGCAAGCGTCCCCATAGAATGCCCGCGGGGACGGCGCAGCCGTCACCGCGGATGAACCAATTGGTATACCGCGCTGGTCGGGTCCGCGGATGAGACCCGAGGCTGAAGCCCCGGGCCACCCGTCGCTACTTCCGCTTTTTCTGAATTCTTGCCCACGTGTCGCGCAGCGTGACGGTGCGGTTGAACACGGGTGCGTCCGGTTCCGTGTCCGGGTCCATGCAGAAATACCCTTTGCGTTCGAACTGGCAGATCTCGCCCGGCTCCATCTCGGCGAGCGACGGCTCGAGCCGGGCGTCCCGCAGCACCTGCAGGGAGTCGGGGTTCAGGGTCTGCATGAAGTCATCCCTGTATCGCGCGGCGAGCGGGTTTTCCACCTGGAACAGGCGGTCGTAGAGACGGACCTCGCCGGAGATCGCGTGCGCGGCTGACACCCAGTGCAGCGTCGCCTTCGGTTTGCGTCCGTCCGGAGCGTCCCCGCCGCGGGTCGCCGGGTCGTACGTGCAGCGCAGCTCGGCGATCTCCCCGGCCTCGTTCTTCACAACCTCGTCGCAGGTGAGGAAATAGGCGTAGCGGAGGCGCACTTCGCGCCCCGGGGCGAGCCGGTAGAACTTGCGCGGCGGGTCCTCCATGAAATCGGCGCGCTCGATGAACAGCTCGCGCGAGAACGGCACTTCGCGCGTGCCGGCCGACTCGTCCTCCGGGTTGTTCACCGCGTCCAGCAGCTCGCTCTCGCCTTCCGGGTAGTTGGTGATCGTGACCTTGAGCGGGTCGAGCACGGCCATTCGCCGCGGCGCGCGGTAATTGAGATCCTCGCGGATCGCCCACTCGAGCATTCCGACATCGACGATGCTGTTCGCCTTGCTCACGCCGACCCGTTCGACGAACGTGCGCAGCGCCTCCGGGGTGTAGCCGCGCCGCCGCATCCCGCGGATCGTCGGCAGCCGCGGGTCGTCCCAGCCGGAGACGATCCCGTTCCGGATCATCTCGAGCAGCTTTCGCTTCGACATCACGGTGTAGTTGAGGTTGAGCCGGGCGAACTCGTACTGCTTCGGCGGATCGACCAGTTCGAGCTGCTCGGTGAACCAGTCGTACAGCTCGCGGTTGTTTTCGAACTCGAGCGTGCACAGGCTGTGCGTGATCCCCTCGATCGCGTCGGACTGGCCGTGCGCCCAGTCGTACATCGGGTAGATGCACCAGCGATCGCCGGTGTTGTGGTGGGAGGCGTGACGGACGCGGTACATCAACGGGTCGCGCATTTTCATGTTCGGCGCGGCGATGTCGATCTTCGCGCGCAGCGTCGCCTCGCCGTCGGCGTATTCGCCGCGACGCATCCGCTCGAACTCGCGCAGGCTCTCCTCGACCGGCCGGTCGCGCCACGGGCTCGGCCTGCCCGGCTGCTTCACCGTGCCCCGGTACTCGCGGATCTGCTCTTCCGTCAGGTGGCAGACGTACGCGACTCCCTTCCTGATCAGAAATACGGCCCAGTCGTAGAGCCGTTCAAAGTAGTCGGAGGCGAAGTGGATGCGGTCGCCCCAATCATAGCCGATCCAGTGGATGTCCTGCTTGATCGACTCGACGTAGCCGGTCTCCTCGGTGAGCGGGTTCGTGTCGTCGAAGCGGAGGTGGGTGACGCCGCGGTACTCGTCGGCGAGCCCGAAGTTGAGCACGATCGCCTTCACGTGGCCGACGTGCAGGTACCCGTTCGGCTCGGGGGGGAACCGTGTCTCGACGCGCCCGCCGTAACGGCCCGCCGCTCTGTCCCTTTCGATCCGGGCACGGATGAAATCTTTGCCGGACGTGTCCGGGGTGGCGTCCGCCGGTGAATTCACGCCGGCGGCCTGCTTCGATTCCGCGCGGACGTTTCTCTCACTGGCCGCGGCCATTGCACACTCCTTGACAGGGGTTGATGCGAAACTGCAAAATGAACCTCCCGCCGGAGGCGGAGTCAAGCGGCAACCCTGTTCACTGAGGGATGAGACGCGAGGCTGAAGCCCGGCCACCCGCCAGGGGCTCGTGCCCGCGTTTGCTCGTCAAACGCGGCCGACGGAAATGTGTCATCCTGAACCGCGCCCGCATCAGTCTGCGGCCGCGAGTGAAGAATCTACGCGGTGCACCACCGTCGGTGTACCGCCCGCGCGGTTGATCCGAGGGTCTATGGCTATGGGGACGCTTGCAAGCAAGCGTCCCCTGTGTACCGCCCGTGCGGTTGACCGCGTCCGTTCTCCGGGAGCCATTCCTCGATCGGGCCGGCGCGCCGGGTGTCAGGGCCGGTCGGATTGCTTACAATTGTGCAACCGGCGGCGTTCCGGCTGGCGGGTAGCTCTATTCTCGCTGAGGAGACCGAGACGATGTGGAATCGACTGCGCACCGGGATCTTGCTCGCGGGCGTGCTGCTCACTGTCCCCGCGCTCAGTTTCGCGTATGTCGGGCCCGGCGCGGGCGTGACATTGCTCGGCGCGCTCTGGGCGGTGATCGTCGCCGTGTTCATGGTGATCGCCGGGGTCGTGCTCTGGCCGGTGCGCAGCCTGCTGCGCAAGCGCCGGGCCGCGAACCGCACGCGGGAGAATTCCGCGGAAGACGCGAAAACCCAGGCCTCGAAAAGCTGATCGATGCTCGCGCCGCTGCTGAACGCACTCTCCGCCCTGGACGGCCTGCTCGCCGGGGCGTTTTCTCTCCCCGTGCGGATCATCCTCTGGGGGGTCGTCTCCGGCGCGGCGACGATCGCGCTGTACAGGCTCGTCTCGAAACAGGGCCGTATCCGCGAACTGAAGCGGCGGTTGCGTGAGCTGCGCAAGCGGATGATGGACCCCGACATCGAGCGGGCGGAGTACATGCGGCTCACGAAGCAGAACCTCCGCCTCGCGCTGCGCCAGCTCTACCTCACGCTGCTGCCCACGCTCGTCGGCGGCCTCCCGATCCTGCTCGTGATCGTGTGGCTCTCGGTGTACCACGGGTTCATCCCGCCCGCGCCGGGCGAGCGGGTCGCGATCATGGTCGAACCCGACGGTGTGCCGCTCGAAGTCATTCCCGCAGACCATTACTACAATGACGGTGATCGCCGCTTCCTCGTCCGCCCGGAGCGCGCGCGCGAGCTCGAGATCCGGGCCGGCGGGGAGACGATCTACGCGGGAAACCCGTTCGCCGCGCCGCTCGACGTGCTCCACAAACGGCAGGGCTGGAACTGGCTGCTGCCGAACCCGAACGGGTACATCGACGAGGCGGCCCCGGTGCAGCGGATCCGGTTCGACCTGACGAGAACGCGACTGTTCGACAGTTCCCCGGAATGGCTCGGCGCGTGGGAGCTGTGGTTTGTCGTCGCCGTATTCGTCACCACGCTCACGCTGAAGCTCGTGTTCAGGATCGAGTAGCCGCCCACCACCGGAGTTCCGATGCCGGAGTCCGCCGACAGACTGCAACCCTCGAAGTTCCTCGACCGGATCGGCCGGTTCGCCGAACGACACCGCGCGCTGTTCACCCGGCTCGGCGACCGGGAAACCCGGCACCACCGCGACCGAATCGGGGAAATCGAGATCGACCGGCCGGTGTACATCACCGGCCTCGCGCGCTCCGGGACGACGATCCTGCTCGAGCTGCTCGCGGAGCTGCCGGGGCTCGCGACTCATCAGTACCGCGATTTCCCGCTGCTGCAGATCCCGATCTGGTGGAACTGGTTCCTCGACCGCGCGCAGCGGCCGGAGCCGGAGCCGGTGGAGCGGTTTCACGCCGACCGCATCCGCGTCACCCCGCGCAGCCCGGAGGCGATGGAAGAGATCCTGTGGATGCACTTCTTCGACTGGGTGCACGACCCGGCGCGGCCGAACGTGCTCGATCGCAGCACGCTCAACAACGAATTCGCCCGTTTCTACCGCGACCACATCCGCAAGCTGCTCTACATGCGCGGCGGACGGCGCTACCTGTGCAAGGGCAACTACAACGTCTCCCGGCTGGCGTACGTCCACGAGCTGTTCCCGGGTGCACGGTTTGTAATCCCCGTGCGCGATCCGGTGGATCACGTCGCCTCGCTGGTCAAGCAGCAGGCGCTGCTCGCGGAGCGTGAACGGGCGAACCCGCTCGTGCTCTCGTACATGCAGCTCGCGGGTCACTTCGAATTCGGGCTCGACCGGCGGCCGGTCAACTTCGGCGACGGGGAGGCGGTCGCGCGGGTGCGCGAGCTGTGGGAGCGCGGCGAGGAGGCGCGCGGGTTCGCCGCCTGCTGGGCGATCACGTACGAGTACGTCGCGTCCGTGCTCGAAAACGACGCCGGCGTGCGCGAACGCGCGCTCGTCGTCCACTACGACAACCTGTGCGCGTCGCCCGGCGATGAGCTGCGCCGGATCTTGTCACACTGCGGACTGGAGGTGACCGACGAGCAGCGTCGCCGGCTCGCGGAACGGATCAGCCCGCCCGCCTACTACACGCCCGATTTTACCGGCGACGAGCTCGCCGCGATCGAGGAGGAGACGGCATCCGCCCGTGCCCGGATCAACCCGTTCAGCGGGTGAGAATCAACCGGCCGGGGTCGTGAGAAACGGCAGGTCCTCGGGAGCGAACCGGAGCGCGCTGTTCACGACCCCGATACTTCGCTTCGTCTGCTGCGGCGTGATGAACTCCCACACGATCCCGCCGCCGTCCACATCGACCTCGAACACCCTCCCCTGCGCGGATGATGTGATCAGCAGATTCCCGTTCGCGAGCAACTGCTGGCTGCCGCGCACGTCGGAGAAGAAACCGGTCGTGTCCTGGTAGAGAACCCGGAGCTCGAGCGTGTTCAGGTCGTACTCGACGATCCGGCTCGCCCGGCGCTGCCCTTCCAGCGGAACGCCGAGGTTGTCGAACAGGACGATCTTCCCGTCGCCGACGAAATCGGGGTCGTGCTGCCACACGGACAGATTTCCCTTGTACCACGTGATCGCGCGCGTGTCCGGGTCGAGGATCGCGATTCCGCTCAGCGCGCGGAACGAGAGCAGGATGTCGCCCGCCTCGAACATCGGGTACTCGCCCGCGATCCGCACGTCGAGAATCTCCAGGTTGTTCGTGTGCAGAAAATCCTGCGTCGGGTTTCTCGGGATGATCCCGGTGTAGTCGGAGCGGCGGATCGCATCCGCGATGTTTATCGAATCGATTATCGCACCGTCCCCGGGCGCGACCATCATCACGTAATCCTCCGTGCGAGGGCCCTCGCTGAGGTCGTGCTGCGTGAGCACGTAGATCGTGCCGTCGGCGGCGATATCGAGGTCGTGGTGCGCGTTGCGGTCGAGCGTCCAGAGCACGTTCGAATCCCTGTCGAGCCGGACCAGTCCGCCGGCGTACGGGCTCAGATTCTCCACGTGATAGATCGCGAGCAGGTCGCCGTTCGGATAGACATGAACCCGGTGCCAGTAGTCGAACGGCTCGTCGTTGCTCGTCAGCATGTGCGGCGGATCGGGCCAGGCGTCGTTGAACGGCTTCCGCCACGTGTGCAGCACGGTCCCGTCGAGGTCGATCAAGTACGCGGCCGAGGCGGCGTCGGCATATACCGTGTAGCCGGGGTAACACGCGCCCTGTTTGTGTGCGACGACCCCTGAATCGGCCGCCGCATTCCCGCGCGGATACCAGCTGTTGCTCCGCTCGTGCAACGGCCGGTTCTCATCGCCCAGCTTCATCTCGATCTGCAGCTTCTTCCAGTAGGCCTTCGCCGCTTCGCCGACATCATGCACGATCGCCTGCGGGAATACGCCCTTCAGCGACGCAAGATAACCCCAGGCGAAAAACGCGGCGCTGTAGATGACCGCGACCGCGAGCACGAACAGGATCAGGTCCCACCGTCTCAGAATCTTCTTCACTACCGCCCTCTCCGATTGGCGAAATCAGAGGATGGTACGCGGGTGTGGCGAGGGATGTCAAGCGCTGTCAGGTCAGGCGGTTCGCGGCCGGCGCGCCCCCTCTCTCGTGCCCGCGCACGCTCGTCAAGTGCGGCCCGCTCCGGCGGCGGGTACTGGCTGCGGACACGTGACGGCGGAAAGAGTGTCATTCTGACGCCGCCCCAGGCGGCGGAAGCATGTCCTGAACGCAGTGAAGGAAAGGTCCGAGTTATCAGCAGGTTGGCTCATGGACCGACCGTTTACAAACCTGGACCTGCTTCACTTCGTTCAGCATGACGGACGATCACGGCTTCTTCAACAGTCTGATGCCTGCGCAGCAGGCATGGGCATAGCACGGTGTTTCGCGCAAGTCGGGCCACCCCTGCTGTGTCGCCCGTGCGGGCCTGCCCGCGCGGCTCATCTGACCCGGCGTGCAGTATGAGGAGCAGCTTTCCCATCCTTCCATATGAAGCGCAGCTCATGACGCGCTGGGGAGCGCGACAATCCCCTGATAAACTGAAGATTACGAATTAGGAGAGTATAATGCAAAACGTCTTGTCGTGAGGCCTTTGACTGAACCAGCCACCCTATTGTACGCTTGATTGTCGTAGGGGGGTAGCAAAGTACGAGCTGTTTGTTCACATGCTGAGGGGAGAGGAGGTCATGATGAAGTGTATACCGAGCCTACTGCTGGAGTCAAGTCCCAGTTTGTGTGTAGAGAAGCGTTCGAGCTGCTGAGCGTGCACCCGAACCCGTTCAACACGCGCGCGACGGTCACCGTCCGGCTGAAACGACCGGGAAATGTCAGGCTGACCCTGTACAACCTGCTCCGCCAGGAGGTCCGTACTCTGATCGATGAACACTTCGCGGCGGGCCGTCACGAGATCTCGCTGGATGGATCGTCTCTCGCGAGCGGGACATACTTCCTCCGCGTGACGACAGCGGAGAACGCGGCGACACGGAAGGTCAAACTCGTGCGGTAGGCGGCTGCGTCGCGTTCACTCCGCGCCGCTCACGTCACCCCGCCGGCTCACGTCGTCTCGAACGAGTGCAGCCCGCCGAAGAAGTAGTTGCCGAAGAAGCTGATGAACACGAACATCATCCCGAGCACGAGCAGCAGCGCCGCGCGGTCGCCGGACCATTTCCGCTGGTGGCGGGCGTGCAGGAACACGGTGTAGAACAGCCAGATGATCAGCGCGCCGACCTCCTTCGGGTCCCAGCTCCACCACGTCCCCCACGCCTGTTCCGCCCAGATCGCGCCCGCGAACAGCGCGCCGACCGTGTACAGCGGGTAGCCGATCGCGACGGCCGAGTAGGAGATCTCCTGCAGCACGGTCCGCTGCACGCCCAGTTTCGGCAGCCAAGACACCGCGCCGGCGCCGATCAAGATGTGCACGAGCGGCGCGAGCGCCCACGAGATCACGAGCACCGGCCCGAAGAACTCGAAGATCTTCAGGTAGCTGCGCGGAGTGAGCTGGATCGTGCCGCCCTTGATCAGGAACCCGGTGATGATTGCGGAAATCAGCAGCGCGAGCACGATCGTGATGAACTGGTGCATCCCGTTCCCGCGGTTCGACGGGCTGAGCTGGACGCGAACAAACGGCCACACGATCGCGGCGAGCACCATCCCGATCCCGAGCCCGATCGCGGGTTGACCGAGCAGGCTATGGTCCGCTCCGCGCCCCAACGTAAACGCGGTGATCGCAGCTTCGGCAGGCTGCCGCGATCCCATGTGCACCTCTTCCGGCAACAACCCGACCGCAGCGAGCACCAGCCAGGTCACCACGGGCGCACCGATCCAGAAGATCGCGAACTCCGCCCACGAGAACGCCTTCCGCGCGGGCGCGTTCTTCTTCGCCGGCCGGCGCGGGCTGTCGCCTTCAGCGGTGAGCAGCACGAGCGCGGCGGCGGCGAACGCGATCAGGAACGCGCCCGACCCGAGCGCCGCGAGCGAGACATGAATCGCGAGCCATGTCGATTGCAGCGCCGGCATCAGTTGCCGGTTCACGTCCGACGGGAGCAGGCTCGCGGTCACGAGCAGCATCACCGCGATCGGGGCGAGGAACACGCCGATCCGTGTGTTCCGGAACCGGAGCACGAATGCGATCAGCCCGGCGATCACCATCCATGCCATCAGGCCCATGTACTCGTACATGTTCGCGAGCGGGATGTGACCCTGCTGGATCCCGCGCGCGACGATCGCCGCGCTGTGCGGAACGAGCCCGATCCCGGCGATGATCGTCGCGATCACGCCCGGCTTCTGCTTCTTCAACGCCACGTGCACGATGTAGAGCACGAACGAGGCGAGGTACGCGCAAAACGAAATCGAATACAGCAGCGAGTCGATACGTTCCATCGGTGTGATCCGGGGTTAGGGGGAGTTTGCCGTGGTGTCCGGCGCCTCGAGTCCGTGATAGGCGAGCAGCGCGAACGCGAGCCCGGTCTGCTCGACCGCGTCGCCGCCGCCCATCCCCATCATCCGGAAATACGGCACCTTCTCGAACGACCACGTGTAATCGACAACGTCCCCGCCGCGCAGAATCTCAATCCGTGCGGCCGGGTTGTGCGGGAGCGGGGATGCGTTCACCGGCTTGTTGTTCTCCTCCAATATCAGGTGCGTGTAGAACTTGTCCATCCGCAGCGCCCACGGCGTGCCGGCCAGCTTCTTCACAACCCCGGGCGCGAGCGTGAGCTCGCCGATGTCCGCGCCGGTGCTGTCGCGGACGGCGATGCGGATCGAGTCGATCTCCGGCGCCGGCGCGTGCGCAACACGCGCCGGTTGCTGCTGGGATGGTTGCTGCATCTGGCGCGCGCGCTGCGGTTCCGGCGGCTCTTCCCCGCCGGGAAGGAACACGATCAGGAGCACGATCACCGCGAGCGCCGCGATGAACGCGATCGCCTTGCCACTCATTACGCAGCCTCCTTCGCGGGCTCAAGTTGTCGCACGATGCGCTGGAACGCCTGCTCGAACTCCGTGCGCCTCCCCTTCGACTTTCCCGCGAGCAGGACGGTCACCCGCTCCCCGTCACGTTTCACCTTCGCGAACAGGTCGCGCGGGGTCAGGTAAAGCCCGAGCAGCAGGCCGAGTGTGACGAGCGCGATCCCGGCCCAGACGAACGGCCCGCCGCTGTCGCGGCGGACCTCGATCACCGTCGTCCACCGGCCCTGCGCGTCCGTGCGCTGGTCGTTGAACGACGACTGGTAGAACCGGTAACCGTTGTACCGCAGCGGGTGGTTGACCTCGATCGATTCGGTGAGCACCTTTTCGCCGTCCTCGAACACGCTGAGCACCGCGATATAGTCGGCGATGTTCGACTGGTCGATCCGGTTGCCGCCGAAACGGCGGTCGATACGGTTGCTTACCCGGTCCGGGTTCACGTGATCCTCGAACCCCTGCCGCGGCGACAGGATCTGGATCGCGAGCGTGCTGTCGCGATAGACGTTGTCGATGCGCCCGACCTGACGGCCACCGTCGATCTGCACGTACTGCCCTTCCCGCAGCGGGTAGTACTCGATCGTGAAATCCTCGACGCGCACGTTGAACCCCCACGCGCGCTCGTCCGGCTCCAGCCATTCGCCGGGCAGTCCGCTCACATTCTCCCGGTATTCGTTGCGCGCGATCAACGCCGCGCCGACGATGAGCAGGATGAAGCCGACGTGCACGATCCACGCGCCGGTGTGCGCGATCGAGGACTTCCGCCCGTGCAACAGCGTCCCCTGCTTCGTCTCCTTCGCGTTCACCGTGAACCCGGCCCGTTTGATCACGTCCTGCACGTGCTGCTCGAGCTCGCGCCCGCCGCTGATTTCGGCGTGGTGATCGTGACCGGGGTACTGGCTGTCCGCGGCGAGGAAACGCCGGCCGAACAGGAGCTTCCAGACCATCGGCGCGCGGTCGATCGTGCACACGACCAGTGAGAGCGTGAGCAGCCCGAGCAGGATCGTGTACCACCACGAGCGGTACGGCGCATACATCTGCAGCATCGTGAGCACGCTCGCGCGCGGCTCGCCGTACGCCTCGTGGTAAGTCGAGTAGGCGAGCCCCGGCATCTCGCCGCGCACCTGCACGATGAACTCGTTCGCGAAAAGATTCACCACCGTGAGCGCAGTGATCACCAGCAGCAGGATGATCGCGAACTTCATCGACTTCAGTGTATTCCACAGCCGGCTGAACAGGTCGTTGTCCCGGGCCGAGGATTTGTTTCTGCCGCGAGCGGAGTCCTTGCGGGTCGTCTCGTTCGCCATGTCTCGCACCAGTCGTTGAACGAAGAATAGGGAAAGTATGAAACCGGCGCGGCCAATCCAACGGCGAGAGAGTTAGGCGTGGCTCACTGTGGCTCCGATAACATTCGATTCCTCATGAACTTGCCGGCCGGCCCGGCATCGTGTCCGCGTCGGGTTGCACGGGGATACGTGGCTGGCCCGGGGTACGTGGGTGGCCCGGGGCTTCAGCCTCGGGTTTCATGTCCTATCTTCCTACCGATGACGACCGAAGGAACACACCGGGTTGACCGCGAATCCGCCACTCGCGAACTCGCGGCGCGGTTTGCGCGACAACTGCGCGCCGGCGACCTCGTTGCGATCACCGGGCCGCTCGGCGCGGGGAAGACGACATTCGTGCGCGGACTGCTGCGCGCGCTCGGGTACGAGGGACGCGTGCGCAGCCCGACGTTCACCCTGCTGCACGGCTACCCCACCGACCCGCCGGTTCATCATGCCGACTTCTACCGGCTCGCAGACCCCGAGGAACTGGTCGCGCTCGGACTCGACGAACTGCGCGAGCGCGGCGACGTGCTGCTCGTCGAATGGGCCGACCGGATCCCGGAGATCGAGCGCGCGGCCACGTGGCGCGTGCACATCGAAACGCCCGCCAACGCCGGCTCCCGCCGCACGATCCGCATCGCGCGAATGCCCGCCCCCGGCCGACTACGGATGGCACGGAGGGGCTTTTACCACGGATAACACGGATAGAACGGATAACATCACAACCACTGAAAACACGGAAATCGCTGAACGCCCGTCGGATCAGCCGCGGTTGCGAGCAACCGCGGGCCTGTCGGCCGCAGGAGATAACTACTTGGCGCAGACCGATTTCCTCCGCAGCGCGCGCACGATCCGTTCCGGGGTGACGGGCAGTTCGTTGATGCGCACGCCGGTCGCGTCGTGGATCGCGTTCAGTATCGACGGGATCACGGGCATGATCGCGCCTTCGCCGACCTCCTTCGCGCCGTAGGGGCCGTGCGGTTCGTTGGATTCGACGATGAGCGCGTCGAGTTGCGGCATGTCCAGCGACGTCGGGATCTTGTACTCGGCGAGGTTGCGGTTGAGAATGCGGCCGTGTTCGTCGTAGATGACCTGCTCCATCAGCGCCTCGCCCATCCCCATCATCATCGAGCCGTGCATCTGGCCTTCGACCTGGGTGCGGTTGATCGCGAACCCGCAGTCGTGCGCGCCGGTGATCCGGTCCACGGTGACCTCGCCGGTTTCGAGATCGACCGACACCTCCGCGACCTGGGCGGAGCAACCGAACGCGGGCGAGGTGCCGACCGCGGCGCCCTTGAACGACCCGCCCAGCTTCGGCGGGCGATACTCCCCGGTTCCGACGACCGCACCGATCTCGAGGAACGCGATCCTGCTCGCCTCGCGAAAACTCAGCTTCGGTGAATCGGGCAGGTCGCTGAACCCGACGTGCTCCTTGAGGTACTCGTCGCGCAGCGCGGAGAAGTCGATCGGGTCGGCGAGGCTGATGACGCAGCCGTCCTTCAGGTCGAGCGTCTCCGGCGGAACATCGATTCGGCCGGCGACGGCGCTCAGGATCCGGCGTTTCACGTCCCGCGCCGCGTCACGGGCGGCCGCGCCGGTCATCAACGTCGTCCGGCTCGAGTACGAGCCGAGGTCCACGCTGAGGCTGGAATCGCCGGCCTGCACGCGCACATCGTCGAGCGAAACGCCCAGCTCCTCGGCGGTGATCATCGCGAGCATCGTGTCCGAGCCCTGGCCGATGTCCGCCGCGCCGGACTGGACGACGACTCCGCCGCCGACCTCGTCCACCTTCGTCACGACCGTGCAGTGGTACGTCTTCGACCGGTAGATCGGGTACGCGGCGCCGGAGACGAAGAACCCGCACGCGGCGCCGATCCCTTTCCCCTCCGCGCGGGTCTGGCCGGCGAGTGCACGCTTCTTCTTCCACGCGGCGGAGTCACGCACCGCCTCGAGCGCCTCGCGCATCCCGAAGCTGCTCACGAACAGCTCGTTGCACGTCGTCTCGCCGGCATCCATCACGTTCTTCAGCCGCAGCTCGATCGGGTCCATTTCCAGCTCTTCCGCGATCCGGTCGAGCTGGATTTCGAACAGCGCGCGCGCGATCACGGCGCCGTGCCCGCGCTGCGCGCCGCAGGCAGGCTTGTTCGTGACCACCCGGTAGCCGTCGTAGTTCATGTTCTTCAGCCGGTACGGCCCGCCGAGCAACGACCCGGCGTAATAGACGGTCGCGATCCCGAAGCTGGCGTACGCGCCGCCGTCGAGGATGCACTCGTGTTCGAGGAACGCGAGCGTGCCGTCGTCACGGACACCGGTCGTCATCGTGTGGAGGAACTGATGGCGCGCGCGCGAGTGGAGAAACACCTGTTCGCGGTCGAACGTGAACTTGACCGGCCGGCCGGTTTTCAGCGCGAGCAGGCAGGTCGCGAGCTCGGCGGTGGAGCACGACGCCTTCGGCCCGAACCCGCCGCCCATCGCGGGTTTGACCACGCGCACCTTGTGCAGCGGGTGGTTGAGCGCCATCGCGAGCGTGCGCTGGACATAGTGCGGCGCCTGTGTCGAACTGAACATCGTCAGGTTGCGCTGCGCGTCCACTTCCGCGAGCACCGCCTGCGGTTCCATGAACGCGGCGTCCTGCATCTTGCTCGAGATCGTGTCGGTGCGGATCACACTCGCCTCGCGCCGGCCCTGTTCGACGTCGCCGAACCGCCAGTGCACCTGTGCGCAGATGTTGTTTTCGTATTGCTCGTGGAGCTGCGGTTGGCCGTCGTCCATCGCGTGGCGCCCGTCGAGCACGAGCGGGAGCGGCTCGAAGTCCACCTTGATCCGGCGCACCGCTTCGTGCGCGGTGTCCGGGTCGGTGGCGGCGACCGCGGCGATCTCGTCGCCGACGTAACGCACCCTGTCGTGGCAGAAGATCGTCTCGTCGTAGCGCGCGGGGCTGACGCCGTACGGTTCGGTGCCGGCGTCTCTCCACGTGACGACGGCGACGACGCCGGGCAGCCGCTCCGCGCGCGAAGTGTCGATGTCGAGGATGCGTGCGTGCGCGAGCGGGCTGTGCAGGATCGCGCCGTAGAGCATGTTCGGGCGGCTGAGATCGTCGGTGTACTGCGCGCGGCCGGTCGCCTTGTCCACGGCATCGACCCGCGGCGCGCGCGTGTTGAGAATGCGATAGTCGTTACTCATGATCGGCCTCCGCGGCGTGCCTGATCGCTTCGACGATTTTCTGATAACCGGTGCAGCGGCAGAGGTTTCCGGAGATCGCGAGCCGGATCTCGCGCTCGTCCGGGTGCGGGTTCGCGCGCAGCAATTCGGTCGCGGTCATCAGCATCCCGGGCGTGCAGAACCCGCACTGGATCGCGCCGTCCTCGACGAACGCCCGCTGCAGACTGCTCAGGCGACCGTTTCCCGCGAGCCCCTCGACTGTCTCCACCGAACAGCCCTCCGCCTGCACCGCGAGCGTGAGGCAACTGAACGCGGGAACGCCATCGAGCAGCACCGTGCACCCGCCGCAGTCGCCGATCCCGCAACCCTTCTTCGTGCCGGTGAGCGAGAGATCCTCGCGCAGCAGCTCGAGCAATGTTCGGCGCGGCTCGACGGCGAGTTCATGTTCCACGCCGTTCACCGCCAGCGAGATGATCCGTTTCATGATCGACCTCCCGCCCGCTCGACGGCGAGCTCGAGCGTGCGCCTTGTGAGCATTTCCACCATCAGCCGGCGGTATTCGGCGGTGCCGCGGTGATCGTCGATCGGGGTCGCGTCGGCGGCCGCCGCCCGCGCAGCCCGTGCGAGCAGCTCGCCGGTCGGTTTCCCGCCCGCCAGCACCTCCGCGGCGGAGCGCGCGGCGAGCGGCGTCGGCCCGACCGCGCCAAGTGTCACACACGCCGCCTGCACCGTGTCATCGCCGGCGAGTTCGACATACACGGCGACGCCGACGACCGAGATCTCGAGCGCCTTGCGCTGGCCGAGCTTGTAGTAGGCGCTGCCGGTGCGCGCGGACAGGGCGGGAAACGTGACCGCAGTCAGGATCTCCGCAGGCTCGATCACGGTCACCCCGGGCGCGAGGATGAACTGCTCGCCCGGCAGCGTGCGCGACCCGTCCGGCGATTGCAATTCGAGCTGCGCCCCGAGACAGATCGCGGGCACGGTGATGTCCGCCGCCGGGCGCGCGTTGCAGATGTTCCCGCCGATCGTGCCGCGCGCGCGCACGAGCGGGCTCCCGAGCGAATCCGCGCCCTCCGCGAGCGCGGTCCACCGGTCACGGATCTCCGGCACGCGCTGAATCTCGCGCGCCGTCGCGAGCGCGCCGACACGCAGGCGCCCGTCATCGAGTACCTCGATCCGCTTCAACCCGGCGAGCTTGTGCAGGGAGATGAGCACGTCCGGCGGCGGGTCGCCGGAGCCCCACGGGTCGATCGCGCCCGGCTCCCCGTCGCCGAGAGTCGTGAATCGACCCGGATCTCCGCCGCCCGCCTCGATCAGCCGCTCCTGAACGATCGGCCGCTTCAGATCGACGAGCAGATCGGTGCCGCCGGCGAGCACACGCGCGCCGCCGCCGTGCTCCGCGAGCAGCGAGCACGCCTGCTCCACTGTCTCCGGCACAAGTACGTCAAACCGTGGCAGTGTCATGATGCGTCCTTCCGTTACTCCGCGAAAACCAGGGACAGACCCCAGTTTCCGAGTGAGATAGATGTTCTGCAAGTTGCATGCTGCATGTGGAAACTGGGGTCTGTCCCTGGTTTTCCCTGCCCGGAGACAATATCGCCTCTAAAATATCGTTGCCCAAGAAAAAATTTCACTCGCAACAATTTTCCCTTGACTCGAAGGTACTCTCCGAGCTAACGTAACTAAAGCAAGGAAGTTAGGCTGGGCTTACAGTAAGGATTGCCTAACAGGTCACTGGTGGAACGGCGGCCGGGATGGTCGCAAACGTGCACGAATCGGGGTTGCGAGGATGGCGCGAATCGCGGTGATTCCCGGCGACGGGATCGGGGTCGATGTCACGCGGGAGGTGCTCAAGCTGCTCGAGCTGGTGCGCGATTCCGGCGTCGATCTCCGCTGGGAAGAGTTCGACTACGGCGCGGACAAGTACCTCGCGAGCGGAGTCACCCTCCCCGACGAGGAGATCGAGAACTTCCGCGACCACTACGACGCCGTGTTTCTCGGTGCGGTCGGCGATCCGCGTGTGCCGGACATGAAGCACGCCGCCGACATCCTGCTCGGGCTCCGGTTCAAGCTCGACCTGTTCGTCAACTACCGCCCGATCCGCCTGCTCGACGACCGTCTCTGCCCGTTGAAGGACAAGACCCGCGACGATGTGAACTTCGTCGTGTTCCGCGAGAACACGGAGGAGATGTATGCGGGCGTCGGCGGCCATCTGAAGAAGGGCACGCGCGACGAGGTCGCGATCCAGAGCTCGGTGAACACGTACAAGGGGGTCGAACGGATCATCCGCTACGCGTTCGACTACGCGCGCGCGAACAACCGGACGCGCGTGACGATGTCGAACAAGTCGAACGCGATGCGGTTCGAGGGCGACCTCTGGGATCGCGTGTTCGCCGAAGTTGCCGCCGACTACCCGGAGATCGAGACGCAGCACCTGTACATCGACGCGCTCGTGATGCAGATGGTGAAGCGGCCGGAACAGTTCGAGGTGATCGTCACCTGCAACATGTTCGGCGACATCGCGACCGATCTCGGCGCGCAGATCCAGGGCGGGATGGGGCTCGCGGCGTCCGGCAACCTGCACCCGGGGCGCACGTCGCTGTTCGAACCGGTGCACGGTTCGGCTCCGAAATACGCCGGACAGGACATCGCGAACCCGCTCGCCGCGATGCTCACCGCCGGGCTGATGCTCACGCACCTCGGCCACCCGGAGTGGGAACGCCGGATCGAGCGCGCGGTCGCGAAAGCGTACCGGGAGGGAAATGTGACCCGCGACCTCGGCGGTTCGCTCGGCACCGCCGCGACCGGGGACGCTGTCTGCGAGAACCTGCAGTTGAAACAGTCGATTGAGACGTGAGCGCGGCGGGTGGCCCGGGGCTTGCCCCGGGTCTCATGCACAGTTTGTTGATCCGCGGTTGCAAGCAACCGCGGGCCTGTTGCCCGCATCATTGACCAAAGAGAAATCCGTTCGATGAGCATGACGATCGCGGAAAAGATCCTCGCCACCCACGGCGGCCGTGACCGGGTCGAGCCCGGAGAGCTGCTGTTCGCGAAGGTGGACCGCGTGCTCGGCACGGATGTCACCTGTTCGCTCTCGATCGAGGTGTTCCGCGGGATGGGGGTCGAGCGGGTGAAGAACCCGGATACGCTCGTGCTCGTGAACGACCATTTCGTGCCCGCGAAGGACATCAAGGCCGCGCAACTTTCGAAGAACATGCGCGAGTTCGCGCGCGAGCAGGGGGTTGAGAACTATTTCGAGGTAGGCCGGTCCGGGATCTGCCATTCGATCCTGCCGGACAAGGGTTTCGTGCGCCCGGGCGATCTCGTCGTCGGTGCGGACAGCCACACGTGCACGCACGGCGCGGTCGGCGCGCTCGCGACCGGGATCGGGAGCACGGACATGGCCGCCGCGTGGGCGCTCGGCGAGCTCTGGTTCCGCGTGCCGGAGACGATCCGCCTCGAAATCAGCGGCGAACCGGACCCGTGGATCGGCGCAAAGGACGTCGTTCTCCACGTGATCAGCCTGCTCGGCGTCGAGGGCGCCCTCTACAAGGTACTCGAGTTCCACGGGCCGGTGATCGAGGCGATGTCGATGGACGGGCGGTTCACGGTCACGAACATGGCGATCGAGGCGGGCGCGAAGTCCGGGATCATTCCGGCGGACGCGACCACGCTCGATTACCTGCGCACCGTGGGCATCGCCGGCGCGGAGCCGATCGATGCCGACCCGGACGCGCGTTACGCGAGCACGATCCCGGTCGATGTCGGCTCGCTGCGCCCGCAGGTCGCGAAGCCGTACCTGCCGTCGAACGCGACCGACGTGGAAGAAGTCGCCGGCGAACACGTGGACCAGGTCGTGATCGGATCGTGCACGAACGGCCGGCTCGAGGATTTCGAGATCGCGGCGGAGATCTTGCGCGGGCGGAAGGTGCACCGCGATACGCGCCTGCTCGTGATCCCGTCGAGCCAGGCGATCTACCTCGAACTGCTGAAGCGGGGGCTCGCGGGGGTGTTCGTCGCTGCGGGCGCGGCGGTGACGCCTCCCACGTGTGGCCCGTGCATCGGCGGACACATGGGCGTGCTCGCGGAGAACGAGGTCGGACTGTACACGACGAACCGCAATTTCGTCGGCCGCAACGGGCACCCGTCGAGCAGGGTCTATCTGAGCGGTCCCGCGGTCGCCGCCGCATCCGCGGTCGCCGGCGAGATCACGCCACCGTACGACGTCCGCGTGAACACGAAGCTGCAGGCAGCGAAAGGATAGAAACGGTGAGTGAAAACGACGGCGCCGTCGCCGATGCGAAGCAAACTGACCGGACAGTCGCCGCAGACGCCGACGGGCACGCGCTCGACGACAGCCTCGGGTTTCTCGTCAACGTGATCGCCCGCTACATGCGCGCGGCGCTCGAGGAGCGGCTGAAGGAATATGAGATCACCTCGACGCAATGGGTCGTGCTCCAGGGGATCGCCGAGAGTGACATGATGAAGCAGACCGAGCTCGGCCGGCGCGTCGAACTCGACAACGCAACGATCACCCGGCAGGTCGATCGCCTCGAGCAGGCCGGGCTGATCCGGCGCAACCAGACGGACGAGGACCGGCGCACCCAGCTCATCTCGCTGACCGCGAAAGGGCGCGGGCTGCTGCCGAAGCTGAACGAGCAGGCGAACGAGGTGAACCGGATCGCGCGCCGCCGCATCCGCACGTCGCGGATGAACCGACTGCTCGCGGACCTGCGGCTGATTCACGACAACCTGCGCGACAACTCCTCACACTGAGCGACTGATGGGTGGACGCGCGTTCAAATACGACGACCACGTTGACACGGACGTGATCATACCGGCGCGCTACTGCACCGGGTTCACGGTCGAAGAGCTCGCGCCGCATGCGCTCGAGGATCTGGATGCGACGTTCGTCCAGCGCGTGCGTCCCGGGGATTTCATCGTCGCCGGCCGCAACTTCGGCTGCGGCTCGTCGCGCGAGAACGCGCCGATCGCGATCAAGGGCGCGGGTGTCGCCTGCGTGATCGCCGTCTCGTTCGCGCGGATCTTCTACCGCAACGCGATCAACATCGGGCTGCCGATTCTCGAGTGCGCGGATGCGGTCGCGGGGATCGAGGACGGCGACACGATCCGAGTCGAGCTCGCGGAAGGTGCGATCGAGAATGTGACGCGCGGGGGGTCGTGGCGCGCGGCGCCGTTTCCGGAGGGAATCCGGGAGATCATCGACGCCGGCGGGCTCGCGGAATACGTGCGCCGCAGGGTGGCGGCGGGTTAGTGTCAGTTCCGATCCGGTTGGAGTGTTCGTCATTCTGAACGCCGCGTCAGCGGCGTGAAGTTCATCCTGAACGCAGTGAAGGGAAGGTCCAGTTCCAGCAAGGGTGATCCAGACAGTAACCACCCGGTTCGTACTCGGACCTTCTTCCGCCCTTCGGGCGTCAGAATGACGCAGTGGAACGCGCATACTGGATATGAACCGGCATTAGTGTCATCCTGAACAAGCGTGGCGTCAGTGTGCCGCCGGCCGGTCGTGTCATCCTGAACGTGCGCGGCGCAAGCCGCGCGGTGAAGGATCTCGACAGATGACCTGCAACCCTTGCGAGAATCGAACCGAGCCCCCGATGCCGCGAAACGACAGGGAGCGGAGATGAAAGACGTGTCACCCGTGTTCCCGGGCGCGTACATCCCGTACGGCGCCTGGGGAGGGAGCTGGTTTCCCGCCTGGCACACGAGCGCGCTCGCCGAGGTGGACATCGCCCGGTTCGCCGCCGAATCGATGCCGCTGATCCTCGCGAAAAAGGGCGTCGAGATCAGCGCGCTCGACTACCTGGTGAGCGGATCGACGGTGCCGTGGCTGTACAAGTTCTGGGGTGCGCCGTACTTGTCCCACTGCTTCAGCCACCGGCTGCCGGGATTTCACCTCGAGCAGGCGTGCGCGACCGGGCTCCAGCTCGTGCTCAAGGCGTCCGCGCACGTGCAGGGCGGATCGCACGAGACCGTCGGCGTGCTCGCGTTCGACAAGACGAGCAACTCGCCCGCGGGCGTGTTTCCGAACCAGGGGACGTACCGGCGCACGGAGGTGATCAGCGACATCTGGGACAACTTCGGCTACGACCCTTCCACCGGCCAGAGCGGGTTCAGCAAAGGCAGGGGCGAGACGTCGATGATCGCGTGCGCCGGCCGCACCGCGCGCAAGCACAAGCTCGAGATGAACGAGCTCGCCGAGGTCTCGTACACCCGCTACCGGCAGTACTACGACGCGGTCGATACGGGTGCGCTCGACGGGATCCTGTTTCCGCTCACCGTGCTCGACGTGCGCGGGAAGAAACTGGGCCTCGTCGATGGCGACTACGGCGTGCGCAGGTACGATTCGCTCGCGCAATTCAAGGCGGAACGCCAGCTCGACACGGGCGTCACCGCCGGCGGGCAGACGCATGCCTCCGACGGCATGTTCACGCTGCTCGTGACCAGCGAAGCGAAGGCCCGGGAATTGAGCCCCCGCCCGGAGATAAGCGTGCAGCTCGTCGCCTCCGCCGAACACCGAGCCGACCCCGGGTTCATGCCGGAGGCGCCCGCGCACGCGGTGAAGAAGCTGCTCGCGCGCACGGGGCTCACGATGGACGAGATGACCGCGGTCTATGACCACAACCCGTTCGCGGTCAACGACGCCGTGTTCGCGAAGCTGCTCGACTACGACTGGCGGAAGATGAACGACACCGGCTGCCCGCTCGTCTATGGCCACCCGCAGGGTCCGACGCTCGTCCGGGTGATCGTGGAAGCGCTCGAGCGGACGGTGAAGAAGGGCGGCGGCTACGCGCTCGTGTTCGGCTGCGCCGCCGGCGATGTCGGGATCGCGGCCCTGTTCCGGGTCAATGACAGCAACGGGGGGAACCCGGCATGAAGACGATGAGGCAATCGACGCTGACCACGCTCGGGATCGGCCCCGTGCTCGGTTTCTTCCGCAACGGCGGCCCGCCCGAGTCAACGGAATCGCTGGTCGATGCGGTGTTCGGCCCGGAGGGCGACCGCGGCGCGCTCGTGATCTCCGGAGGCAACGGGATCGTCGGGTCGGGCAAGGCGATGCAGCTCGGCTCGCGCCTGCTCGAGTACGGCGTCCCGGTCGTCACGCTCGACCTGCCGGACGCGCCCGACGGGATCGGCGGCCAGTACGGCGGGCTGAAAGCGTCGTTCGGGCGCGAGACGGCGAACGAGATCATGGCGAACATCGTCCGGCTCAACTACGGCGGAAAGGAGCTCCCGCCCGCGCTCGCGAAGTTCAACCCGCGCTTCGTGCTCGAGGCGGTGCCGGAGATCCTCCCGATCAAGCGCGCGCATTACGAGCTGATGCGGGGCGCGTTCCCGGACGCCGAGATCCGCTCGGTCACCTCCGGCTTCCCCGGCTCCGAGCTGGGCGTCGGCATCCTCCACCCGTCGTTCCCGCACCCGATCAACAAGGTGTGGGAAGTCGTCGAAGACGAGCCGTCCGCGATCACGCGCCTGTTCTGGTCGCTCGGGCTCGTGCCTGTGCCGGTCGCCGACTACTGGTCGTTCATCCTCGACGTGCTTTTCTGCGGGGTCACGCTCGCCGCGCTCCGCTACCAGCGCGCGTCGAACATGCCGTTCTGGAAGGTGGACAAATACGTGCGCCGGCTCGTCGGCCCGAATCCGTTCCGCGCGCACGACGCGATCGGCCCGGGGGCCAGTTTCCTCACATGGTCGTGCCTGCACCACCTCGCCGAACAGTACGGCGACCTGTTTGCGCCGGAAAATCAGCTCGTGCGGAGGAAGGAGAGCGGCGAGTCGTGGTATTCGAGCAACCGGCCGACGGTGGACTGGGAGCTCGCCGACGAGGACGAGTTCAACGCGTGGATGCTCGGCCCGCTGTTCCAGATGACGAGCCTGATGCTGCACGAGCAGCGCGCGCACCTGTCGCACATGAACGCGATCGGCGAGCTGTGCGCGCAGTTCACGAAGGGAATCGTCGCGACCGCGCGCAACACCGGCGCGGACGAGGTGATCCGGCGCGTGGAAACGTACCACAGGCTCCACCCGGACGCGAAAAACGGGACCTGGCATCCGGAGGAGTTCGACCGGATGGACACGCCGGAGTGGAAGCAGCTCTACGTGAACGCGGAACACGATGGCGAGGCCGGCGCGATCACGCTCGGCCGTGAATCGCTCAACTGGGACGTGATTCACGAGCTCGACCGTGCGATCGACTGGCTGAAGGAGGAGCGGATCGACCGCGTCGTGCTCACCGGCGACTTCCACCTGACCACGCAGCTCGTCGGCGCGGACACGAGCGAGTTCTACCCCGCGCTCCACGACCGGGAACAGAGCTACAAGATGTCGAAGGCGTGGTCGGAGACCGCGCGCCGGTTCAACGACGAGTTCGCGCTCTCGGTCGGGTTCATCAACGGCAAGCGCTGCCTCGGCGGGATGCTCGAGCTGCTCATGCACTGCCATTATCTCGTCGCGGATCAGTCGGCGCAACTCGGGATGCCCGAAGTGACGCTGCCGGTGCTGCCGGGGATGGAGGGCTGCCACTGGCCGCTGCGCAGGGCGAGCCGCGAACAGTGGCCGCGGCTGCTGGCGATCCTGCTCGGCGGGCGGTTCGTGCGCGCGAAGGACACCGCCGGCTGGCTCACCGACTACGCCGGCCCGTTCGCGGACGCGGTCGCGGTTGTCGGGAAGCTGCTCTCCGGCGGCGATCACGGGCTGCGCAGGCGTCCGCTCGCGGAGAAGTCGTTCGAGGTGCCGGCGGAGGCGCGTGAACTGCCGCCGGCGGAGAGCCCGGCCGCGGAGGCCGCGCGCAAGGCGGTGATGGACTGCATCCGCGCCTCATGCGCAGCACCGCTCTCGGAGGCGCTCGTCGTGCAGGCGCGGCATTCCGCCGAGTTCATGGTCTCGCAGACCTGCCTGCGCGGCGCGATCGGGGCCAGTTACAGCAAGACGATGGATGTGTAGCAGGAATGGGGTTTTCAGCGGCAGTGCGGGAGTTTCGGCCGGAGGGCACAATGTGTCATCCTGAACAAGCGCGGTGTTAGTTTGCCGCGGGATTCTGGTGTCATCCTGAACAAGCGCGGCGTCGGTATGCCGCGGGATTCTGGTGTCATCCTGAACAAGCGCGGCGTCGGTATGCCGCGGGATTCTGGTGTCATCCTGAACAAGCGCGGCGTTAGTTTGCCGCGCGCAGTGAAGGAGGTCCGAGTTCGACCACGGTATGACTGGCAGATGCAACAGTTTGCTTACCCGGACCTTCCCTTCACTTCGTTCAGGATAAACTTCACTTCGCCCGACACACTGACGCCGGGCTTCGTTCAGAATGACGCAGCGTTCCGCCCGTTTCGCATGTTACGAATCTCAATCGATGACTGCGGTTCAAATGAACAGCAACAGCGACATCAGGACAGTCGGCGTCGCCGGCTGCGGGCTTATGGGGTCCGGGATCGCGCTGGCAAGCGCGCTCGCCGGGTTTCCCACCACCGTCCGCGAAGTTGATGAGCGGACGCTCGACGCCGGCCTCGCGCGGCTCCACCGCTATCTCGGCAGGATGATCGAGAAGGAGCGCGCGAGCGAGGACGATCGAAAGCGCGTGAACGAGAACCTCGCCGGCGCCACCGACCTGCGCGAACTCGCCGGCCGCGACTTGATCATCGAAGCGGTTCCGGAGCGACTGGAGCTGAAGGCGGAGCTGTTCCGCGATCTGGACGCGATCGCGAAGCCGGAGGCGATCTTCGCATCGAACACGTCGAGCCTGAAGATCCGGGAGATCGCCGCGGCGACGAACCGGCGCGACCGCTTTCTCGGACTCCACTTCTTCAACCCGGCTCCGGTGATGAAGCTGGTCGAGGTGGTGCGGGCGGACGAGGTCAGCGAACAGGTGTACGCCGCCGCGCTCGCGTTCGTGGAGCGGCTCGGCAAAGTCGCGGTCGCCTGCCGCGACACGACCGGGTTCGTCGTCAACCGCCTGCTCGTGCCGTACCTGCTCGACGCGATCCGCGCGTTCGAAGCGGGAGTCGCGGGCGTGCGCGACATCGACAACGGGATGATGTACGGCTGCGGCTACCCGATGGGGCCGCTCGCGCTGCTCGACTTCATCGGCCACGACACGACCGAGCACGTCGCGGACGTGATGACCGCCGAGTTCGGCAGGGAGATGTACCGCGCGCCGCGGCTGCTGCGCGCGATGGTGGCGGCCGGGATGCTCGGAAAGAAGTCCGGCGGCGGGTTTTACGACTATTCCGGCGACGAGCCGGTCCCGAACGACGACCGGCTGCGGGCGCTGGTCGCGACCTGGAGGAAGTGATCATGGAACTGCGTGAGCCGCTCAACGAGCTGATCCACGAGCCGACCGAGTTCACCGGGCGCCTCAACTTCCCGGACCCGTCACGGATCCGTGTGTACGACTCGACGCTGCGTGACGGTGAGCAGATGCCCGGCGTCGCGTTCTCGCCCGGCCAGAAGTACGAGATCGCGAAGGCGCTCTCGGAGATGGGCGTGCACATCTTCGACCTCGGATTCCCGTTCGCCGCGCTCTCCGACCGTCACGCGCTCCAGTTGATCGTGCAGGGGCGGCGCAGGGGCGATATCCGCGAAGATGTCGAGTTCCTCGTGATGTGCCGCTCGACGCAGAGCGACGTGGACATCACGATCGAGACGCTCGAAGCGATCGGGGTCGATATCTCGGAGGTCACCTTCTTCATCTTCACCTCCGGCTCCGACCTCCACCTGAAGTACAAGATCGGCCGCGCGCTGTTGAAACGGGAAGGGCGCGACCTCTCCGAATGGCTCGACCTTCCGGTGCAGTTCTACCGCGACGCGAACCTGCGGATGATGTGCGACACGATCAGCTACGCGCGCGAGCGCGGGGTCAGGGAGGTCGAGTTCGGCGGCGAGGACGGTTCGCGCGCGGACCTCGACTACACGATCGCACTCGCGAAGGCCGGCTACGAGGCCGGCGGCACCCGTTACAGCTTCCCCGACACCGTCGGCTGCTTCACCCCGGAGGGCGTGGACCACTACATCCCGCGCATCGTCGAAGAGTTCCCCGGCCGGGATCTCGTCGTCCACTTCCACAACGACTTCGGGCTCGCGGGCGTGAACACGGTGCGCGCGATGAGCCACGGGATCAACATCCCGACGTGCACGGTGAACGGTCTCGGCGAACGCGCCGGCAACGCCCCGCTCCACCAGGTGGTGATGCTGCTCAAGGTCCTGTACGGCGTGGACATCCCCGGGTTCAGGTACGACCACCTGATCAAGCTGCGCCGGATGCTCGAACAGTTCTCGGGCATCCCGGTCGGCGCGCACGAGCCGATCATCGGCGAGGGCGTGTTCACGCACGAGTCCGGCATCCACACCGCCGGGATACTGATCCACCCCGCGATCTACCAGGTGATCCCGCCGGAGCTGCTCGACCGCAAAATCCACTACGTGTTCGGCAAACACACCGGGATCGCGGCGGTGCGGGACGTGCTCTACCGCCCGGAGTACCGCTCCGGGCTCGAACGCGACGGCGTCGAGGTGAACGAGGACCTCGTGGGAGCGGTGATGCACTTCGTCAAGGACGCGCGCCAGAAGCGGACCCGCTCCGACAGTTTCGTGAACGTGACCGAGGCGTACTACAACGAATACCACCGGCTCGGCATCTCCGAGCTGCGGCTCGTCGAGCTCGCGTCGACGATCGGCCGCCTGCTCCAGGAGGGCCTGTTCAAGCCGAAGCCGGTGGAAGCGGCCGCGAACACGGTCAAGGAGACACAGCGGGGATAGATGGTGTCATCCTGAACCCGAAGCGGCGGTCGGTTTCGGCGCGCCATCCGTGTCATCCTGATCCCGAAGCGGCGGTCGGTTTCGGCGCGCCATCCGTGTCATCCTGAACCCGAAGCGGCGTCTGTTTGCCGCGAAGGGTGAAGGATCTCGAGAGCAGACGGCGCTCCACGTTCATTCCGACAACAGGAAACGAGTGCATGCGATACACACAGGGACCAGTGGACCGGATCACACGAAACGACGGGTGACTCACCGTCATCCTGAAGCCGCGGCCGGCGTCAGTGTGCCGCACGCGGCTGAAGCATGTCCTGAACGCAGTGAAGGAGAGGTCCGAGTTCGACGACGGTAATGTATGCATATATAACCGTTTATCTACCTGGACCTTCTTCACTACGCCCGATAAACTGACATCGGGCTGCGTTCAGAATGACATAGTATCAAACCTGGTCCCATGTGGTTTGTTCCACTAGAAACGAGGGGGGATTCATGAGTCTCGACTGGCTGCCCCGCGACGAGGAGATCAAGGACCACGATCTGTTCGACGACAGCTACTTCTCCACCGAACCGCCGGGGATCATCTACGAGCGCAGGCCGATCACCGACCCGAAGGGAAACCCGGTCGACGGCCTGTACACCGCCTGGATCACGTTGAACAACCCGGGACAGTTCAACTCGTACACGACGGAGATGGTGAAGGGTGTGATCGCGGGGTTTCACCGCGCGTCGATGGACCGGCGCGTGGTCGCGGTCGTGTTCACCGCCGCCGGCAGCCGCTCGTTCTGCACGGGCGGAAACACGAAGGAGTACGCCGAATACTACGCCGGCCGCCCGCAGGAATACGGCCTCTACATGGACCTGTTCAACGGGATGGTCGATGCGATCCTCACGTGCAAGAAGCCGGTGATCTGCCGGGTGAACGGGATGCGCGTCGCCGGCGGCCAGGAGATCGGGATGGCGTGCGACCTCACGCTGGCCGTCGACACCGCGATCTTCGGCCAGGCCGGCCCGCGGCACGGTTCCGCCCCGGACGGCGGCTCGACCGACTTCCTCCCCGGCATCCTCAGTTTCGATGATGCGATCTGGAACTGCGTCTCCTGCGAACTATGGTCCGCGTACAAGATGAAGCAGAAGGGGCTGGTGACGAAGGTCGTGCCCGTGCTCAAACAGGACGGCGAATTCACTCGCAACCCGCTCGTGATCACCGACCGCTGGATCGAGGACGGCGAGGTCGTGTATGGCGAATTCGTCACCGGCGACGCCGCGAAGCAAGCGAAGTCCGTGCTCAAGGAAGCCGACTACGACTTCAGCCTGCTCGACGCGGAAATCAATAAGATCGCGTGGACGTTCACCAACCTGTTCCCCGGCTGCCTGATGAAGTCGATCGACGGGATCCGTCAGAAGAAGCGGTTCTTCTGGGACATGACGAAACACGAGCACCGTCACTGGCTCGCGGCGAACATGCAGGGCGAGGCGCTGCTCGGGTTCCACGCGTTCAACACACGCAAGCAGACCGGGACGAGCGTGATCGATTTCGTCGAATACCGGCGCCGGCTCGCGGAAGGCGCGGAGTCAGGCGAGGACCTGTTCGAAGCCGTGCTCGGCACGCCGCGGGAGGAGTGAGCGATGGCGGAACAACTGTTGTCAGGGAAGGTCGCGCTGGTTACCGGCGGCAGCCGCGGGATCGGCGCCGCGATCGTCCGCCACTTCGCGGAAGAAGGCGCGGGTGTCGCGTTCACGTACCGCAAGCAGAAGGAGGCGGCCGACGCGCTCGCGGCCGAGGCGGAGAAGCTCGGCGTGCGCGCGAAGGCGTACCAGGCCGACACCGCCGACTTCGACCGCGCGCAGAAGCTCGTTGCGGAGGTGATCGACACGTTCGGCGCGCTCGACATCCTCGTGAACAACGCAGGGATGAACCGGGACGGCGTGATCTGGAAGATGAGCGAGGAGCAGTGGGACGCGGTGATCAGCGTCGATCTGAAAGGCTGCTTCAACACGATCCGTGCCGCCGCGCCCCATTTCCGCGAGCAGCGCGCCGGACGGATTGTCAACGTCACCTCGATCAACGGCCTGCGCGGCAAGTTCGGCCAGGCGAATTACAGCGCCGCGAAGGCGGGGGTGATCGGGCTCACGAAAACCGTCGCGAAGGAACTCGGCGGGCGCGGGATCACGGTCAATTCCGTCGCCCCCGGCCTGATCATGACCGACATGATGCAGCAGATGCCGGAGCAGGCGAAACAGGCGAGCCTCGACGAGACCGCGCTGCGCAAGCTCGGTGAGCCGGAGGATATCGCCTGGATCTGCGCGTTCCTCGCCTCCGACCGCGCCCGTCACATCACCGGCGAGATCATCAAGGTGGACGGCGGGCAGTATATCTGAGTTGCGAGTAGCGAGTAGCGAGTTGCGAGTTGCGAGCCTGTGGAAGGCCGACAATGTGTCATCCTGAACCCGAAGCGCCGGTCTGTTTCGGCGCGAAGGGTGAAGAGCCTGTCCTGAGCGAAGCGAAGGAATCTCGAGCACTGAAGGTCAGGTCGCGCTGTCCGTTTTGGATGTCGAGATCTTTCACTTCGTTCAGGATGACACACGAGCCGGCGTCCGCGTGCCGGTTGCCGCTGACAACGCGAACGAGATTCGAGAGCAGAAATCCCTGCGACATCCCGCCTTCGCTGCGCTCCGGCGTGGCTGTCACAGGGGCACAGCGAGAATACGGAGAACGGAACACGCTATGGACTTGAACGACATCGTTGCGATTTCGGCGTGCCGCACGCCGATGGGTTCGTTCGGCGGCACGTTGAAGAACATGGCCGCGTACGACGTCGGCGCGGTCGCTGTGCGGGCGGCGTGGGAACGTGCGCGCGTCGAGCCCGACCAGATCGACGACGTGATCCTCGGTTCGTGCCGGCAGGCGGGCAACGGGCCGAACCCGGCGCGCACAGCATCCGTCCGTGGAGGAGTGCCCGAGTCGGCGCCGGTGATCACGCTGAACATGGCGTGCCCGTCCGGGATGCGCGCGATCGCGTTCGCCGCCCAGCAGATACTGCTCGGCGAATCGGAAATCGCGCTCGCCGGCGGCTTCGATTCGATGTCCACGATCCCCTACCTGCTCAAGAACACGCGCTGGTCGGGGATGAAGATGGGCAACAAGGTGCTCGAGGACGGCTGGTCCGACTCGATCGACCCGCTCACCGGCGAAGGGATGGGCCAGTCGGCGGAGAACCTGTTCGACAAGTACGGGATCAGCCGTGAGGAGCAGGACGAGTTCGCCGCCGGATCGCATGAGAAGGCGCACACAGCGTGGGAGAACGGCTGGTTCGACGAGGAGGTCGTGCCGGTCACCGTTCCCCCGGCGAGCAAACGCGACACGGAAGTCACGTTCGCCCGTGACGAGACGATCCGCCACCCGATCAACCGCGAGAAGATGGGGAAGCTGCCGCCGGTGTTCCGCAAGGGCGGCACGGTGACCGCGGGCAACGCGTGCGGGATGTCAGACGGCGCGACCGCGCTCGTGCTCACGACCCGCGAGAAAGCCCGTGAGCTCGGCGCGAAACCGATCTTTTCGCTCGTGGCGCACGCGAAGGCCGCCGTTTCGCCCGAGACGATGGGCGAAGGGCCGGGAGTCGTGATCCCGATCGCACTCGCACGCGCCGGGATGTCGCTCGCCGAGATGGACCTGATCGAGGTGAACGAAGCGTTCGCGATCCAGGTGCTCGCGAACGAACGCGCGCTCGGCTGGGACCGGGAACGGGTGAACGTGCACGGCGGTGCGATCGCGCTCGGGCACCCGACCGGGATTTCCGGCGCGCGGATCGCGGTCACGCTCGCGCACGCGCTGAAAACACACGACAAGCAGCACGGCATCGCCGCGATCTGTGGCGGCGGCGGGGTGACGATGGCGCTCGTGATCCGGCGCGAGGGGTGAGGCGTTGCTTCACCCGCGTCTGAAATGATGCGCGCTCATTGTGTCCCTGCTCTGTGATATGATTCTGCGCGGGAGGCGAACACGTCATTCTGAAGCCGCGGCCGGCGTCAGTGTGCCGCCCGTGGCTGAAGAAGGTCCGAGTGCGAACAAGGTAAGGGTTGCGAACAGAACCTTCTGTTTAGCTGGACCTTCTTCACTACGCCCGATAAACTGACATCGGGCTTCGTTCAGAATGACGATGCTGTCATCGCTGCTCTGGAATAGTGAAGAGCCTTTTTAGCATTTGATGCTCCGCCTAAAGTGTAGGAACCAAGATTAGAGGACAACCCAGTGCCGATCAAGGGGCTTGAGAAACTCGAGCAACGTTCCGAGTCCGCGAAGCTCGACTACGACGCGATCTACGAACGCAACATCAACGTCGCGGTCACACAGCTCGCGTCCGACACGATCAAGACGAAATCGTCGCTGCTCGACCTGAACCACAACATGCGCGTCGATCTCGTGATCAGTGTCCCCGACCGGGAGATCGTGGACGCGCGCTGCCAGATGGTGAAGGTCCCGTTCGGGATCTGCGCGCTCACCGCGCAGCACATCAAGCGCGTGATCGGGCTGCGCATCGAGCGCGGGATCACGAAGAGGATGCGCCCGTTGCTCGCCGGCGCGAAGGGGTGCACGCACCTCTACGAACTGACCGTCGAAGCGGTGCGGATGTCGTCCAACGTACTGATGGGCTTCGCAACCGGCGACGAGAAGGAGTGGCGCGAGCGGCGGATGACCGACGCCGAGTTCATCGAACGCGCGCGCGAGTTCCTCAAGGACTCGTGCCTGCCGTTCAGCGTCGATCAGCAAGAGGTCGAAAACTCCGGCGAGCGGGAGGAAAGGGGGGACCGATGAAGGAGTACCGGCACATCCATGTCGCGAGCGGCGAGGGGCGCGCGACGGTCACGCTCGAACGCGAACCGTTCAACATCCTCAACATCGAGATGATGAACGAGCTCGTGGACTGTTTCCGCGATCTCGCGCTCGACAGTCAGCTGCGCGTGGTCGTGATCGCGGCGGCGGGCAAGGCGTTTTCATCCGGAGTCGATGTCGGCGAACACACCGGCGAGAAGGCGGTGGAGATGATCAACACGTTCGACCGGCTGTTCCAGGCGCTCTGGGACATCCCGTCGGTGACGGTCGCGGCGGTGCACGGGCTCGCGCTCGGCGGCGGCTGCGAACTCGCCGTCGGCTGCGACATCGTGCTCGCATCCGAATCCGCGAAGCTCGGCCAGCCGGAGATCTCGGTCGGTGTGTTTCCCCCGATGGCGGTCGCCGTGTTCCCGCAACTGATCGGGCGCAACCGCACGATCGAGTGGCTGCTCACCGGGAAAATCTATTCCGCCGCGGACGCGCACGCCGCCGGACTCGTCAACCGCGTGTTCGCGCCGGACTCGTTCGCTGAGGATGTGGACGAGTACTGCGCGCAGTTCGCGAAACAGAGCGCAGCCGTGATCGCGGTCGGCAAGAAGGCGATCGACGCCGCGTACGCGAAGGACGCGCGCGAAGGGATGGCGATCGCGGACAAGCTGTACATGGAGGAGTTGATGGCGACCGCGGACGCGAACGAGGGCCTGAACGCGTTCCTCGAAAAGCGGAAGCCGGAGTGGAGGCACAGGTAGGCGGGCGGCGCAAATGTGTCATCCTGAACAAGCGCGTACGCGCTCACAGTGCAGGCGCGTTCGCTGAGTAGTGAACAACTTGCAGGGAACGACCCGTTCCGAGTTCTGAAAGGGGGACGGGAGCGCGTCATTCTGAAGCCGCTTGCAGGGAACGACCCGTGCCGAGTTCTGAAAGGGGGACGGGAGCGCGTCATTCTGAAGCCGCGGCCGGCGTCTGTGTGCCGCCCGCGGGTGAAGAAGGTCCGGGTTCGAAAACGGAGCGGCTTGCAAACGTGACCCTTGTTCTACCTGGACCTTCCCTTCACTACTTTCAGGATAAACTTCACTGCGCCCGACAAACTGACAACGGGCTTCGTTCAGAATGACGTGCTTGCCGGGCGCGGAGAGCGCGACACAATACAGATTTTTCGTGCGTACATATTCATAATAGACAAACACTATAGACAGGCCCGTCGCCGGGGGGAGACGGCCGCGAGACGCGAGGGAACCATGTTCTCACAGTTCGAAACCTGGTACCGTGACCGTCACGACTACGCGCGCCGGTGGAAGGAACGAACGGGCGGCAAGGTGTTCGGCTGCTTCTGCAGTTACGTGCCGGAGGAGATCCTGGTCGCGGCGGACATCCTCCCGGTGCGCGTGCTCGGCAACCACGAGCCGCAGGACGTAACCGAGCAGCACCTGTTCGGGATGTTCTGCCCGTTCTGCCGGGACGTGCTCGCGCAGGGGCTGAAGGGACGGTACGAGTACCTCGACGGGATCACGATCGCGCAGTCGTGCATCCACCTGCGCCAGACGTACCGGAGTTGGGAGGAGAATGTCCCGCACGACTTCACCTACTACCTCCCGCACCCGATGCACGTCGCCTCCCCGCACGCCGTCCCCTACCTCTACGAGGAGCTGAAAAAGTTCCGCGCCGCGGTGGAGCAGTTCACCGGCAAGCCGCTCAGCGACGACGACCTCGACCGCGGAATCCGGCTCGTGAACGAGAACCGCGCCGCGCTGCACGAGCTCTACGCGCACCGGAAAGGACCGGTCCCGAAGCTGTCCGGCCTCGAGGCGATGTGGGTCACCGTCAGCTCGATGTGGGTGGACAAGGAGGAGCACACGGCGGAGTTGCGAAAGGTGCTCGCGCAGCTCGACGAGCGCGAGGAGCAGTTCGGCGACGGCACCCGGCTGATGCTCGTCGGGTCGGAGAACGATGACACCGACTTCATCCGCATGGTCGAGGCGGTCGGCGCGACGGTGGTCACCGACGACCACTGCACCGGCACCCGCTACTTCTGGAACGAAACGCCTGAGCTGGACGACCGGATCGAGGCGATCGCGAAGCGGTACGTGGAGCGCCCCGCCTGCCCGGCGAAGGACCATGTCGCGCGCACGCGTTTCCCGCACATCCTCAAGCTCGCGCGGGACTTCGACGTCGCCGGCGTGATCCTCATCCAGCAGAAGTTCTGCGACCCGCACGAGGCCGACATGGTCCCGCTGCGCAGCTACCTGGAGGAGAACGGGTTCCCGACCCTGTTCCTCGAGTTCGACGTGACCGTGCCGATGGGCCAGTTCCGGATCCGCACGGAGGCGTTCCTCGAGATGCTGATGGAGGAGGATCTGTTTTGATGGCGGAGTCCCGGGTCCGTGGAACCCGGGGCGGCGCGTACACACCGACAACACGTAGCCCGGGTTCGCCGAACCCGGGGCGGCGTGTACACACCGACAACGCAGGAGATCACCGATGGCTGTTCATAAAACCGCACCGTTGAAATGCTGGAAGAAGGCGAAGGAGCTGCGCGAGCAGTACTACCGCGACTACGCGTCCGCGCACGAGCGCGGCGGGATCCGCTGGACCGGCGGCGCGTGGTCGTTCGACGCGATCCCGTACGGGCTCGGCGACGACGTCTATCCGCTCACCGGCGAACCGTACGCCGCCTCGATCGCGTTCAACCGCGAATTCTCGCTCGAATGCCTCGAGGCGACGGAAGCGAAGGGCTGGGCGCGCGACCTGTGCAGCTACATGCGCAACTACTGGGGATCGATGTACCTGAACAGGTTCCTGTTCGGCGGCCCCTATCCGAAACCGAATTTCGGCTTTCAGGACCACATCTGCTGCAGCCACGCGAAATGGTACCAGGTCGTGTCCGAGCACGAGGATTTCCCCTACTTCAGCATCGATGTCAGCGTCGGTCCCTACGAGGAGGTGAGAGACGATCCGCACAAGATCCGTTACATCGTCGATCAGATGCACGAAGCGATCGAATTCATGGAGCAGGTGACCGGCCGAGAGTACGACGACGAGAAGCTGATCGAAGCGGTGAAGAACGACTGCCGCTCGACCTCGACGTGGGCGAAGATCTGCGAGCTGAACAAGCATGTGCCCGCGCCGCTGGAAGAGAAAACGATGTACTCGCTGTACGTGTTCGGCACGCTGTCGAAGGCGAAGAAGGAGTTCGCCGACTTCTACGACGAGCTCTACGACGAGGTGCGCGAGCGTATCGAGCAGGGCATCGCCGCGATCCCGGACGAGCGCTGCCGGCTGATGAGCGACACGCAGCCGCCGTGGGGCTTCCTCAAGCTGTTCCGTTACCTCGAGACGTACGGCGCGCTCTCGATCGGCTCGCTGTACACGTTCGGGCTGATCGGTAACTGGGAGACGAAACCGGACGGCTCGTGGGGCGCGCGCACGACCCCGATGGAGCTCGGCGTCGAAATCGATTCCCGCGACAAAGCGCTCGAGGTACTCAGCGAGTGGACGCTGTCGCGGCCCGAGTGGCAGCACTTCTACGACCCGACACTGAAGACGAAGATGATGGCGCAGATCGCGAAGGAATGGCATGTGGACGGCGTGATGCTGCACCTGAACCGTGGCTGCGAGGGGCTCTCGTGCGGAATCATGCAGAACCGGAACGGGCTCGTGGATACGGGCCTGCCGGTGATGACGTTCGAAGGCAACATGGGTGACGAGCGCGAATTCGACATGGGCCGGACGACGACCCGGATCGAATCGTTCATGGAGACGCTCGGCCTGCAACCGCTTGAAACGGCTTGAGGTGGATGATGATCACGATTGGCGTGGACGTTGGCGCGAAGAACGCGAAACTGCTCGTTCTCCGGGACGGGGAGATCGTGGGAAAGAAAAGCCGGGAGAGCGGGTTCGACCAGGAAACGGTGACAAACGAGCTGCTCGCCGCGACGCTCGCCGAGTTCGGGATCGACCGTGACGAGGTGACCGGAATCTGTTCTACGGGCGCGGGCCGTAAGGCGGTGCAGTACGCCGGCGACAAGATCACGGAGGTGACCGCCGCCGCGCGCGCCTGTTTCGAGTTGTATCCCGACACGAAGACGGTGATCGACGTCGGCGCGGAGGAAGGCCGCGCGATACGTTCCGGCGAACGGGGAAAAGTCGAGGACTTCGCGATCAACGAGAAGTGCGCGGCCGGCTCCGGCGCGTTCACCGAGGCGATGGCCCGCGCGCTCGAGGTCTCCGTCGATGAACTCGGCAGGATCTCGCTGAAATCGGACGCGTCCGTGCCGATGAACGCGCAGTGCGCCGTGTTCGCCGAGAGCGAGGTGATCAGCCTGCTGCACGCGCGCACCCCGAAGCAGGACATCGCGAAGGCGATCCACGACGCGATCGCGAGCCGGATCGTGTCGATGACACGGCGTGTCGGGCTGAACAAGCCGGTCGTGCTCGTCGGCGGGATGGCGCGCAATGTCGGCTTCATCCATTCGCTGAACACGGCGATGCAGGACGAGGTGCGGATCCCGGACGCGCCGGAGATGATCGCCGCCTACGGCGCCGCGCTGGTCGCCGCCGAGCGCGCGGTGGTCGCGGCGACAGAGACCGGCGCTTCCGGTCCAGGATGACACGGTGGGCGGACAGGCAGTCATTCACACCAGCAACGAGGAGCACACAATGGCCAAGGAGTACTGGCGCTGGAAGGAATACAACTGGCAGGATGAGGAACGTGACTGGCGGAGCGCGTCGATGATCACCGGCGGAGTCGATGTCGGCTCGGTCAGTTCGCAGGCGGTGGTGATGGCCGACGGCGAGCTGTTCGCGTTCTCCAACATGCGCACCGGCTCGGACAGCCCGAACAGCGCGCTCAACGCGATGAACTGGGCGCTCGAGAACACGGGGATGACGATCGATGACTTCGATTTCATCGTCGGCACCGGGTACGGCCGGGTGAACGTGCCGTTCGCGGACAAGGCGATCACCGAGATCGCGTGCCACGCGCGCGGCGGCAACTACATGTACGGCCCGACCGTGCGCACGATACTCGACATGGGCGGCCAGGACTGCAAGGCGATCCTGTGTGACGAGCGCGGTAAGGTGACCAACTTCCTGATGAACGACAAGTGCGCCGCCGGCACCGGCCGTGGGATGGAGGTGTTCGCCGACCTGCTCGGGATCCCGATCGAGGAGGTCGGCGATCGCTCGCTGCAGGTGGAAAAGGAGCCGCCGCCGGTGTCCTCGACGTGTGTCGTGTTCGCGAAATCGGAGGCGGCCGGGCTGCTCCGTGACGGCTGGCCGCAGTCGAAGGTACTCGCCGCCTATTGCTCCGCAATGGCGCACCGCGTGTTCACCCTGCTCGAACGGGTCGGCGTGCAGCCGGACTTCGCGATCACCGGCGGGATCGCGAAGAACGTCGGCGTCGTCAACCGGCTCGAGGAGGAGCTCGGACTGACCGCGCTCAAGCCGAAACACGACACGCAGATCGCCGGCGCGCTCGGCGCAGCCCTGTTCGCGAAGGCGCTCGTGGAAAAAGGCAAGGCGCGGAAGAAGAAGACAAGCGTCTCAACCTGAAGCTTGCCGTTCACTTCAGGGCCTGTTGCGCATTGAAGATAACGGCCAGATGTGTCATCCTGAACCGCGCCGCCGTTTGTATCTGTTGAGGCGGCGCGAGTGAAGGGTCTACCAGCAAGAACCACCATGGTTTATTGTTCAACATAACCCTTGGGCGGACCACCGCGTAGATCCTTCACCCTTCGCGCCGAAACTGACCGGCGCTTCGGGTTCAGGATGACACGGTGGGGGCGCAAACCGTCGCACGGGTGTTCAGGATGACACGTCGGGGCGTTCAGAACCGGGGACTTTCGGCTTCAGGATGACACTCCCGGCGAGGCACGGCAGAGTGTCATTCTGAACCCGCAGGCGGTATCTGTTTGCCGCCTGCGGGTGAAGAAGGTCGTAGTTTCGAGACTGTTGAAAAAGTGGTCGGGGCTCGATGAACCGCCGACCGCCGGTGATATGTCATTCTGACGCCGCCACGGGCGGCGGAAGAAGGTCCGAGTTATCAATAGGTTGACTCATGAGAACCACCGTCAGCAAACTTGGACCTGCTTCACTTCATTCAGCATGACGGTCGATCGCGCCTTTATCAACAGTCTCTATGAACGGAAATGGCGTAGAGTGGTGCGTATTTTACCTGGACCTTCTTCACTTCGCCCGATCAACTGACATCGGGCTTCGTTCAGAATGACACAGCCGTCTCGCACCGGAGGGAATCGTACATAATACCTCGCTATGATCTGTGGGTTATTGCGGAATGGGATAAAACCTGAGGACACGATGAAAGCAAACTACGGCTACATGGACGGCTCCGGCGAGTATTTCATCACGATCGACACTGACAAGTGTGTCGAATGCGCCGAGCATCCGTGCGTGGAAGCCTGCCCGCATGGGATGTTCCGTATCATCGAGGATGACTGGGACGATCTTGTCGCGGAAATAAGGGAAGAGCACCGGAAGTCGATCAAGTACGACTGCGCGCCGTGCAAGCCGGTGGATGAGCGGCCGCCGCTGCCGTGCGTCGCCGCCTGCACCCCGGGCGCGATCGAACACTCCTGGTGAGGAACGGGCGATGATCACGATCGAGATCGACGGCAAGCCGGTTGAAACGAAACCGGGCGTGACGATCCTCGAGGCCGCGCTTGCGGCGGACATCTACGTTCCGCACCTGTGCGCGCATCACGCTGTCGGTTCACTGACCGACGTCGTGCTCGACGAGGTCGTCTATCAGGGCGACAGCGAGTTCCGCGGCGAGCGCGCCGGGCTCACGGTCCGGGAAGCGGAGAAGAAGGGATGCGGCCTGTGCAAGGTGCTGGTCGAGGGGGATGATCTGCCGCGGCCGGCGTGCCGGATCCCGGTCGGCGAGGGGATGCGGATCACAACCACCGGCGAGGATCTCGTCCGCGCCCGCCAGGTCGCGCTCAACGGCATCCTCGCCGACCACCCGCACGCGTGCCTGCTCTGCGAACAGCGCGAGGGCTGCAGCCGAACCGAGTGTTCGATGAACGTGCCGGTGAAGGACCGCTGCTGCGTGCTGCTCGGCCACTGCGAGATCGGGAAGGTGTCGGATTTCGTCGGTTACGCGGATGACCTCCCGACCTATTCCGGCCCGGATCAGAAAACGATCCTCACCGACCCGCTGTTCGTGCGCGACTACGAGCTCTGCATCGGCTGCCTCAAGTGCGTGCGCGTGTGCCGGGACGTGGTCAAGGCGGACGTGCTCGGCGCGGTGATGCACGGCGACCAGTTCATCGTCGGTACGAAGAAGCCGGGCGATCTGCCGGAAGCGGAGTGCCGGTTCTGCGGCGCGTGTGTCGAGATCTGCCCGACCGGCGCGCTCCGTGACCGGGAGGGCGTGGAGACCCCGGCCGGCGGCCAGCCGTTGCCGTGCATCCACGCCTGCCCCGCGGGGATCGACATCCCGCTCTACGTGCGCAGGATCGCGGAGGGCGACCTGCCCGGCGCGCGCCGCGCGATCGCGGAGAGCGTGCCGCTGCCCGCGACGCTCGGCTACGTCTGCTTCCACCCGTGCGAGGACCATTGCCGGCGGGGTCGGCTCGACGACCCGGTCGCGATCTGCGACCTGAAGCGGTTCGCGTTCGACACGGAGGAACCGTACCCGGCGATCGAGGGCATGCTCGACAGCGGCCGCCGTGTCGCGATCGTCGGCGCCGGGCCGGCCGGGTTGTCCGCCGCCTGGCTGCTCGCGCTGAAAGGGCACAAGGTGACGTTGTTCGACGCCGCCGACAAGCCCGGCGGGTTCCTCCGCCAGGTGTTGCCGCGGTTCCGGCTCCCGGAGATGGAGCTCGCGCGTGATCTCGAGTTCCTCGACCGGCTCGGGATCGAGTTTCACGGCGGCCGCCGGCTCGGACGCGACCTCGACCCGCGCACGCTCCGCGAGTTCGGCTACGACGCCGTCCTGCTCGCGATGGGCACGCCGTTGAGCAAGCAGATCGACGTGCCCGGCGCGGAGCTCGACGGCGTACTCTGGGGCGTGGACTACCTGCGCGCGGCGCGATCCGACCGTCCGGTGAAAACGAACGGACGCGTGGTCGTGATCGGCGGCGGAGGGGTCGCGATGGACACCGCGATGACCGCGCTCCGCTCCGGCGTTGAGTCGGTCGAGGTCGTATCGCTCGAGCAGGAGCACGAACTGCCCGCGCACCCGGAGGAGGTCGCGGAGGCGCTCGCGGAGGGAGTTTCGTTCACCCACGGCTGGGGCCCGCACGAGTTTCGCGGCGAGGACGGCCGTGTCGGCGAAGTGGTGTTCGCGCGCTGCAACCGCGTGTTCGACGAGCAGGGCCGGTTCGACCCGCAGATCGCGGTGGACGCGCGCATCACCCGCGAAGCCGATTGGGTGATCCTCGCGGTCGGGCTCGAGACCGATACGACCGTGTTCGGCCCGGAGGCGGGCGATGTGTTGAAGAACCGCGGGCTGCTCTCGCCGGACGCGGAGTCGGTGGAAACGTGGCTGCCGGGGTTTTTCGGTGCGGGCGATCTCGTGCACGGGCCGTCCTCGGTCGTCGAGGCGATCGCCTCCGGCAAGCGCGCCGCCGCCGGGATCGACCGCTTCCTCGGCGGGGACGGGCGCTTCGAGTTCGCCGCCGCCGACGGGAACGGGTTCGACGGTGCCTCGATCACGCTCGAGCCGCGGCAACCGACACCGAAACGGGATCCGAAGCAGCGGATGGAGGATTTCGAGCTCGTGCGGCTTACGATGGACCCGGTGCAGGCGACCGCGGAGGCGAACCGCTGCCTGCGCTGCAATATCCGCCACCGGATCGGCTCGCCGGTGCTGCCGCCGGAGGAGTGGGTGCCGCTTGAGCCCGGCATCCTCGAATCCGCCCCCGATGAACCAGGCGTGTGCGTGCTCGCAGACGTCACCGGCAAGCCGGAGAAGATCAGCGGGACCGCGTCGATCCGCTGGCTGATCGATGAATGGCTCGAGGACCATGGCGCGGAAACCGGGCACAAGCTGAAGTGGGTGCTCGACCCGATGTACACGAAGCGCGAGAGCGAGATAATCCAGCAGCACATCCAGCGCCACGGCGAGCTGCCCGGCGGCGGGGATGATGAGCTGGATGATTTGTTCTAGGAGGACCAATGCCCGGCATTCACAACGAGGACATCGTGATCCGGCCCGTGCGCCGCGACGACCTGCCCGCGCTCGTGCGGATCGACGAAGAAAACTCCGGCGAGAACCGCGAGCAGTACCTCGCCCGCCGGTTGGACGCCGCGCTCGATGCGCGCTGGGGTGTCGCCGCCTCGAACGTGATCGAGGTGGAGGGCGACGTCGTCGGGTTCATCATGGTGAACGTGGTCAGCGGCGAATTCGGCCTGCCGGAGAACGTCGCGAGCGTGGACACGATCGGCGTGTTGCCCGCGTTCGGCCGGATGGGTCTCGCGACGGAGCTGTTCGACCACACGCGCGACCAGTTGCGCAAGCTTGGGATCACGCGCCTGCAGACGCTCGTCGGCTGGCGCGAGCAGGACCTGCTCCGCTTCTTCGCCGCGCGCGGATTCACGCCCGGCTCGATGCTGTTCCTCGAGAGCGAACTGGGCGGGGGCTGAACCGTGAGCGCGCGCGACGACCTCACCCGCGAGGGCTGGGAGAAAAAGTTCAACGCGTTCGGCGCGCGGCTCAAGGAGGCGGTGCAACTGTACGCGGAGCTCGGCTACGAGGTCCGGCTCGAACCCGCCGAGCCGCCGGAGGACGCGCCGGACGAGAGCTGCCGGAGTTGCATCAGTCAGTTCGAACGTACGATCTACGTCCGGCCGCTGGACGCCGGAACGAGCAACAACGGGGGGTGATTGATGAGAGCCGCTGTCTTTCTCGGGGCGAACAAGCCGCTCGAGCTGCGTGATCTGCCGACGCCGGAGCCCGGGGCCGGCGAGATCCTGGTCAAGGTCGCCGCGTGCGGGATCTGCCACACCGACATGCATTACATCGACCACGGCGTGCCCACGTTCAAGGAGCCGCCGATGATCCTCGGCCATGAACCGTCCGGAACCGTCGCCGCGCTCGGCCAGGGTGTGAAGGCATGGAAGGAGGGCGACCGCGTGCTCCTGCCCGCGGTGCTCACGTGCGGCGAGTGCGACAACTGCCGCCGCGGCCGCGAGAACATCTGCGACAACATGGTGATGTTCGGCAACCACGTGGACGGCGCGTACGCCGAGTACGTGCTCGCGCCGGCGAAGGACGCGCTCGCGCTCCCCGATGAACTCCCGCTCGCAGAGAGCAGCATCATCGCGGACGCGATCAGCACGCCGTTCCACGCGGTCGTCAACCGTGGTGAAGTGAAGGCGGGGATGAACGTCGTCGTGTTCGGCTGCGGCGGGGTCGGGATCAACGCCGTCCAGGTCGCCGCCGCGGTCGGCGCGTCCGTGATCGCCGTCGATGTCATCCCCGAGAAGCTGGAAGCGGCGAAAAAGCTGGGCGCGACCGAGACGATCAACGCGAAGGAAGTCGAACGGATCGACAAGGCGGTGAAGAAGCTGACCGGCGGCGGCGCCGATGTCAGCTTCGAGGCGATCGGCAATCCGGCGACGATCCAGCAGGCGTTCTCCTGCATCCGCAAAGGCGGGCGCACGGTCGTGATCGGCTACACGAACAAGCCGGTCGAGTTGCCCGCGGCGAAGATCATGTTCTTCGAGCAGGAGGTGATCGGATCGCTCGGCTGCCGGCCGGTCGATTACCCGCGCATCATCGAGCTCGCGCGGATCGGCAAGATCTCGGTCAGCGAGCTGGTCACCGCGCGCTTCGGTCTCGACGAGATCAACCGCGGGTTCGACCTGATGCGCGAGTCGGATCCGGGTTCGCTGCGCTCGATCGCGGTGCCGTGAACCGTGGTTGTGAGGATGGCCCGGAGCTTGCCCCGGGTCTCGTGCACCGGTTGTTCAGCCGCGCCGATCAACCCTGCGACATCGCGGCTTCGCCGCGCTGTCACAGGGGCACATGCGTTGGTTATGCCCGCGGGGACCGCAGGTCACCGCGGTTGATTGAGCGGCTGCGGGCTGCGGACTGCGGGCCAAATGGTGTCATCCTGAACAAGCGCGGCGTCAGCTGCGCACCCCTCTGTGTCATCCTGAACCGCGCCCGCGTCGGTTTGCGGGCGCGTGTGAAGGATCTCGAGAGCAACCCGTGACGGAAGCACCAGACCTTCGGTGGTCGAGATTCCTTCGCTTCGCTCAGGACAGGCTCTTCACCCTTCGCGCGTGGCGGCGTTTCGGGTTCAGGATGGCACTTTGACGACTGGCGACTGACAACTGACTGCGAAGCTTGAGCGAGGCCACGATGGACTTCACGCTCACCGACGAACAGAAGATGCTGCGCGACACCGCGCGCCGGTTCGCGGAAAACGAGCTCGCGCCGATCGCGGCGAATGTCGATCTCGACAGCGACGTGCCCGCGTCCGTGATCCGCAAGATGGCCGAGCTCGGGTTCATGGGGATCGTGTTTCCGGAGCGGTACGGCGGGTTCGAGCTCGGCGAGGTCGGCTACTGCCTCGTGCAGGAGGAGCTGTCGCGCGCGTGCGCTTCGACCGCGGTCGTGCTCGGCGGGCATGTCTCGATCGGCGCGATGGCGATCTACCTCGCGGGCACGGATGAGCAGCGCGAGCGGTTTCTCCCCGCGCTCACATCCGGCGATCGGCTCGCGGCGTTCGCGCTCACCGAGCCGGGCGCGGGCTCGGACGCCGCCGCGATGCGAACCACTGCGCGGGAGGACGGCGACGAATTCGTGCTCAACGGGCAGAAGACGTTCATCACGAACGGCGGGATCGCGGATGTCTATTCGATCTTCGCGCGCACCGACGAGGGCAGAGGCGTGCGCGGGATCTCCACGTTCATCGTCGAGCAGGACACGCCCGGGTTCCGCGCCGGCCCGCCGGAAAAGAAAATGGGCATCCGCGGCTCGCACACGACCGACCTGTTCCTCGAAGATGTGCGCGTGCCGAAGGAAAACCTGCTCGGCACGCGCGGCCAGGGGTTCAAGGTCGCGATGCGCACGCTCGACGTCGGCCGGCTCTCGCTCGGCGCGCAGTGCCTCGGCGCGGCGAAGCAGGCGCTCGACCTCTCGATCCGGCACGCCACCCAGCGCGAACAGTTCGGCGGCGCGATCGCACGCCTGCAGGCGGTCCAGTTCATGCTCGCCGAGATGGCCGCCGATGTCTATGCGATGGAGAACATCGTCTATCGCACCGCGCAGATGTGCGATAACGGCGACCCGTTCGGACGGGAGGCCGCGATTGTCAAGCTGTTCTGTTCCGAGGCGCTCAACCGCGTCGTCGATCGCGCGGTGCAGATCCACGGCGGGATGGGCTACATGGCGGAGTACCCGATCGAACGGTTCTACCGGGACGCCCGGATCACGCGCATCTTCGAGGGCACGAACGAGATCCAGCGCATCGTGATCGCGCGGGATTTGTTGAAGAAGAAGATGTATTGAGCGGCGACTGATGCCCATCCACCCTGACATATTCAGCGACGCCGCGTTGCGGCATGTGCGCGGGGGCAGCGAGAAGCCGCCGGAGCAGCTCTCCGCGCGCGAGTTGCCGCCGATGGCGGTGAGCTGGGCGAGCACGGCGCACCTGCCGACGGGCGTGTGGAAGGAGAAGCGGCCGGTGTACCAGCGCGGGCTCTCGCCGTGCCTCACACACTGCCCGGTCGGCAATGACGTCGAGGGCTACATCCGCCTGCTGCGGGACGGTGACGAGGAGTCCGCCGCGCGCCTGCTCGCCGCCGAGAACCCGTTTCCGGCGACGTGCGGCCGGGTCTGCTACCACCCGTGCGAAGCCGGCTGCAACCGCGTGCAGTTTGATAAATCGGTGAGCATCCGCGCGATCGAGCGGTATCTCGGCGACTTGCCGCTGCTCGACAATGCGGACGTGTGGCGGCCGGCGCGCGAGAAGAGCGGGAAACGTGTCGCGGTGGTCGGCGGCGGGCCGGCGGGGATGAGCTGCGCGTGGGCGCTCGCGCTGCTCGGCCACACGGTCGAGCTGTTCGAGCGCAACCGGAGGCCCGGCGGTCTGTTGCGATACGGGATTCCGTCGTATCGCCTGCCGAACGACGTGCTCGACCGTGAGATCGGCCGCCTGCGCGCGCTCGGCGTCCGCTTCTTCACCGGCGAACGCAAGGGAACGATCGATGAGATCGGTGAGCTGCTCCGGATCTACGACGCCGTGTTCGTCGCCTCGGGTGCGAGCACGAGCCGGTCGCTGAATCTCGACGGCGGATCCGGCGCGGGCCAGGTGAACGCGCTCGAATTCCTGCGCGCGCTCGCGGCCGGCGATCAGGTCGAAGTCGGCGAGCGCTGTCTCGTGATCGGCGGCGGCAACAGCGCGATCGACGCCGCCCGCAGCGCGCGGCGGCTCGGGGCGGATGTGATGATCCTCTACCGCCGCACGCGCGCCGACATGCCCGCGTACGCGGACGAGATCGAGGAGGCGATCGCCGAAGGCGTCCAGATCGTCGAACAGGCGGTGCCGCACGCGCTCACCGTGGAAAACGGCCGGGTGAGCGCGCTCACCTGCCTGCGCACGAAACCGGGCGAGCGGGACGCCTCCGGCCGGGCCCGCCCGGCGCCGATCCCCGGCAGCGATTTCACGCTCCCGGCGGCGACGGTGATCAATGCGATCGGGGAACAGACCGACCCGGGCGCGCTCACCGCGGACCGCGAGCTGCGTGATGTGCTCGCGGACGCCGGCGCTTGGGGGGAGTCGGCGCGCGCACGCCTGTTCGCGGGCGGCGATTTCGCCGGCGCCGAACGGACCGTCGCGCACGCGATCGGGAGCGGAAAACGCGCGGCGATGGCGATCGACAGCACGCTGCGCGGCGCGGACAGCCGCGCGCTCGACCGGTTCCGCGTCGGCGGAGGGCCGGCGTCGCTGACCGGCTACCTGAGCGGCGGAGAGCTTGACCTGCTCACGGACGCCGTCCGCGTGATCGAATACGACGAGCTCAACCCGGACTATTTCCCGCACGTCGAACGCGATGAACTCGACCGGCTCGCGCGCGGGGGAAAGCCGTCCGGGTTCGATGAAATCGAGCTCGGCTGGTCGCGCGCCCGCGCGAGCCACGAAGCAGGCCGCTGCTTCTCGTGCGGCAAGTGCACGCGCTGCGGGCTGTGCCAGATCTTCTGTCCGGAGGGCGCGATCCGGCGCGACCCGGAAACGGGCGGTTACCTTGTGATGGATTCGATCTGCAAGGGCTGCGGGATCTGTGTCGAGGAATGCCCGCGCTGCGCGATCATAATGGAGTTCGTGCATGAACGCCGCGAGTGAACGGGTCGCGATCACCGGCAACCAGGCGCTCGCGCACGCTGTCCGGCTCGCGCGCACGGAGGTGATCGCGGCGTATCCGATCACGCCGCAGACGTCGGTCGTCGAGGAGATCGCCGGGTTCTGCGCGGACGGGCTGATGAACGCGCGCTTCATCCAGACGGAGTCGGAGCATTCGTCGATGTCGGCGTGCATCGGGGCGTCGATGACCGGCGCTCGCGCGTTCACCGCGACCTCGAGCCAGGGGCTCGCGCTGATGCACGAGATGCTGCACTGGGCGACCGGGGCGCGCACGCCGGTCGTGCTCGGAGAAGTGAACCGGTCGCTCGCCGCGCCGTGGACGATCCTCACCGACCAGTCCGACTCGATGGCGCAGCGCGACACCGGGTGGATGCAGTTCTACGCCGGCTCGAACCAGGAGGTGTTCGACAGCACGCTGCTCGCGTTCAAAGTCGCCGAGCAGGCGTTGCTGCCCGCGATGGTCGTGCTCGACGCGTTCGTGCTCTCGCATTGCGTCGAGGGCGTCGAACTGCCGCCGCAACCGTTGATCGACGAGTTCCTCCCGCGGCGGGAGGCGGAGATCTCGCTCGACCCGGACGACCCGCATGCGTTCGGCGGGATGATGTTCCCCGATTCGTTCATGGAGCAGCGGTACAAGATCCAGCGCGCGATGGAAACAGCGGGCGGGATGATTGTTGAACACGCGGCGGCGTGGCATGAACTCACCGGCCGCGAGCTGAAACCGCTGCACGAGTATCGTGTCGAAGACGCGGAGATTGTCGCGCTCTGCCTCGGCACGGCGTACGGTTCGTTCTGCGCGGCGGTGGATGAGCTGCGTGGGCGCGGCGTGCGCGCCGGAGCGGTGAGAATGTGGCAGTACCGGCCGTTCCCGGCACGGCCGCTGCGGGAGATCATCCCGGCGGGCGCGCCGCTCGCGGTCGTCGATCGAGCGGTCTCGTTCGGTCATGGCGGCCCCGTCGCAGGCGAGGCGAAGGCGGCGCTGGACGGGCACGCGCCGGTGTGCGGGTTCGTCGCCGGACTCGGCGGGCGCGAAATACTGCCGGAGACCGCGGCCGGCATCTTCCACGCGCTGCTCGAAAACACCGCCGAGCCCGACCGGATCAACTGGGTGGAGGTGCGGGAATAGAGAGGGCCGATCAGGGGGACGCTTGCGAGCAAGCGTCCCCGGAGTGCTGCTGTGCCGGCCGTGCGGGCTTGCCCGCGCGGATGCTCAAGCGGGGGACGCTTGTCGGCATCCGGCCATCCCTCCGGCCCAGCCGGGAGCAATATTGGGGGTGGCAATATCGCGGGTGGCAAGCGTGTCATTCTGACCGAAGCCCGACGGCCGTTTGTCGGGCGAAGGGAAGAAGGTCCGAGTTCGACAAAGGTGACAGAGGAGGGGGACGCTTGCGAGCAAGCGTCCCTGAAGTCAAGAAATAATCCTCGGATAAGCTGGACCTTCTTCACGCGCCTTCACGCAGACAGACGCGCGAAGCCGCGTTCAGAATGACGTCGTTCGGCCGATGCGCGGCAGCGAATCGGGCTGGGTCAAGGGTCACGCAGCGTTTTTCTGATGGATGTGGTGCGTTTCAGCAGGCGTCTGATCGTATGAGAGAACCGAGACAGGAGACCGTGACGCGGCTCGCCTGCGACGGCTCGGGGCCGACGGGCGGGCATCTCGCGTGCCGCGGCTGCGGCGGCGTGCTCGCGATGCAGATGGCGGCGCGCGTGCTCGGCCCGAACTGCGTGTTCGTGATCCCCGCCGGCTGCATGGCTGTGATCGACGGGCCGTTCCCGCTCTCGTCGCTGCAGGCGCCGCTGCTTCACATCGCGTTCGAGGCGGCGGCTTCCGCGGCGGCGGGCGTGCGCGCCGGGCTCGACGCGCGCGGAAAGCACGACACGACCGTCGTCGCGTGGGCCGGCGACGGCGCCACGTTCGACATCGGGTTCGGCGCCGTCTCAGCCGCCGCCGACCGCAACGACAACGTGCTCTACGTCTGCTACGACAACGAAGCGTACATGAACACGGGGATCCAGCAGAGCGGTGCGACGCCGGCGGGGGCGTGGACGACAACCACGCCGCGCGCGAACCCGAAGCCGACACCGAAGAAGGACATGCTCGCGATCATGACCGCGCACCGGATTCCGTATTTCGCGAGCGCGACGCCGGCGTTCCCGGACGACTACCTCGCGAAGCTCGAGCGCGCGCGGGACACGCGCGGGTTCCGGTTCCTGCACGTGTTTACCCCGTGCCCGCCGGGACAGCGGTTCGAGGAGCAGAATACGGTCCGCGTTGCGCGCAAGGCGGTGACCAGCCGCGTGTTCCCGCTCGTCGAGGTCGCCGGGGGAAAGGCGCTCACCGTGTTCGACGCCGGCGAGCCGACGCCTGTGCGTGAATACGTCCGCCTGCAGGGACGGTTCAGCCACCTCGACGACGGCGAGGTCGAACGGTTCGCGGCGGAAGTTGACGCCCGCTGGAGGTGGCTGATCGACTGGGCGGAGAGGGAATCCGATGAGTGAACGTGCCGGCGAACGGGTCGAGCTGACGCTGCCGGTGGAGATCCGCTGGCACGGGCGCGGCGGGCAGGGCGCGGTCACTGCGGCGAAACTGCTCGCCGAAATCGGCGTCGCCGCCGGCCGGCACGTGCAGTCGTTCCCCCAGTTCGGTTCGGAGCGGCGCGGCGCGCCGATCCAGGCGTTCACCCGCATCGACGCGCGCCCGATCACGCTCTACAGCTCGATCCGCGAGCCGGGGGTGGTGATCGTGCTCGACGCGTCCCTGCTCGCGCTCCCGCCCACGCTCGCCGGGTTGCGCGACGGCGGCCTGCTGCTCGTGAACGCGGAGCCGGACGAGTTCGAACAGGCGCGCGCGTCGCTGCCGGACGCGTGCCGGGTTGCGACCGTGCCCGCGACACGGATCGCGCTCGCGCAGCTCGGCCGGCCGATGACGAACACCGCGATGCTCGGCGCGCTCGTCGGCGTCACCGGGCTGTTCGAGCTCGCGGATGTGCGCCGTCACGTCGAAGCCGCGCTCGCGCGGGAGCATTCTGAGCAGGTGGTCGCGGCGAACCTGAACGCGCTGGAGGAAGCGTGCCGGGCGGTGAGCGGAAATTAGGGACAGACCCCTATTTTCCGTGTTCCGGTTATACCTTTGGCTCAGCCGGGAGCAATATCGGTGGTGGCAAGCGTGTCATTCTGACCGAAGCCCGACGGCCGTTTGTCGGGCGAAGGGAAGTTTATCCTGAACGCAGTGAAGGGAAGGTCGGAGTTTGATGGGGGTGGTAGAGGAGAGGGGACGCTTGCGAGCAAGCGTCCCCGAAGTCAAGAAATGACCCTTGGATAACTTGGACCTTCTTCACCCGCCTTCACGCAAACAGACGCGTGAAGCCGGGTTCAGAATGACGCCTCTGCCACCCGGATGTGCTTCAGAGTCCGGTCCATGCACTTGGCTGAGCGAACGGCATAACCGGATTCCGTGATTTCTCGAACGTACCGGGTGTCGTAGAATCCGGTGGAGAGGGGATGCCCCGACACCGGCCGGGATCGAAAATAGGGGTCTGTCCCCAATTTCCAGAGTCACAGATGCCTGAGACCGCGAGCAGCATCCGCGAGCTCGTGCAGCGGCTCGACCGCGGCGAGCGCACCGCGAAGCCGACGATCTGCGTGGTCGTGCGCGGCTGGAGCCACTACGCGCAGGTCGGGCTCACGGCGGTGAAACGGCGCTGGGCGCGGCTGCGGATCATCTGTGACGAGGCCGCACTCCGCCCGCACATCGAGCACGGGATGATCCCCGACCGGGACGTCTCGATCCATCACGCGGCCGACCCGGACGAACAACTGTCGCTGCTCCAGAAGTGGTGCGCGTCGGGGGAGGTGGACGTGCTTCTGCGCGGCGACCTCACGCACAGCCGGATCTTCCACCTGCTCGCGAACCCGTACCACCGGCAGTCGATCGAGGACGGGATCAGCCGGGCGTGCCTGCTCTCCGTTCCCGGCTATCCGAAGCCGCTCACGATCATCGGCGCGATCGGTCCGGAGAAGCCGCTGTTCGACCAGATGGTGATCCACATGAAGAACGGGTACCATCTTGCGCGCGGGCTCGGGATCGAACGGCCGAAGATCGCGCTGCTCTCCGCGATGGACCGGGTCGGGATAGATGACCTGCACACGTACAACTGCAAGTGCCTCGTGAGCATGGTACACCTCGAACAGATCCCCGACCTCGACCTCGAGGGGCCGATGAGTTTCGACACGGCGGTCGATCCGCGCACGGTCGAACACATCGACTGGAGCGGGCCGGTCGCGGGGCAGGCGGACATTATCATCGTTGACAGCCATCAGACGCGCTCGATCCTCACGCTCACGCTCACCGAGTTCGGCCATGCGCAGGCGGCCCGTGTCGTGCTCGGCGGGCGGATCCCGCTCGCGATCGTGCCGCCGGAGGCGAGCGCGGTTGACGGCGAGAACGCGCTCGCGGTCGCGCTCACGCTCGCGCCGTATCTGAGAGATGCGCGCCCGCTGAACTGGCTGACGGACACGGACCCGATCGACTACGCGTGGTGAATCGGGCGGCGACGGGGGTTTGACCCATGGAACTTGCGCGCCAACCGCTGCGCAGCCTGCGCGAGATCCGCCGGCGGGCGTCCGAAACCGCGCGCGCGGCGGGCAGGCAGCATCTCGTCGTCGCGCCCGCGCCGGACGTGCACACCGCGCGCGGCGTCCACCTCGCGGCGGAGGCCGGGCTCGTGAACGTGACCGTGATCGGTCGCAGTGACGCGATCGAACGCGGGATGGAGGCGGCCGGGTTCGCGGCGACGCAGTACCGCGCCGCCGGTGTCGAATCGGACCGTGACGCGGTGTTGCGCGCTGCCCGGTTCGCAGAGGAGACGGACGATGTCCTCATCCTCCCCGGCGCGATCAGCGTGCCGGACTTTTTCCGCGCGTTGTTCGCCCGCGTATCCGGGTTCCGCCGGCGGGAGGAGTTCCTGTCGCTGATCGGTGTCATGCAGCGCACCGATCCACCGGGCCTGTTCCTCGTCTCGGATGTCGGCCTCGTCCCCGACCCGACCGTCGAGCAGGGGATCGCGATAATCGAAAACGCGGTGCTGCTCGCGCGGATTCTCGGGCGCGAGACGGTCCGTGTCGGGCTGCTCGCGTTCGAGGATGACCCGACCGTGCAGTCGCCGACGACGATCGCCGAGTCGCTGATCTCGAAGTACTTTCTCGAAAAGGGCGACCCGAGCGTGTGCGTCGAGGGCCCGATCCGGCTCGACCGGGCGCTGCGCGCGAAGGCGATTCCGTGCCTGCCGATCGAGCGGATCGAACAGGGCCCGGCGGATGTGCTGATCGCGAACAACATCCACGTCGGCAACTCGACGTACAAGGCGATGGTCACGTTGTGCGGGATGGAGTCTGCGCCGGTCGTGATCGGCGGGCGCGCGCCGATCGCGTTGCCGTCGAGCAGCGAATCCGCCGAGAACATCCTCAACTCGCTCGCGCTCTCTGTCATCGTCCGCCGCAGCCGCTTGTTCAATCTCCGGTACGGCCAGGCGGCCGGGGTGCGCTCGTAGCCCGCGCCGTTGCCTTCGGCGGGATAGGTGCGCCCGGTGTTCGCACGCTCCGCGCTTGACAAGCAAGCGCGGGCACGAGTGATGGGGGCCTCAAGCGCGGGCACGAGTGATGGGGCCACCGGCCCGACCTATGCCCCGCGCCTGCTTGCAGGCCGGGATGGAACAAGGGTAATGGACCGTCCTCAAGTGAATTTGCCGTGCCCCTGTGACAGCACGGCGCAGCCGGGATGTCGCAGGGATCAGATACCGGTTCATCAACCGCGGTGAGCTTCGCTCCCCGCGGGCATCACCGGGGTTCCCATTCGCCGGGGATATTCGATGACTCCGCGCTTGACAAGCAAGCGCGGGCACGAGTGATGGGGGCCTCAAGCGCGAGCACGAGTGATGGGGGCCACAGGCGAGCCCTGATGGCGCTTGATTCACAGGTTTCCCGCCCGGTCGCCGCGGTCGTG
>JAANWZ010000072.1 GCA_018263585.1 Calditrichota bacterium | reverse complement strand
TCATCTACCGTCAGAAGAGCCGCGGTTGCAAGCAACCGCGGGCCTGTTCGCGCGAGCCCGGTCCGGACTATTCGACGCGGGCGAGCCGCATGCTGTGCAACTGCACGAGCATCATCCCGAGCCCGATGACGATCGCGACGAGCGCGATGATCCAGCCGACCCACGGCACGTACGCGAGGATGCCGAGCAGGAGCACGCCGACGAGGCCGGCGACGAGCAACGACACTTCCCGGCGCAACAGCGCGTTCAGCAGCGTCCTTCCGAGCCAGACCCCGAACACGATCCAGCCGAGATAGAGGAGAACCGGGTAGAGCAGGAGGAGGATGCCGCCGACCGGGAACGTGATCACGAGCAGAAACGCGAGCACCGCGAGCACCGGAATCGCGGCGAACCCGAGCAGGCCGCCGACGATGCTCGCGCCGGTGTTGCGATCGAGTGCGGTGACCGCTCCGGTGACGCCGCTGCGCCATAGCAGCACGAGCAGCAGCGTGGTTATCAGCGCGGTCACGAGCAGGAGGAACCCGATGAACACGCCGAGCCCGTCACCATCTTCATCGCCGTCCTCGACGATCTCGTGAAAACTGATCGCGCCTGAGACCCGCTGTGCGTAGTCTTCGCCGGATGGTTCTTCCGCGTGGTAGTCGAGGTCACCGCGGACCACGCCGTCGCCGGTGAACATCAGTCGGTCGCACCAGGCCTCGACGTTGCCGTCCACCGCGCCCCCGATCGTGAGCGACTCCATTCCGCCCTTGAGGTCGCCGCGCACGTTTCCGAACACGGTGACATCGGCTGCGCCGACATAGAGATCGCCCGCGATTTCCGCGTCGGGACCGACCCAGACAGTCTGCGCGCCGGTGAACAGGTCGCCGTCCACGAACCCGTACACGTTCACCGTCTGCCCCGCCGCGCGCACGTCGCCGGTCGTGTCGGACTTCACATTCACCGTCTGCGCGAACGCGAGGATGTCGCCGCCGACGCGGCCGTTGATGTCCGCGTTCTGGCAGGCGAGGAACAGGTTGTCGGCGACATCGCCGTGCTGGCTGTAGTTGCGCGCCGCCGCGAGCACGTCCGCGAGCACGGTCCCGTACAGGTTGATCGACTCGCCGGTGATGACCAGGTTTTCGGCGAGCGTGTCCGACTGCGCGATCACGACCGTGTTTCCCTGCCGCAACAGCGCCGCGTGCGGTGACTGCACCGCGAGCAACGCCGCCACGCAGACGAGCGCAGAAAGCACTTTTCCCATCTTATCCCCCTCCTTGGATTTCCCCGGGCAGCGCACCGTTCGAATATACCGTGTTCCGGCCGCGGGTCGAACCGGGAACGCGCCGGGAGCAGAAAAAGACACTCGTCGAGCGCGGTTCGGGAGGGGTTGCCCCCGGCCGGGGGACGGGCGTCGGATGTCAGATGTCAGAGGTCGCCACCCGCCAGCCGCCAGCCGGCCGCGCTTGGCAAGCAAGCGCGGGCACGAGGAAGTGGATGAAACCCGGGGCAAGCCCGGGCCACCCGCGACCGCCGTCAGCCAACGCCGGCCGGTTCGGTCTCGGGCGCGCCGATCGTGAGCTCGAGCAGACGGCGCTCGCTTTCCTCGCGCAACATGCGCGCGAACTCCCCGACCGAGATCAGTTCCGGCGCCTGCTTCCCGTCGCGGCGGCGCACGTTGACCGTGCCGCTCTCCTGCTCGCGCTCGCCGACGACGAGCATGTACGGCACATACTGCTTCTGCTGGTCACGGATGCGCTTGTTGAGCGATTCGTTGCGACCGTCCACCTCGACGCGGACGCCGGCCCGTTTCAGCTCGCGATATACCTGGCCGGCGTACTCCCCGAACTTGTCCGACGAGATCGGGAGCACGACCGCCTGCACGGGCGCGAGCCAGCTCGGGAACCTGCCGGCGAAGTGCTCGATGATGATCCCGAGGAATCGTTCGAAGCTGCCGTAGATCGCGCGGTGGATCATCACCGGCCGCACCTTGTCGCCGTGCTCGTCGATATAGGTGAGGTCGAACCGCTCCGGCATCGAGAAATCGACCTGGATCGTGCCGCACTGCCACATGCGTTTGATCGCGTCGCGGATGTGGACATCGATCTTCGGCCCGTAGAACGCGCCCTCGCCGGGGTTGAGGTCGTACTCGATACCCTGCTGTTCGAGCGCCTCGAGCAGCGCGCTTTCGCCCATCGCCCACTGTTCGTCGCTGCCGATGCTCTTGTTCGGGCGCGTGGAGAGCTCGAACGTGTAACGGTCGAACCCGAACCGGTCGTAGACATCGCGGACCATCGTGAGGCAGCCGCGGATCTCATCGACGACCTGCGCCGGGGTGCAGTAGATGTGCGCGTCATCCTGCTGGAAGTTGCGCACGCGGAACAGGCCGGAGAGTACGCCGGATTTCTCGTGGCGGTGCACGAGCCCGAACTCGCCCTGGCGCACGGGCAGGTCACGGTAGCTGTAGTAGCCGGAGCTGAACACACGCGTGCCGCCGGGGCAGTTCATCGGCTTGACCGCGAACGAGCGCTCGTCGATTTCGGTGAAATACATGTTCTCGCGGTAATGGTCCCAGTGGCCGCTCTCGCGCCACAGTTGCTCGTTGAGGATCATCGGCGTACGGATCATGTCGTACTCGTACTCCGCCATCTTCTCGTACATCAGATCCTCGACGGCGCGGTAGAGGCGCTCGCCCTTCGGTTTCCAGAACGGGAACCCGGGACCACTCGCGTCGAACATGAACAGGTCGAGCTTCGCGCCGAGCTTCTTGTGGTCGCGTTTCTTCGCCTCCGCGAGCTGGTTGAGGTACTTCTTCAGCTCTTTTTCGGTGAAGAACGCGGTGCCGTAGATTCGCTGCAGCATCGGGTTCGTCTCGCTGCCGCGCCAGTACGCTCCGGCGACGCTGAGCAGCTTGAACGCGCCGATGTGGCCGGTGCTCGGCAGGTGCGGGCCACGGCAGAGGTCGGTGAAATCGTCCTGCGTGTAGAAGCTGATGCGCTCGCCGGTCAGCCCCTCGAGCAGTTCGCGTTTGAACCGCGCGCGCTGCTCGCCGAGGATCGACCACGCCTCGCGTTCGCTCACTTCGCGGCGCACGACCGGGTAGTCTTCCTCGATGATCCGCCGCATCTCGGCCTCGATCGCGGGGAAATCGTCCTCGCTGAGCCGGTGTTCGAGGTCGAAGTCGTAGTAGAAGCCGTCCTCGATCGTCGGTCCGATCGCGAACTCAACATCCTCGAAGATGCGCATCACCGCCTGCGCCATCACATGTGCGGCGGTGTGGCGGAGCACATGCAGCGAGTCCGGCGGGCACGGCTTCTTCCCGTCGCATTTCGGCAGATAACGCAGCGTGCCGGAATGGGGAATCGGCCGGTCGAGTTCGATGATCTGGCCGTCGATCTTCGCCGCGATCACGCGGTTCGGGTTCACGCCGGCGTCGTCGAACAAGTCCGCCGGGAGCGCGCCCTCGGCGGCTTCGACCGCACCGCCGTTCTCGAACTGAATCTGCAATGTCATCGTATCTCTCAAACACACGGTGACCGTTCACGTTCCGGAGCGGACGCTCCGCCTTCCGGAGTCGGAAAAGTACCTCGCCGGCGGGGCCGCGACAAGGCCGCGAACCCGTTGCCCCGTTGCAGCAGGGCTCACGCTGGCCGGAGTGTTTCCCTGCGGCGGTTGCGGCGATTTCGTACCTTGCGCCGGCCCGCCGCGGGGCGGGCGAGCTTGCCACGCAACCGGAAACCGTTGATGCGCACCCTGTTTCGCGATCCGACCTGTGTGTTTCCCGGGGAGACTGTCCGCTCGAATGTGCTCGTCGAAGACGGGCGGATCGTGTCCGTGGACGCGGCGCGGTCAACGCGCGCGGACGAGGTGATCGACGCCTCCGGCCTGCACATGCTCCCGGGCGTGATCGACGACCAGGTCCATTTCCGCGAGCCCGGGTTCACGGACAGGGAGGATCTGCACAGCGGGAGCGTTGCATGCGCGCGCGGCGGGGTGACCAGCTTCCTCGAGATGCCGAACACGAACCCGCCGGCGACGACCGTCGCGCGGCTTCATGAGAAGCTTGAACTCGCCGCCTCGAAGTCCGTTGTCAACTACGGGTTCTACATCGGGGCGACGCCGGACAACATCGAAGAGCTGAACCGCGCGGAACGCACGCCCGGGATCAAGATCTTCATCGGTTCGAGCACCGGCGAGCTGCTCGTCGATGAACAGGCGGCGCTCGCGGCGATCTTCGCGGAAACGGCGCTGCCGATCTGCGCGCACTGCGAGGACGAGGCGACGGTGCGCGTGAACGCCGAACGGTTCGCCGGCGAACGGGAAGTCGCGGTGCATTCGCGGATCCGTTCGCGCGAGGCGGCTGTGATCGCGACGCGGCGCGCGATCGAGCTCGCCGTGCGCCACGAGCACCGGTTCCACGTGCTGCACGTGTCCACCGCGGACGAGATCCCGCTGATCCGGGAGGCGGGCGAGCTTGTCACCGCGGAGGTGTGCCCGCACCACCTGCTGTTTCACGTCGATGACTACGCGCGGCTCGGGGCGCGCGTGCAGGTGAACCCGTCGATCAAGACCCGCGACGACAACGAAGCGCTGTGGGAGGCGTTGCTCGACGGCGACATCGACTTGGTCGCGACCGACCACGCGCCCCACAAGCTGAGTGAGAAGAATCGCTCGTATCCCGGTTCTCCATCCGGAGTTCCGGCGGTGGAGAACTCGCTGATGCTGCTGCTCGACCTTGTGAACGCGGGCCACTGTTCGCTGCAGGACGTCGCGCGCTGGATGTGCGAGAACCCCGCCCGTGTCTGGAACATCCCGCGCAAGGGTAGGATCGAAGCGGGCTTCGACGCCGACCTCGTGCTCGTCGATATGAACGCGGAGCACACGATCCTCGACGCGAACCAGGTGACGAAATGCGGGTGGAGCCCGTGGCACGGGAGGCGTGTCACCGGCGTGCCGGTCGGCACCTGGGTGCGCGGGCGGCGCGTGTACTGGCACGGCGAGTTCGACACGGAGCAGCGCGGCGGCGAAATCGAGTTCGATCGCGGGGAAACGGGCTGATCGAGCGGCGCGGGTGTTCGCGCTCTCCCGCAGGTGCTATATTCCACGCGTCCGGGCGGCGCAACGACAGCGCGCCGCCGTGCCAAGCAACGGAGTGCCCAAATGCGACACGCCAACGGGTTCACACGGGCGGCGCTGATCGTGCTGCTCGCTCTGCTTCCACTCGCGGCCGGGCACGGCCAGGTCGCCGACGACATCACCAGCCTCGAGCTGCTCGATCTCGTGGTCAACCCGACCGCGGGCACGCTCAAGCAGGGGCAGTACGGAATCGACGTGCGCGCGTACGGCGAGGGCGGCCTGCTCGCAGGAGTCTCCGTCGGGCTGTTCCACCGGTTCATGTTCGGCGTTTCCTACGGCGGCGAGCGGCTGCTCGGCTACCGTGACCCTGTCGGCAACGAGCTGCCGGGGGTGATCGTGAAGTACCGCCTGATCGAGGAGTCGATGTCACTGCCGGCGTTCACGTTCGGGTTCCAGATGCAGGGACAGGGGATGTGGGACACGGACGCTGAGCGCTATCTGTACAAGGCTCCCGGCGGGTTCGCCGTGCTCTCGCGGAACTGGACGTCGAACTTCGGCCGGTTCGGCGCGCACGCCGGTGTGAACTTCAACGCGATCGAGGACAAGAATGAGCGCGGCTGGGATTGGTTCGCAGGCGTCGATTTCAGCCTCAACGACCAGCTCGTGCTGCTCGCCGAATACGATCTCGCGCTCGACGACAACAAGGCGGACGACGGGTTCGGCGAGGGCGATTACGGCTACCTGAACGCCGGCGCGCGGTTCGCGTTCGCGCAGTCGCTCGCGATCCAGGTCGATTTCTACGATCTGCTCAACACGAGCGCGGAGACGAGCGGGATCGGCCGATCGATCAAGCTGATCTACGTGGAACGGTTCACGTTGTAGCGCCAGTTCATAGCGAGTGGGCTGGTGGCCCTGGGCTTGCCTTGGGTTTCACACACCGGTGGATGAGCCGCGGTTGCAAGCAACCACGGGCCTGTAACAGTGTCATCCTGAACCGCGCGGCCGTCTAAGCTGGTTCTGGGAACAAATGTCTCATCCGTGTACCGGCCGTGCGGGCTTGCCCGCGCGGGTGATCCCGGCGGCTGGGGGCGGGCTGTACCGGCCGTGCGGGCTTGCCCGCGCGGGTGATCAAGCGATGATGAACACAACCGACTCGAATCCGCGGTTGCGAGCAACCGCGGGCCTGTGGGAGTGTCATCCTGAACAAGCGCGGCGCAAGCCGCGCGCAGTGAAGGATCTACCGGCAAGCAATTCCCGCGGGTGGTTTGACAAGACCAACGAGCTCAGTGTCCGGTAGATCCTTCACCCTTCGCGGCAAACGGACGCCGCTTCGGGTTCAGGATGACACGGGGGGCGCACAAACTGACGTGCGGGGGGTTCAGGATGACACGGGAGGCGCACACACTGGCGTGCGGGGGGTTCAGGATGACACGAAAGCGCGTACACTGACCGGCGCATCGGGTCCGGCGTGAACCGCGAACAACCGACACGCATGACAAGGAACCACTGATACAGCCAGCACCATGAGGCGCACTTATCTCCCGGCGATACTCTTCGTCACGCTGCTGTTGCCGCTGTCCGCCGGCGCGCGCGAGATCACGCTGCTCGACCCGTACCTGTCGGCCGGGCACGCGTTGACGACGGCGAACGCGGCGACCGGAGTTTCGCTCGACGAAGGCCTCGCCGCGTTGTGGGCGAACCCGGCGGGAATCGTGGTCGATCACCACGAGTTGTACGGTGAGGGTTCGATCCGCGGCGCGTTCAGCACGCAGTCGCAGGTGTCGCCGGACCCGTGGCGCGCGAGCGTCGGCATGATCGGGTACCTGTACAGCTTCCGCGGCAGCGCGCTCGCGCTCGCGTACGTGCCGCGCAACGCGTACCGGGCGACCGCCACGTACAGCGGCGCCGAGGTTGTGGACCGCGCGAAGTTCAACGAAATCACCGCGACCTACGCGCACCAGCTCACCGGGAACCTGACCGCCGGGCTCTCGTTCGGGGCGATTTTCGGCTCCGCACACGAGGGAGCGCTCACATCCGAGGCCGAAAAGGACACGGTCTATAAGCCGACGGTCTGGTTTGCGCGCGCAGGGATCCGCTACCGGCAGGGAGTGCTGCGCTGGGGGATTGCGGTGGAAACGCCGGGCATCGGCAAGTACACCGTCGAACGCCCGGTGAACGTCGGCTACAAGCGCGACAAGACACACCTCGAGTACCGCGGCGCGCCCGCCGTGCGCGCGGGGATCGGCTGGGACCTCAAGTTCGCCGCGCTCGAGGTGGATGCGCTGTACGCGAACGCCGGGATGATCCGTGTCGATGGCGAGAAGATCCGCGCCGGCGACGGGAAAACCGATCACGTTTCTCCGCTCGTCAGCTCAGGGCTCGCGCTCCACCTGCAGCTCGACGACCGGATCCGGGTCCGCTCCGGGGTGCGTGTCCGTTTCGAGGACCCGGTGGAGTTGACGTTCACGCAGCTCGGGTTCGGCGGCTCGTACGTGATCGACGGCGAACTGACCGCGTACGGTTCGGCGGGGTTGCTGATTCCTAACGGCAGCGAGGCGGAAACAGGCGTGCTCGGCGACCTGCGCACATTCGTGCTGCGCGCGGGAGTCGTGTACCAGGGGCTGATGGAGTGACGGCCGGGACGGTGTAAGCGAGGACGGACCGATGTTCTCCGTTGATCTGCGCAGCGACACAGTCACGCAACCGACGCGGGAGATGCGGCGCGTGATCGCCGAGACCGAGGTCGGCGATGACGTGTTCGCCGAGGACCCGACGATCCGCCGGCTCGAGGAGCGCACCGCGGAGCTGCTCGGGAAGGAGCGGGCGTTGTATGTGCCGTCCGGAACGATGGCGAACCAGATCGCGCTCGCGGTGCTCGCGAAGCCCGGCGACGAGATCTTCTGCAGCGAAAAGGCGCACATCTTCAACCACGAGGCGGGGTCGCCGTCGATCATCGCCCGCGCGCAACTGCATCCGCTGCCCGGCGAGCGCGGGATCTTCACGCGGCCGGACGTGGAGAAGCGCCTGCGCCCGGAGGATCACCATTTCCCGCCGTCGGCGATCATCGAGATCGAGAACACGTCGAACGGCGGCGGCGGATCGGTGTGGCCGCTCGACACGGTGAAGGACCTGCGCGCGCTCGCTGTCGAACGCGGGATGCGGACGCACCTCGACGGCGCGCGCCTGTTCAACGCCGCGGTCGCGAGCGGTGTGCCGGAGGCGGAGTGGTCAGCGCATGCGGACACGGTTGCAGTCTGTTTCTCGAAGGGGCTCGGCGCGCCGGTCGGGAGCGCGATCGCCGGCTCCGCGGAGATGATTGAGGAGGCGCACCGGTGGCGGAAACGGCTCGGCGGCGGGATGAGGCAGGCCGGGATCATCGCTGCCGGGGCGCTGTACGCGCTCGAGCATCACCGCGAGCTGCTCGCCGATGACCACCGGCGCGCGCGTCGGCTCGCGGAAGAACTGAACCGCCACGACAACGTCGAGGTGGACCTGGAGGGCGTGCACACGAACATCGTGTGGCTCAACTTCCTCGACGGGCGCGCGTTCGAGCTGATGGAGGCGCTCGCCGCGCGCGGGATCGGCGTGATCGCGTTCAGCCCGGACCGGATGCGGCTCGTCACCCACCTCGACGTCGATGACGGGGGCGTCGAACGCGCGCTGCAGGCGTTTCACGAACTCCTCTGAGCCCGATGGACTTCTTCCTCACCGTCGCGATCATCATCCTCCTGCTCGCGCTGCTGCGTGTCGTCACCCGGTTCCGCAAGGCGCTGTCGGCGCGTTCCACGCTGCGCGACCGGGAGATCTCCGCGTGCCGGAACAGCATCGAGTGGCTGAGAGATGAGCGTGCGCGGGCGGACGGCGAAGCGGAGCGGGAGCTGCGATCGGAGGTCGAGGACGAACTGGAGCGGCGCGAGCGGTTCCTCGTCACACTGGAAAACCACCCGGAGCTGCCGGCCGAGGAGATCGATCAGGAGCGCGCGCGTCACCTGCGCTGGCTGGAACGGTACACGAGTGGCGGAACGGGCGAGTGATGCCGGGTCGAATCACGGGGGCCGGCTCGTCTCGTGAACCGGCCCCCCGCGCGCGTGGTCCGCGAGCGGGGTCCGTCGGCGCCCGAGTGAGAAGGTACGGGCCGTGCTGCGCCCGATCTGATCGTTGCTGACGCTCCAGTGAACCCGGTCGCGGCCTGTTACAGATTAGACCCCCCCGCGCCCCGGCGCAAGCGAAACCCGCATCTTCGTCCGAAACCGGGCTCTCATGCGAGCCGTCCGAGCCGCTCCCCGTTTGCACGCGTCGTCCCTCGCCGGCGACGGTCTCGGCGCGCGGAAACGGGCCGCCGGCGCTGGAACTTTGCCCGGAGGCGGGGAGTTTCTGACGCGACACAGTCGCGACGGGTGGCCCGCGGCTTCAGGAGTCTGGAGTCCTGAGTCCGGAGTCTGGGGATCAGGGTGGCCCGGGGCTCGCCCCGGGTTTCATGCACCGAGGGATCAGCCGCGGTTGCGAGCAACCACGGGCCTGTTGCTCCCATTCACCGGCGGATGAGCCGCGGTTGCGAGCAACCACGGGCCTGTTGCTCCCATTCACCGGCGGATG
>JAANWZ010000071.1 GCA_018263585.1 Calditrichota bacterium | reverse complement strand
GGTTTTGATCCGCGCCGCCACACTGTGTCATCCTGAACAAGCCGGCCGGGCCGTTTTCAGTGTCAGACCGGCGCAAATGTGTCATCCTGAACAAGCCGGCCGGGCCGTTTTCTGTTTCAGGCCGGCGCCGTGAAGGATCTCGAAATCTGACGGTGCTGTGTGACACCGCCGCCTCGCGCCCGCGACGACACATCCGGCGATCCGGCTGACACGAGGGAGCTGACAGCGCACCGATGCCGACCCGATCTGAAAAGCCCTCCACCGGCCACCGCGTGCTGATGATCGCCCTGTTCACGGCGACGATCGTTTCAGTGGTGTCGATCGCGGTCAGCGGCCGGGACTACTACGCCGCCCCGCGCAGCGAGCGCCCGCACATGGAACAGCACGGAGACTGGAAGTCCGGCGGCGAGATCGGGCACGGGCTCGGCATGATCGGCAGCCTGCTCATGCTGCTGATGCTGCTCTACATCCCGCGCAAACGAATGCGCGCGCTGCAGAACATCGGCAAGCTCAGCCACTGGCTCGACATTCACATCTGGATGGGGGTCACCGGCCCGTTGCTGATCACCTTCCACTCGACGTTCAAGTTCGGCGGGATCGTCTCGATCTCGTACTGGTCGATGGTCGCGGTCGGGCTCTCGGGCGTGCTCGGCCGCTACATCTACCTGCAGATTCCGCGCTCGCTCTCCGGGCAGGAGTTGAGCGAACGCGAACTGGACGCGATGGACGAGCACTGGGCGAAGCAGATGCGCGAACTGCCCGGGGTGAGCGACGCGCTGGTCGCGGAGGTGACTGGCGCGCTCACCGCGGGCGGACGTGAACTCGCGCGCGGGCTGGGCGCGGTGTTCGCGTGGATCGCGCAGGACCTGACGCGGCCGTTTCGCACGCGCGCGCTGCTGCGCCGGCTGCGCCGTGAAACCGGCGTCGAGCGCGAACTGCTGCGCGAGATCGTCGCGCTCGCCCGCCGCCGCGCGTTGCTCACACGGCGCCGCGCGTTCCTCACCGTCGCGCACAACACCCTCCACCACTGGCACGTGATCCACCGCCCGTTCGCGCTCGTGATGTTCATCATCATGTTCATCCACATCGGCGTCGCGATCGTGTTCGGGTACACGTGGATCCTCTGACCCCCGGTCTCCCCGGGAGACCGGGCGGAGCACGAAATCCCGCAGTCCCGGCCGCCACTTGATGTCGCGCGCACGCCCACCCGCCGGCAAGCTCGCGAATCGACCGCGCACGGTTGCCGGCGTGGACGGCCGGGTGGTAGAGTAGGTCCTGGACAGAGCGCGGCGGCGCAGGGGATACGAGACCCGAGTCCGAAGACCCGTCTCTTACCCACGTCTCCCGCATGTCGCATGGGTAAAGGAGGAGCAGCGGATGATGATCAGTGATTCAGCCGCGAAGCGGCGACATCTGAATAGCGCGGGGCGTCAGCCCCGGGATCGGAGCCGCCCCCGACCCTCCCCCGATACGTTTTCCGTCAACCCCGCAGTGGTGACAGGTATCTTCAATAATAACAATAATGTACCACCCCTTCGGGGTTCCGATTGTTGGCGCCGTGCAGTTCTCCGGGCTCACGCCCGGGGCTATTCACCTGCGACCCCTGCCGGGGTCGAAACGCCATCCACAGACCTATACTGGTTCTTGGAAAATGTCTCATCCGTGTACCGGCCATGCGGCCAGGGTGCGGTGCGCAGCTTGCCCGCGCGGATGCGGGCCGGTAGGATTCTCGCACGCGAGATTCCCTCAGAGAATAACTACGGGACGTGACACCGCAACGGCTGGAGGCGACGATGCGGATTGCGCTGTTTCACTGGGATGACGGCGAGCGGCGCGGACTTGCCGAGCAGTTGCGCACGTGGGGGCACGAGGTGATCTCCGGGTTCACGACCACGGAGGGGCTGCGGAGGACCGCCCCGGACGCGTTCGTAATCTCGCTGCGCCGGCTCCCGGAGGACGGCCGTGAAACCGCGCGCACGCTGCGCCGCCGGCCGTGGGCGCAGGAGCTGCCGCTGTTCTTCACCGACGGCGACCCGGAGGTCGTCGATGCGTTGCAGGATGAGTTTCCCGGCGTCCGGTTCGTCACCTGGGACGCGCTCGAATCGGAGCTCGATGACGGCGGCCCGTTTACGGTTGAGGACATGTAGCTCCTACCCCTCGAACCCGTACCGCTGCCCCGGGATCCAGTGGAACAGCGCGTAGCGGGCGGCGTCGGACGGAATCATCAGCCGGATCGCGTGCCCGGCGCCCTGAATCACTTCGAGGTGCTGGGTTTCATGGATCGCGTCCCCGAACAGGTACTCGAGATAGGCGTAATAGTTGATGCAGCGGTGGAGGTTGTCTTCCCCTTGAAGCAGGAGCCGGCAGTTGTCATAGTCCGTGTCGTCCCCGCTCCCGATCAGATAGACGGCGAACCGATCCCGGTAGCGCTGCCGGATCAGCTCATCGTCGTAGCGGCTCAAGTAGTCGGGCGGGTCAACGATTCCAGACGGGAACAAGTCATATCGCGGGCAGCTCTCAATGCTGTCGGCGGGCGGCACGGCGAACTCGGAGTCGGTTCCCGGCACGATCCGCTCCGGGGTGAAGTAGAGCCACGTGACCGCGTTCTGCGTGACGAACCCGAAGCCGACGTCGGGATACTGTTCGGGCAGCGCTGTTGCGGCGGCATAGTGGTGTGTGCCGGTGCCGCCGGCGGAGTTGCCGGTCATGATCAGCGCGCGCAGGTTCGGACACGCGCGGAGCACACGCGTAATCGCGGAGTCGATCACGCTGAAACTACTCACCTGCACCGACCGGCCGTCCACTTCGATCACATCGTTCTCGTACCCGTACGACCACTTGTCCTGCCCCCAGTAGAGCACGTCGTCGCCGGGCTCGTTGATGACCACATCGCAGTCATCGAGAAACTGTAACCCGAAGATGAGCGTGGTCCCGGCGACCTGTTCTTCCGCGGCGAGATCGGCGGCAAGGCCGTACGGGTAAACGATCTCCCGGGTGCCGGAAGGAACAACAAGCAGAGCGCGGTCCACGTCCGGATGAACGGCGTCGAGGTCGCGGTTCGCAATCATCGGCACGCTCACGTTCACCCCGTCGACTGCAATCGTGAGCCGGCCCTCCGGGATCTCCAGCGTGCCCGGCGATTCCTCCACGTTCGCGGCGTTGTCTTCTCCGCACCCGGCGGCGAGCAGGAGCAGCGCGAGCGACAGGATCACGTTCTTCTGCATCGCAGACCTCATGTTATCGCAACGGCGGCCGGTGCACAACCGGAACCGCGTCACGCCCCGTTCCCGATCACGCCGAGCTCGCGGCCGACGTTTTCGAACGCGCGCATCGCGGTGTCGAGCTGCTCGCGCGTGTGCGCAGCCGAAAGCTGGACACGGATCCGCGCCTCGCCCTTCGGCACCACCGGGTAGAAGAAACCGATCACGTAGATTCCCTCCTCGAGCAGCCGGTTCGCAAACTGCTGCGCTCTCGGCGCGTCATGGATCATGATCGGGATGATCGGCGACTCGCCGGGTTTGATGTCGAACCCGAGGTCGTTCATCAGCTTGCGGAAGTAGTCGGTGTTGCGCGCGAGCTTCTCGATCAGGTCGCGCGACTCGTCGATCAGGTCGAACGCGCGGATCGAGGCATGCGAGATCACCGGCGAGAGCGTGTTGGAGAACAGGTACGGCCGCCCGCGCTGGCGGAGGATGTCCACGATCTCCCGGCGCGCGGTGCAGAACCCGCCGCTCGCGCCGCCCATCGCCTTGCCGAGCGTGGACGTGATGATGTCGATCCGGTCGAGCACGCCGAAATGCTCCGGCGTGCCGCGGCCGCCCTCGCCGATGAACCCGGTCGCATGCGAATCGTCCACTCCGACGAGCGCGTCGTGTTTCTCCGCCAGTTCCACGATCCCCGGCAGGTTCGCCATGTCGCCGTCCATCGAGAAGATGCCGTCGGTGAAGATGAGCCGGAACCGCTGCTCCTGCGCCTGCTTCAGTTTCTCCTCGAGGTCGTTCATGTCCGAGTGCTGGTACCGGTAGCGCTGCGCCTTGCACAGGCGGATCCCGTCGATGATCGACGCGTGGTTGAGCTGGTCGGAGATCACCGCGTCATCCGGACCGAGCAGTGGTTCGAACAGGGCGCCGTTCGCGTCGAAGCACGAGGAGAACAGGATCGTGTCGTCGAACCCGAAGAACTTGGAGATCCGGTCCTCGAGCTGCTTGTGCACGCTCTGCGTGCCGCAGATGAAGCGGACCGATGACAGCCCGTACCCCCACTTCTCCAGCCCCTCGCGCGCCGCCTCGATCAACGCCGGGTCGGACGAGAGCCCGAGGTAGTTGTTCGCGCAGAAGTTGAGCACCCTGCCCTGCGGCACGTCGATTTCCGCGCCCTGCGGAGTCTGGATCACACGCTCGTCCTTATACAGGCCGGCGTCCCGGATCTCCGCCAGTTCCTTCTCGAGATACTGCTGCATCGAGCCGAACATGGATCGCTCCCTGAGTTGGTCGATTTCGCGGTTACTCGCAGCGGGAAGATACGAACTTCCCCGGCGTGAGTCAGGGGTATTGTCACTCTTTGACATCCGTGGCGACAGGCCGGCCCGGGGCCTCAGGAGTGTGGAGTCCGGAGTCTGGAGTCCGGAGTCTGGAGTCCGGAGTCTGGAGTCCGGAGTCTGGAGTCTGGGGATCCGGGTGGCCCGGGGCTCGCCCCGGGTTTCACACACCGTCGGATCACACACCCTTGCCCTTGACTTTAGTCAAGGATAATCATACAGTTGCATAGTCGCTATGCACCGTCGGATCAGCCGCGGTTGCGAGCAACCACGGGCCTGTTCTGACCCCCACTCGTGCCCGCGCTTGCTTGCCAAGCGCGGTGCACTCCGGGGACGCTTGCTGGCAAGCGTTCCCCTCCTCCAACGGGTGGCCCGGGGCTCGCCCCGGGTTTCATGCACCATCCGATGAACCGCGCGATGCTGATTCGGCGGAACGATCGGGCGGATGTTCACGATCCGAAGCTGACGGTGAGCGGCTCCGGGCTGCGGGCTTTGGCCTGCCGGTTGCGCCCAAGTTCGGTGAGAGCGACCTTGGCGGTCGCAAAACACAAACCGTACACGCATCCGCAACCGGCGGCCGCTCGATGGCGACGACGATACCCGGCAAAGACCGCAAGCTGCTCCCGTTCTACCATTTCGTGTTCCGGTTCACGCGCCGGAACCGGATGAGGCGGTTCGCCGCGCTGTTTCGCCCGCGTGACGGGATCACAATCTGCGACGTCGGCGGCACGAAGAAGATCTGGGACTGGCTCGACTGCCGCCCGCAGATCACGATCATCAACCTCGGCATCGAGGAGTCGCACGCGGGGAACTTCCACTATCTCCCCGCCGACAGCACCGACCTGCCGTTCCCGGACGGTCATTTCGACATCGCGTTCTCGAACTCGGTGATCGAGCACCTGGGCGACTTCGAGACGCAGCGGAGGTTCGCGCGCGAACAGATGCGCGTCGGCCGGTCGCTGTTCGTGCAGACGCCGGCGAAGGAGTTCCCGCTCGAGATTCACCTGCTCACGCCTTTCATCCACTGGCTGCCCGTGTCGTGGCAGCGGCCGCTGCTCCGGTTCACCGTGCGCGGGCTGATCAAACACTGGTCGCGCGCAGACGCGGACACGTTCCTCGACCAGATCCGGCTGCTCACGAAACGCGAGATGCGCGAGCTGTTTCCCGGCTGCGAGATCCACGTCGAACGCGTGCTCGGCCTGCCGAAGAGCTACATCGCCGTCCGCCGCGCGTAATGTACGCCTTGGCTGTCTCACGTGGATCGAAGGGACACCGGATCTCATCCTGAACCGCGCCACCGTCTGTATCTGTTCAGGCGGCGCGAGTGAAGAGCCTGCCCTGAGCGAAGCGAAGGGATCTAGCGGATGCACCCGGGCCGGGTGTTTCACGGGCGAGACGGGTGGTGTTTGCAGGCAGATCCTTCACCCCCGCACATACTGACGTGCGGGGGTTCAGGATGACACGTAAGGCGCGCCGCACTGACGGCGCTTCGGGTTCAGGATGACACGTAAGGCGCGCCGACTGACGGCGCTTCGGGTTCAGGATGACACGGGAGGCGTGTCGTTCCAGCAGGGAGGCGGCGGCGCGGCGGACTCATGCTCCCGGTCCGTTTCGCTGGAATCCGCCGAGCCGTTTGCGTATAGTTGACAAGCGCGTGAAGCAGTCGTTGCATAAACAGAACCACCGTCTGTCCCGGGACGGGAGCCTCCGATGCACATCCACCACCCCCTCCGCGCACTGCCGCGCCCGCTGCTTCCGGCGGCGCTTCTCCTGCTCGCGGCCGTGTTCCCGGCGAAGGCGCCCGCGCAGACCGGTCCGGATGTCGAGTGGGTCTCCTATTTCGGCGGGGGCGGCAACGACCGGTTCCGCGCGCTCGTGCGTGAGGACGACGGCGGCTTCCTCGCGGTCGGCTCGTACAACCCGAGCGACACGACGAACGGCGAGCTCTATCTCGTGCGCGCCGACGCGGAAGGCGGCCTGTTGTGGGAACGGACCCACAGCAACGGTGCCGTCGAGAAGGCGAAAGGCGTGGACCGGATGCCGGACGGCGGCTATGTCGTCGCGGGTTACATGATTCCCGACGGTCTCGTGAACTCGGACGCGCTCGTGCTCCGTTTCGATGCGGACGGGCAGCTGTTGTGGACGGTGACCTACGGCGGCCCGGCGGAGAGCAACTTCGCGTTCCGCGCGCGGTCTGTCCATGACGGGATTATCGTCTCCGGCATCACCCGCACGACACCGTTCGAGCAGCGGGACGCGTTCCTGCTCAAACTCACCCCTGACGGGGAGACAGTGTGGTCGCAGACGTACGGAGGTCCGATGTGCGAGCGCGCCACCGCGCTCGAAGTAACCTCCGACGGCGGCTACCTGATCGGCGGTCTCACGTGTTCGATGGGCGCGGGCGGCACTGATGCCTGGCTCGTGCGCACGACCGCGCAGGGGCTGATGCTCTGGCAGCAGGCGTACGGCGGCGCGGGCGACGAGGAGCTGTACGGCCTGCGCCTGCTCCCCGGCGGAGATGTCCTGTTCGCCGGGCGTACGGGCTCATCCTACGACAACTCCGACTCGGATGTGTACGTCGTCCGCACCGACAGCGAGGGCGCGCTGCTCGACGAGTTCAGTTACGGGCTGCCGCACGCGAACGAGTGGGCGCAGGATATTCGGTTCGCCGGCGGCCACTTCGTGATCGCGGGCGGAGCGAACCGGTTTGCGATGGGAAGTCAGGTTTTGCTGATCGGGATCACGCCGCACGGCGACCTGCTCTGGGTGGAGACATTCGGCGGGGAAGGCGAGGACGAGGCGTACGCGATCGATCGGCTCCCCGGCGAAGGATTCATCGTCGGCGGGGTTGCGAGCCCGAACCCCGGACTGCCCGGGGACCCGTTCCTCATGCGGCTCACGCCCGAGGGTGGAACCGGGGTGGACGGCGTCCCGGCCGCAGCGGGCGAGTGGCGGCTCGGCGACGTGTACCCGAATCCGTTCAACGGCTCCGCGACGGTCACGTTCACCCTGCCCGCACCCGCGAACGTCCGGCTCGCGCTCTACGATCTGCTCGGGCGGCCGGTCGCTGTGCTCGGCGACGGCCCGTTTCCCGCCGGCACGAGCAGGTTCGCGATCGACGCGACCGCCCTCCCCTCCGGCAGCTACTTCCTGCGCGCGGCCGGGGGCGGATTGTCAGCGACACGGCGGGTCACGGTCGTCCGCTGACACGGCGCCTTCCACCGAAGTGGTACCGCCCGTGCGGGTGATCAACCCTGCGACATCGCTGCGCGCTGTCACAGGGGCACGTGCGAGCGCCGAACCGGAGGAAAGGGGACGCTTGCCAGCAAGCGTCCCCGGCCCGTCCGCCTGTTGATTATCCTTGACTAAAGTCAAGGGCAAGGGTATGAAACCCGGGGCAGG
>JAANWZ010000070.1 GCA_018263585.1 Calditrichota bacterium | reverse complement strand
CCGCGGCTCGTCCACCGGTGTGTGAAACCCGGACTTGCGCTAAGCTGTGCTATGCCCATGCCTGCTGTGCAGGCATGTATCCACCCGGGAAGTTCACCCGCACCGGCGGATCAGCCCGGCCTGCGAGCAGGCACGGGGCATAGCCCGATCTCGGTGCATGAAACCCGGGCAAGCCCCGCGCCACCCGCCGTCCCACACGCGTGTTCGTCAGCGGTTCCCCAACACGATCCGAATCCTGCCGGAAGAGTCTTCGATCGCCGCCCCGGTCAGTTGTATTGAATTACCCTGCCATTCGAGCCTCAGTGTATCCCGGCTCTGCTGCACATCCGGCGGCATGTCGAGCCCGGCGATTTCGAGCCGTTTCACGCCGTGGTAGATCGGATGCTCGCCGGCGGGGGTGGTGAGCACGGTCTGGTTCATCACTTCGACGCGGCCGCGGTTGTTCGTCAGCCGCAGCCAGCGGTCGTGGAACAGGCGGTTGTCCGCGAGCCGTGTCACGTTCATCGGGTCGAACCCGGTCGCGAACAGCGGCGCGGCGGAGGCCTTGATCACGATCCGGTAGCCGTCGGCGTTGCGCCAGCGCACGAGCCGGCTCGCGAGGCGGGTTTTGTGCGAACGGACGGCGACCGACGCGCGGCGGCGGTACTCATCGGCGAGTTCCCCGGGGAACGTGTCGGCGAGTGCGCCGTAACGTTTGACCGCGCCCGCGAGCAGGCCGGCGAGCGAAGGGGTTTCGTGCGAAACCGTCGCACGGGCTGCGAGGTTCCGTTTCCACGCCGGCATCAGCGCATCGAGCAGGTACGCGTGCGCGGCGCCGGTCGCGTACGCGCGCAGCCGGGTTTCGTCCGCGCGGAAGTGCGGATCGCCGGGGAACAGGCGGCCGGCATCGACGCCGCGCGCGCGTTGTTCGACGTAACGCGCGATCCCCTCGTACAGCTCGCTGCGGCGGACGTAGTCGGCGGCGAACTCCGGCGCGGATTCGTCGAACCGGGCGCGGGCGAGTGCGGCGTGACCGGCGCGGCGGAGCGTTTCGTTCGTGTCCGCGCCGGCGAGTGCGCGGCACGCCTCCACGAGCGATTCCGTTTCCAGCATCCGCGCGCCGAGCAGGTCGATGTCGGTCGCCGGATAGAGAAACAGGTCGCCCTCATCCGCCTGCCAGGCGGGGAAGCGCTCCTGTTCGAAGATGTGGAACGCTTCGTGGATGAGAACGGCCGCGTGCCCGCGCAGCGAATCGCGGTCGGTGCTGTCGATCAGCAGCGTGACAGTCTGCACACCGGCGAGCTCGACGGATGTGTTCGCGGTGATGAACGGCCGCCGCCCGCGGGCGACGAACGCGCCGGGCCGGTTTTCCAGCGCCGCGAATTCCGCCGGCGGGGACGGATGGCCGAACAGCCACGAGCTGTCGTTGGACGCGATCGCGACCGGTGCGGCGGACGGATCGAACCCGGGCCAGAACTCCGTCTCCCGGGCGAGACTGTCGCGGAGCGCGACGATCTGCACCGGGTACGGCGGCTCCGGTGCGGGCCGCTCGGAACAGGCGGCAAGTATGAACACGACGGCGGTGAGCGGTGCGAGAATCTTCGCTTTCATCCGTGTTCACTCCGTTGCTTGCCCGCGTGCGCCCGCGGCGGAATCCGCCGGCGGTCCGGATCGTTGTAGGCCCTCGTCGAGATCGATCCGCCGGTTCGCGCGGAACGTGAACTCCACCGGTTCGATCGCATAGTTGAACGTGTAGCGGATCACATCCGGCTCCGCGACCACGTTCGCGGAGTCGGGGAGCACACGGATTGCGGCGTCGCCGGCGCCGACCTCGATCAGTTCACCGGTGCGCCCGCTCTCGACGCCGTTGACCGTGACCGTCCCCTCGCCGCCTTCGAAGTGGGCGACGAAACCGGGCGCGAACACGCGTGTGCCGAGGTAGAAGAGGAGCGCGACGACGGCGAACAGGGCGCCGAGCACGGTGCTCTGTTTGCGCGCGCGAGCGCGTCTCTCGTCGTCCGGCTCGGACAACGGCGGCCGCCTGCGTCGCCGGGGACGCGATGAGCTCTGCGGCGCGCCGTGCGGGCGGCGCACCCACGGGTCTGCGCCGGTGATTCGGATCCGCCGACGCGACTCGCCGTCTCCACCGCCGGACCGATTATCTTCAACCGGATCACGCTCGTGATTTTGCTCGGGGTCATCCATCTGGCAGACCGTTTGCATCTGAACTGAACGGTGCCCGGGTCGATGGAGCCGGAAACGCGCGCCGGACAAGCGATCGAGCGCGGCGCCGTTGCCACCGGCCTGTTTCCCGCGCGTCACAGTGTGGCGCGCACACCCCGGCGCGCGAACCGGCCGCCCCGGCCGCTCCGCACACGGATAACATACACATGATAACGGGGGAGGTAACGGTGAGACGGATGAAATTGATGATAGGGATCGCGCTCGCGGCGTCGATCGCGCTCGGGTTTGCCGCGGAGGCGCTCGCGCAGATCGAGATGGTCGATGAGCGCACCGCGGTCGTCACATCGCACGGCGTCGCCGAGGGGATCAAGAAGAAGAAGGAGCGCGAGGCGATCGCATTCGAACGGGCGATGGACAACGCCGTGCTCCAGCTCGTGCACAACGTCCTCCGTGAAGAGGAGGAGCGCGGTAAGTTCGACGAGATCAAGGACGAGTTCCTCGTCAAACGCGACGAGGTGATCCTCGACTTCTACTACGTGAACAAGAACAACTACGACAAGCCGATCTACAAGACGTCGGTGACGGTGAACGTGCGGATCAACCGCGACCGGCTCCAGCAGATGCTCGTGGACTGGAACATCATCGAGTCGGCGGATGACGTGCGCGAGCAGCTCGACCGGTTCACGATCATGCCGTACCTGGACAAGCCGAACGCGGACGCGGAGGCGATGAACTACAGTGACCTGTTCTACACGCGGGTGCGCGTGTTCTTCGAGGACCGGAACATCCCGACGGTCGGCCTCGACGAAGCGTCCGCGCTCGAGGCGGACGAGCAGTTCCTCTCGCTGCAGAAGGGCTCCGCGGGCAAGGAAGGCGAAGAGGACGCGATCCTGCAGATCGCGCGCCAGACCCCCGCCGACTTCTTCGTCAAGATCACGCCGCGGATCGAGACGGGCAGCTACGGCGGAGCGACGACGAAGAAGGTGATCCTCACCGTCGGCCTCTTCTCCGCGATGACCGGCGAGTTCATCGGCTCGAACCAGGGGTTCAGCGAGCCGCTCGCGATGTCGAGCGAAGGGGCGAGCGTCGGCGCGGCGATCGACCAGGCGATGAACGCCGCGATGCCGCGCGTGATCGACATCGCGACCAGCTTCTGGCGCGACTACATGGAACACGGCCGCCCAATCAAGCTGATCTTTACCGACTTCGGGTTCGAGGAGATCCGCAACGTGCGCGACGCGCTGCAGGAGATGACCAACGACCAGAAACGGCTGAAGGCGGCGGGGAATGTCACCGAATACATGGTCTGGTATGACGGGTCGCCCGAGGACCTGATGTACAAGCTGTACGACGCGATGCGCGCGTACAACATCCAGCTCGCGGAAGACCCCGCGATCGTGTCGAACACGATCCGGTTCTACCGGGAGACCGAGTGAACCGGCGCGAGGAGGAACAACCGATGACACGGAGATACCGTTCGATTGCAGTTGCGCTCGCGACGTCGCTGCTGACTGCGGTCGCGGCGTTTGCGGCGGATGAGCCGCTCGAAGTCGTCGCGGACGGCTACGGCGAAACCCGCGAGGCGGCATTGCAGGACGCGAAACATACCGCGATCGCGATCGCGCTCGGCGAGACGATCGAGAGCCGGACGCTCGTCGAGAACTTCGCGCTCGTCTCGGACCGGATCCTTTCGAGCGCGAGCGGATACGTGCGCACGTTCGAGGTGGTCGGCGAAGGCGAGAGCGACGCGGGCTACCATGTGCGCATCCGCGCGGTCGTCGGAGAGACGTTGGCCACCGACCTCGACGAGGTGAAGGTGCTGAGCGCGGAGCAGGGCAACCCGCGGTTCGTGGTCGTCCCCGACCCCGCGGGCAGCGGCGATGGTGTCGCTGCGGACGACCGCCGCGCCGCGGGCCGCGGGATCGAGAGCTACATGGTCGAGAACGGGTTCGAGCTGATCCACGCGCCGCGGTACAACGTCGAGACAGGCCTCTCGAGCCCGGCAGCGCTGCGCGACCTGAGCGGCTGGGCCGCCGGACTCGGCGCGGAATACGTGATCTACTACACGGTTACCGCGCTGGAGAAGCCCGCCGGCCGGATCTTCCGGCGCGCGACCGCGTACGTCGAGCTGCACGCCGTGCACACGGGCTCATACCGCGTCGTCGCGGAGACCGACGCGCGCGGGTCAGCCGGAGACCAGCACGAGGAAATCGTGTTCCGGGAAGCGTGCCGGAACGCCGGCCGCAACGCCGCCGAGCAGGCGGCGGCGACGATCCTCGCCGACTGGTCGCGCACCGGGACTACCGCGGGCCGCTGGCTGAGCCTCACCGTGCAGGGGATCCCCGACGACCGGACTCAGCTCGTAGCGCAGGCACTGCAGCGGACCGGTGTCGTGAAGCAGGTGGAAATCCGTGCGGGCGACCGTCGCGCGGGGTTTGTCTATGACGTGACTGCGGACGGCTCGCTCGCCGACCTCGTCGGCGCGTTCGACCGGCTCGCGCGCGAGAACCGGTGGCGGTGGGCGCTCGTCGGCGCGACGAGCACCGGCGCGCGGATTGTGATCGTGAGGGATTGACACGCGCCCGCGCGGTATCCGCGGCTCTGTGGCCCGGCGCTTGTCCCGGGTTTCAGGCACGGAGATCGGGCTATGCCCCGTGCCTGCTCGCAGGCCGGGCTGATCCGCCGGTGCGGGTGAACTTCCCGGGTGGATACATGCCTGCACAGCAGGCATGGGCATAGCACAGCTTAGCGCAAGTCCGGGTTTCACACACCGGTGGACGAGCCGCGGTGACGGCCTGCGGCGCGTCCCCGCGGGCATGGTCGGGGCCGGAGCTTCGGGGACGCTTGCGAGCAAGCGTCCCTCTCCGGTAACGGCGGGTGGCGCGGGGCGTAAGCCCCGCGATCGGATCCGCCCCCGATTCCCTCGATTCGTTGTCCGTCAACCCGGCAAGGGGTGACAGATATCTTCAATAATAACAATCATATGTCACCCCTTCGGGGTTCCCGTTACTGGCGCCGCGCCGTTCCCCGGGCTGACGCCCGGGGCTATCCACGCGCGACCCCTTCCGGGGTCGAAACCTCGTCCACAAACCCATCGTCACACCCCCAGAACCCAACCGCGATGCGCGTTCCGGAAAGATGTGGGTAACAGATAGCTCCTGGGTCCCGAGCCATGCGGCCGGGCGGGGGACGTCCCGGTTCACGCGATCGGCTTCTCCACCCGCCACAGGGAATCGACAAAATACTTGCGGTCATCGTAGAACTGGTCCTCGATGAGGAACCCGGTGTCGGCCCCCAGCTCCTCGATGTCGATCTCGAGAAACTTGTACGAGTACTCGGTGTGAATCGGCTCGAAGGGGTCGAAATGAAACCGCTGGTTGATCTCACGAATCTCGACCTCCTGCTCCACGCGGCTGACGAGGTAGCTTTCCATCGCGCCGGAGAACACGTCGTAGGTCGCGTAGTGCCGCCACTTGCCGATGTCGAAACTGCCGCCCAGTTCACGGTTGATCCGGCGCAGCAGGTTCAGGTTGAACTCGCGGGTCACCCCTTCGCGGTCGTTGTACGCGCGCATCATCACGTCGATGTTCTTCTTGAGGTCGAACCCGGTGAGCAGCAGGTCGCCGTCGGCAAGCAGGCTCCACATCGTGCGCAGGAACGTGCGCGCTTCGCTGCGGCGGAAGTTGCCGATGTTCGAGCCGAGGAAGAGCACGAGGTTGCGGCGGGAACCGTCTCGCGAATGCCAGAGCAACCCGTCGAAGTATTCCGCGACAATCCCGCGCACCTCCAGCTCCGGCCACGTGGTCTCGAGACGGCCCGCCTGCTCGCTGACCGCGGCCTCGGAGATATCGATCGGGACGTAGCGGAAACTCAACCTCCGCTCGAGGAATCGTGAGAGCAGCAGGTTCGTCTTGCTCCCGTCACCGGACCCGAGATCGACGAGGTTGAACGGTTCGCCCGCGAGCAGGTCGGCGAGATCGTCACGGTGATTCTCGAGGATGCACCGTTCGCAGCCGGTCGGGTAGTATTCGTCGAGATGCATGATCCGCTGGAACAGGCGGCTGCCCTCGTCGTCGTAGAAATACCGTGACGGCAGGCTCTTTTCGTGCTTCGACAGCCCGAGCAGCACGGCGCGGGCGAACTCACCGCGCGGACTCACGATCGTGTCGAGGTCGTGCGGGGTCAGGACTTTGTACGTGACCGGCATCTCGCGCCTCACACGTTTCGACCACGGAAGACACGGAAACCACTGAAGAACAGATTAGTCCGACCACGGATGATACGGATAAAGCGGATGGATTACACAGGCTGTCTCAGGCCGACGCCAACAGTTTGAACGCATTCGGACCGACGTGACATGATCAATCATGAAGCAGATGTTAATCCGTGTAATCAGTGTAATCCGTGGCTGCCCCTCCGTGTTTTCCATGTGTTCCGTGGTCGAGAGCCGTCAGTCGTTCGCGAGGCGGATGCCGGCGAACTGCCGGCGTTTGTCGGGGATGTAGTTTCTGATCCGTTCCGCCTCCGGGATCGGATCGGGGTACACCCAGGCGGCGTCCTCGTTGCGCGCGCCGTTCACTTCCACATGGTAGTAGGAGCACGTGCCCTTCCACGGGCAGAGACAGGTGGTGTCGCTCGGCCGCAGGTACCGCATGTTCACGGCGTCGGGCGGGAAATAGACGTTGCCCTCGACGAGTTCGAACTCGTCGCTCTCCGCGAGCACGGCTCCTTTGTACGTCGCTCTCGCCATCGCTATCCTCCGGTCTCAGTTGGCGATATTCACACCTGTAATTGAAGAATACAGGGAGCGGCGGCGCGGTCTCCAGCGGGTGATGTGGCGCCGTGCGAGCGGGAGAGAAGGGGCGGGGCTGTTCCGGCGTTGCTGGCGCGACGGACGGCGGCCGCTGAACCGGCCGCGGATGAGGGATGATGGCCCGATGCGTATTCGTCACCGACCTGCACGGCCGCCCGCGCAGGTATCGCGCGCTGTTTCAACGGCTGGAGCAGGATCCGCCGGAGCTCGTGCTGCTCGGCGGCGACCTGATGCCGCACGGGTTCCACCCGCCCGCGCCCGGCGGCGGAGGCGACTTCATGCACGATTTCCTGCTCGCAGGTTTCCTTCGCCTCCGCGACCGGCTCGGCGCACAGTACCCGCGCGTTTACCTGATCCTCGGCAACGATGACGGGCGCGCGGTGGAACGGCCGATCCGCGAACTCGGCGAGCGCGACGGGCTCTGGATCTACGCGCACGACCGCGTGATCGAAGACCCTGCCGGGCTGGTCGTGATCGGGTACAGTTACGTGCCGCCGACGCCGTTCCTGCTCAAGGACTGGGAACGTTACGACGTGTCGCGGTTTGTCGATCCGGGCTGCGTGTCGCCTGAGGAGGGACGGCGTACCGTGCCGGTGGATTTGCGCCGCGAACGGTTCGCAACGATCGCCGGCGATCTCGCGCGACTGACCGCGGGAGTCGAGACGGGAAGCGCAGTCCTGCTCGCCCACTCCCCGCCGTATCAAACCGCGCTCGACCACGCGGGGCTCGAGGGGAAGACGGTCGATCACGCTCCGCTCGACCCGCACGTCGGCTCGATCGCGATCCGCCGCTGGATCGAGAACAGGCAGCCGCTGCTCGCGCTGCACGGTCACGTGCACGAGTCCACGGAACGGACCGGCGCGTGGCGCGAACGGATCGGGCGCACGTGGATGTTCAACGCCGCGACGAACGCGCCCGGGTTGTGCGCCGTCGAGTTCGACAGCGACGACCTCGACAACGCGAGCCGGGTGATTGTCTGACCAGGGCGGCGCGGAGGCGGTCCGAGCGGCGCAACCCGCGCGTGACGGTCGCCTCGGCCTCCGGTTGACCGTCTCTCGCCGGCTTGTTACATTTGGCACGAGCGGGGGATGCCGGCGACGAGCCGGTTTCACCCGTTTTCATTTGCGGAGCGTGTGGGCGCTTTTTCGTGGGGACGCTTGCTCGCATCCGGTTATGCCGTTACCTCAGCCACGTGCACGGACCGGACTCTGAAGCACATTCGCGCGGCAGAGGAGTCATTCTGAACCCGGCTTCACGCGTCTGTCTGCGTGAGGGCGGGTGAAGAAGGCCCAGTTTATCCGAGGGTTGTTTCTTGCGTTTCCTGGTTGCCCCGACCCTCGTCGAACCCGGACCTTCTTCCCTTCGCCCGACAAAACGACGTCGGGCTTCGGTCAGAATGACTCCTTTGCCACCCGGGATATTACTCCCGGCTGAGCCAAAGGCATAACCGAATGCTCGCAAGCGTCCCCCGCGGCGCTCCGGATACAACAGCGGATCACGACCAGGGATGGTGAGGGAACGATGGCGGAGAAGGGGTTCAACCCGTACGCGATGGCGCAGGCGCAGTTCGACCGTGTCGCGGAACTGCTCGCGCTCGACGAGGGCGCGCGCGAACTGCTGCGCCAGCCGTTGCGCGAATACCATTTCAGCATCCCGGTGCGGATGGATGACGGCACGGTGCGCGTGTTCCGCGGGTTCCGCTGCCAGCACAACGACGCGCGCGGTCCGAGCAAGGGCGGGATCCGCTTCCACCCGCAGGAGACGGTGGACACGGTGCGCGCGCTCTCGATGTGGATGACATGGAAATGCGCGTGCGTGGACATCCCGCTCGGCGGCGGCAAGGGAGGCGTGATCTGCGACCCGCACAACCTGTCGATGAAGGAACAGGAGCAGATCTGCCGCGGGTATGTGCGCCAGCTCTGGAAAAACGTCGGGCCGGTGAACGACGTCCCCGCGCCCGATGTGATGACATCCGCGCAGCACATGCTGTGGATGCTCGACGAGTTCGAGGCGCTCGGCGGAGGCCACTATCCCGGGTTCATCACCGGAAAACCGGTCGGGATGGGCGGATCGCTCGGACGCACGGAGGCGACCGGGTTCGGCGTCGTGTTCACCCTGCGCGAGGCGCTCAAGGACCTCGACGTGCGCCCGGAGGACACGACCGCCTCGCTCCAGGGGTTCGGAAACGTCGCCCAGTACGCGATGCGCCTCTACACCCAGCTCGGCGGCGCCGTCATCGCCGTCTCCACATGGGACAACAAGGCGCAGGCGGCGCGCACCTTCCGCAAGCGAGACGGGATCAGCCTCGACGAGCTGCTCGCAATCACCGACCGGTTCGGCGAAGTGAACGTCGATAAGGCCGCGGACCAGGGATACGAGATCCTCGACGGCGACGACTGGCTCGTGCAGGATGTGGACATCCTGCTCCCGGCGGCGCTGGAAAACCAGATCACCGCCGAGAATGTGAAGTCGATCAGCAAACGGGTGAACATAGTCGCCGAGGGCGCGAACGGCCCGACCACGCCGGAAGCGGACAAAGTGCTGCACGAGCGCGGCGTGTTCGTGATCCCCGATTTCCTCGCGAACGCCGGCGGCGTCACCTGCTCCTACTTCGAACAGGTGCAGTCGAACATGAACTACTTCTGGACGCGTGACGAGGTGCTCGGCAAGCTCGACCTGAAAATGACGGACGCGTTTATCGCGGTGAGCGAACTCGCGCGCAAACGGAAGCTGTTCATGCGCGACGCGGCGTACGTGATCGCGATCAACCGCGTTGCGCAGGCGTGCAAGGACCGGGGGTGGTGTTGATCGCCGTTCTGCGCAGGAAGTCGGGAGTTGAAAGGCGCAAGTCAACCATGCCCGCGGGGATCCGGCAGGATCACCGCGGTTCATCACAACGTGCCCAGCCGGCTGAACGTAAACACGCGGGAGTGGACGAGCCGCACGGGCGACACAGGGGTTCCGGTGCTCCGCCCGCCACCACCCGCCGCAAACCGTGTCATCCTGAACCCGAAGCGCCGGTCCGTTTCGGCGCGCCTTCCGTGTCATCCTGAACCCGAAGCGCCGGTCCGTTTCGGCGCGAAGGGTGAAGGATCTCGAGAAACGACGGTTCGGTCGCTCCATTCTCGTTCGGTGGTCGAGATCCCTTCGCTTCGCTCAGGGCAGGCTCTTCACGGCGCCGGCCTGACACTGAAAATTACCCGGCCGGCTCGTTCAGGATGACACACTGACAGGCCCGTGGTTGCTTGCAACCGCGGCTGATCCACTGGTGCGTGAAACCCGGGGGAAGCCCCGGGCCACCCTCGGTGGTCGAGATCCTTCACTCGCGCCCGCAAACAGACGCGGGCGCGGTTCAGGATGACACAGTGACAGGCCCGTGGTTGCTTGCAACCGCGGCTGATCCACTGGTGCGTGAAACCCGGGGCAAGCCC
>JAANWZ010000007.1 GCA_018263585.1 Calditrichota bacterium | reverse complement strand
GCCAAGACGCGAGGTCCTGAGCCGGACAGATCCGGCGCGCGCACTTTAGTGCCGGCCGTGCGGGCTTGCCCGCGCGGGTGATCCGGCGGTGATGAACACGACCTCCTCGAAGCCGCGGTTGCGAGCAACCGCGGGCCTGTAGCAGTATCATCCTGAACAAGCGCGGCGTCTGTTTGCCGCGACCACAAGTGTCATCCTGAACAAGCGCGGCGTATGTTTGCCGCGCGCCGTGAAGGATCTCGATAGAGAACGGTGACGGACCGACCAGACCATTGGTGCTCGAGATCCTTCACCCCCGCACAAACTGACGTGCGGGGGATTCAGGATGACACGAATCGCCGCGCCACACTGACGGCGTTTCGGATTCAGGATGCCACGATCCCGCCAGTGCGCAACAGCATTGTAAGGAAAGGAAACTGTCTCCGGTGAATGAAATCCTGTTCAACGAGATCATCATCATTCTCCTGCTCGGGGTCGGCGCGCAGTGGCTCGCGTGGCGGCTGCGGATTCCCTCGATCCTGCTCCTGCTCGCCTCCGGACTGCTCGCGGGGCCTGTGCTCGGGCTGCTGCATCCGGACCGGCTGCTCGGCGATCTCCTGTTTCCGTTCGTCTCGATCTCGGTCGCGGTGATTCTCTACGAGGGCGGGCTGTCGCTCCGGTTCGCCGACCTGCCGAAGCTCGGCGGGGTCGTGCGCAACCTCGTCACCGTCGGCGCGTTCGTGACATGGCTGTCGATCGCGGCGACGGCTCGCTATCTGCTCGGCGAGTCGCTGCCGATGGCGCTGCTGATCGGCGCGATTCTCACCGTGACCGGGCCGACGGTGATCGGCCCGCTGCTGCGCGCGGTGCGGCCGAGGGGGGAGGTAGGGTCGGTCGTGCGCTGGGAGGGGATCCTGATCGATCCGATCGGCGTCGCTCTTTCCGTGCTCGTGTTCGAACGGATCGTGTCCGGCGGGCTCGATGCCGGACTCGCCGATCCGACGATGGGTCTCGTGCGCACGGTCGTCGCCGGCTCGCTGTCCGGGCTCGCCGGCGCCGGTCTGCTCTACGTGCTCGTCCGCTACGAACTGGTCCCGGATTTCCTCGAGAACGCCGTCAGCCTCGGGCTCGTGGTCGCGGTTCTCTACGCGGCCGACCATTTCCAGGAGGGGTCCGGGCTGCTCGCGGTCACGCTGATGGGGGTCGTGCTCGCGAACCAGAAGCGGGCGCCGGTGCGGCGGATCGTCGAGTTCAAGGAGAACCTGCGCCTGCTCCTGATCAGCACGCTGTTCATCCTGCTCTCGGCGCGGATCAGCATCGGGGACGTGCTCGCGCTCACGTGGCGGGACGCGTTGTTCGTCGCGGTGCTGATCGTGGTGATCCGCCCGCTCGCAGTGTGGATCAGCACACTCGGTTCGGAGTTGTCGTGGCGTGACAAGGTGTTCGTCGCGTGGATGGCCCCGCGCGGGATCGTCGCCGCGGCGATCTCGTCCGTGTTCGCGTTCGCGCTCGCCGGGCAGGGGATCGAGGGCGCGGACCGGCTCGTTCCGCTCGTGTTCTTCGTCATCCTCGCCACGGTCGTGGTTTACGGCCTGACCGCGCTCCCGCTCGCGCGGGCGCTGCGCATCTCCGAGTCCGATCCACAGGGGGTGCTGTTCATCGGCGCGCACGGCTGGGCGCGCGCGCTCGCGAAACAGGTGAACCGGCTCGGATTCAGCGTCCTGCTCGTGGATCGAAACCAGCAGAACGTCCGCCGCGCGCGCAGGGTCACGCTCGAAGCCCACGAGGGCGACATTCTCACCGAGAACCTCGTGGAAGAGCTGAACCTGGACGGGATCGGCCATGTGGTCGCGCTCACCGCGAACGACGAGGTGAACACGCTCGCGTGCGTGCGCTTCACCGCGCTGTTCAGTGACCGGCGGGTGTACCAGCTCGTGCCCGTGGCGAGCGAGACGGCGCAGCGCGAGCAGCCATTGCGCAGGCACGGCTTCCACGGGCGCTGGGTGTTCTACGACAACTGCACGTTCGACTCGCTGGCGGAGGCGTACGCGAACGGCGGCCGGTTCGAGACGGTCGAGCTCTCCGCGGATGATTCGGTCGAAAAGCTGCTGGCCGGGGAGCCGCGTCGACAGCCCCTGTTCGTGCATCGGAGCAACGGGAAACTGATCCCGGTGGCCTGTGACGATTACCCGGCGCCGCGGGACGGGGAGACGTGGGTCTGCCTGCGCATGCCCGACCGGTCGGCTGATCAGTGAGAGACGCCAGCCGGCGCGAGGTAGCACCGCAACAGCGCCGTACGTCGCCGGAACCGGCGGTTCGCGTGGCGGGGACGCTGGACTCAATCGCCCGGGGATCTCCGGTTGCGCGGTTTCCGCGCAATCCGCATCTTTCTCCGGCGCGTTTGCACACGACGAAACGGACTCACCATGCAGATCGTCGGTATCGACAGGATCACGCCCGGCGACATCCTCGGGAAATCCCTGTTCAACAACCGGTCTGAACTGTTGCTCGCCTCCGGTTTCGAGCTCACCGGGGACATGATCGAGCTGATGAAGAAGAAGGGGATTCGGTTCGTCTAAGTGATGAACGAATTGACGAAGGAAGTCGTCCCCGAGGATGTGATCAGCGACACGGTCCGGCAGCTCGGCAACCAAAGAATGGCCGAGACGTTCCGTGAAGTGGAGAAGAACCTCGCTTTCGAAGCGTTCGCCTCCGAGAACATCAAGAAGCGTCTTGAAGAACACAAGAAGCTGAAGAAGATCGTGAACATGCCCGCCGTGCGGAAGGTGGTCGGGCAGGTGCTGGAAGATATCATCGAGCGGCAGACGGTGATGTTCAGCTCGCTGCCGATGCGCTCATCGGACAGCGAAGACTACGAGCACGCGGTGGACGCGACCGTGCTCGCGATCCTGCTCGCGCGCCATTTCCGCTACGAGTACCAGGAGCTGCGCACGCCCGGCACCGCATCGATCGTCCACGACATCGGCAAGATGGCGTTCAGCAGGCTCCGCAGCAAGAAACCGAGCGAGTTGAGCGCCGACGAGAAGATGGTCGTCCGCGAACACCCGATCTATTCGAAGATGATCCTCGAGGCGAGCGAACCGGAAGCGTTCGTCGAACAGGCGGTCGTAATGCAGCATCACGAACAGGATGACGGCCGCGGCTACCCGCAGGGATTGAAGGGGATCGGCCTCCCGCCGAAGAAGGAGCGCGCGAAGGATCAGGGTTACATCCACCGCCACGCCGAGATCCTCGCGGTCGCGAACATCTACGACAACCTCGTCACCGGCACTTACGACGGGCAGGTGTATACGCCGGAGGAAGCGATCACGGCGATCGTCATCTGGATCCGTCCGGTCTGGCGGTTCACGAGCTCGAGGAACGCGCGCACATCGGACGCGTTCTCCGGGTCGAGCACGTGCGCACGGCCGAGAATCGACGCGGTCGCGTTGTTGATGTGGTGGGCGACGGTGATCATCAGTCGAGTCGGAGGGTATGCTGCCCCGGGCCGGATGATCTCGATGCTCCGCCGTATTCATGAACCGTCTCGGCTCTCGCGGATCGTCTCCGGGCGGCGGAGAATCGAGGCGAGCGAGACGAGCGACGCGCCCAGCCCCGCCGCCGCCGCGAGCGCGAACACGAACCCGTACTCGGTCGCCTCCGCGATCGCGCCGAACAGGAACGCGGTGACGATGCTGCCGAGGTCCATCATTCCGGTGATCAGCGCGACCGCGCTGCCGGCCTTCTCGTGCGGGGCGAGGCTGTAACCGAGGCTGTTCACCGCGGGGAACACGAGCCCGTGCGCCGACCCGCTGAACGCGCCGGCAAGCATCAGCAGCGCGGTCGTGTCGCTGAGCAGGATCGTGCCCATGCCCATCATGTAGAGCAAAAATGCAGGGACCATCACGCGGCGCACGCCGAACCGGTCGCCCCACTTGCGGCTGATCAGGCGGACCGTGATCCCGGCCACCGCGTACGCGGTGAAGTAAAGGCCGAAATCGTCGATCCCCCGTTCGCGCGCGAGCGGCGCGAGGAAGAACTGCGCGGAGGAGAAACAGACGCTGAGCAGGAGCGCGAGCGTAAACGGCACCCGCATCGTGCGGGAGACGATCAGCTTCGACGCGGCCGCGAGCGACGGCGTCGCCCGCTGATTGCCGCGCGCGCGGGCGCCGGGATGGATGAACGGGAGCAGCGCGAGCCCGATCAGCCCGAACCCGCACATCGTGAAGAAGAAACCCGGCATCCCGAACGAATCGAAGATCGTCTCTCCGAGGTACGGTCCGACGAGGTGCGCGGCGATCCCGGAGATGCCGTACATCGCGATCGATTCGTTGCGCCGGCCGCTCGGTCCGGAGGCGGCGGCGAGCGTGAAGAACGCGGAGAAATGCGCGCCGACTCCGAACCCGTGCACCGCGCGCAGCAGGTACGCGCCCGGAAACAGCTCGTAATCGAGTAGCAGCCAGTAGCCGATCGGAGCGAGCGACAGCATCAGGTTTCCGGCGAAAAGCACCGGCTTGACGCCGACACGGTCGAGCATTGCGCCGATCACCGGCCGCGCGACGACCGCAGCACCCGCCGCCACCCCCATGAACAGCCCGACCGTCTGCGCCGTCCCGCCCATTTCCTTCACGTACAACGGGAGCACGGCGTTGTTTGTGACACTCAGCGCGATCAGGAAGTTGTACGCGAGGCTGAGGAAAAACGTCCGGGTGTACAATCGCTCAACGCGATGCAAAGCCGCCCGTCCTCCGTTGCCGTCTCCGGTGAATGTTCATGCACCCGTGCGAGCTGCTTGCGCGCGCGCAATGGGCGGCCCAACTTGCATCGTTTCAGCCATGTCTGCAAAGCGCGGAAACCTACGAAGCGGCGAGCGCGAGAACCAGCTCGCCGGGAGGACGTGAGAGATGACGGACAGCGAAAGAATCAGGCCGCACCGGGGGATCTTCCCGCTCAACGAACTGACGCGGCGCGGAGCGGAGGAGTTCCGCGACCGGCCCGTGATGCGGACGTGGAACCGCAGCGACGGCTACGATGTGATCAGCTACAACGAGCTGCACCGGCGCGTGCACGCGCTCGCGAAATGGCTGATCGATTACGGGATCGAACAGGGCGATCGCGTCGCCGTGCTCGGCCCGAACGGCCCGGACTGGTCGGTCAGCTACTTCGCGATCCAGACCGCGGGCGCGGTCGCGGTCCCCGTGGACAGCCTGATGCCCGCGCCGGGCATCCGCCACATCATCGCCGAATCAGGCTCCCGGATCCTGTTCGTCGCGGAGAAGTTCTTCAGCATGCTCGAGGAGATGGAGCCGATCAGGACACTCGAGCGGGTCGTCTCGTTCACACCCGTGGACGACCCGGAAGTGCCCGCGCTCAGCGAGTTGATCAAGAAAGGGGAGGGCAGCGACGCGACCCCGCCCGCGCGCGACCTCAGCGAACTCGCAGCGCTCCTTTACACCTCCGGCACGACCGGTCACAGCAAGGGTGTGATGCTCACCCACAACAACATCGCGAGCAACCTCGCCTCCGCGTACAGCCTGTTCGACCTCGGCCCGGACGACACCTTCCTCTCAGTGCTCCCGGTCCACCACAGCTTCGAGGGGACCGCGGGCTTCCTGCTCCCGGTGTACAGCGGTGCCTCGATCACGTACGCGCGCAGCCTGAAAAGCGCGGAGATCGTCGAGGACATCCGCAACACGGGCGTCACGTTCATGGTCGGCGTCCCGCTCCTGTTCGAGAAGATGATGCAGGGGATGCAGCGCAAGCTCCGCCAGGCCGGCAAGGACAAGCTCGTGAGGGCGCTGATGGGCGTCGCGAAGGCAGGCGGCGCGGTCGGGCTCAACCTGTCCAAGCCGCTGTTCAACGGGCTTCGCGAGAAGGCGGGGATGAACCGGATCCGCATCCTCTGCAGCGGCGGCGGCCCGCTCGACCCCGCCGTCGCGAAGTTCTTCAACCTGCTCGGGCTCCGCCTGTTCCAGGGGTACGGGCTCACAGAAACGGCCCCGGTCACGCATGCGAACCGGCCATGGCGCATCCGCCACGAAACCGTCGGCCCGCCGATCCCCGGCGTCGAATGCAAGCTGATCGACGTCAACGACCAGGGAGTCGGCGAGGTCTGCATCAAGGGGCCGAACGTGTTCGCCGGCTACTACAGGAACGAGAAGGCGACGCGGGAGGCGTTCACCGAGGACGGCTGGTTCAAGACCGGCGACCTCGGGATCATTTACGAAGACAACTACCTCCAGATCACGGGCCGCAAGAAGAATATGATCGTAACCGGCGGCGGGAAGAACGTTTACCCGGAAGAAATCGAGCATTACCTGAACCGGAGCGAGTTCATCGCGGAGGCGCTCGTGCTCGGGATCCCGCGCGAGAAGGGGCTCGGCGAGGAGGTCGGCGCGCTCATCTACCCCGACTTCGAGGCGCTCGACCTCCATTTCGAGAGCAAAGGGGTGACGCCGGACGAGAAGGACGTGGACGCCGTGCTCAAAGCCGAAATCCAGGAGGCGCAGAAACACCTCGCCGACTACAAGTGGATCCGCATGTTCCGCATCGTGGACGAGGAGTTCCAGAAGACCTCGACGAAAAAGATCAAGCGCTACATGTACAGCGGCGACCTGGTCAAGGTGAACGGGGGCAGGCTGTGAGTTGCGGAGGAGAGCGATGAATCCAGGGAGGAGACAAGCCGCGTTTGTCGCAGCGATCGCCGCGTTCGTGATGCTCGCGGCCGTCGTCGCCGGCGAAGCGAAGCAGCGGATGAGCGACCCGGACGCGCACGAGATCCTGCAGGCTGCCGCGGAAAATCCGGTCAGCGCCGCCGACCTGCTCAGCAGCGGCTGGCGTGACGAGGACGCAATCCGCGCGCTCACGACGTGGGCGGACACGACCGCGCCGGAGATCCTGTGGCGGCTCGCGCGCAGCCGGATCGACCTCGGGGAACGGTACGAGGACCAGGAACAGGCGGAGCCGCTGTATGAGCTCGCGCTCGCGAACGCGCAGCGTGCGCTCGCGCTCGACTCGACGAGCGCCGACGCGCACCTGATGATTGCTGTCGCGAGCGGGCGCATCGCACTGCTGCGCGGGCCGTTTTCCGCCGCCGGGCTCGTGAAGGACGCGTATGCGCACGCCCACCGCGCAGTCGCGCTCGCCGACTCGATGCCGGTCGCCCTCTACGTGATCGGCCGCACGCACAAGAAATTGATGGAAAAGTCCGGGTTCGCGCGATTCATCGCCGGGCTCACGTTCGCCGAGCGCGACTCGATCCCGGTCTATTTCGCCCGCGCGCTCGAGGTCAGCCACGGCAACATGATCCAGTGTCGCGTCGAATACGCCGACTACCTGCTCAACGAGGCCGAGGACACGACGGCGGCGGTCGCGATGCTCGAGGCCGCGCTCGCGCTCCCGCTCCGCGACGAGAACGATGCGCCGGCGAAGCAGCGCGCGCGAGAGATGATCGGCGGGCTCTCCCTCGGTCCGTGATCGGGGCCTGTGCGGCACCCGCCGACTTGTTCAGGATGACACTCTCACAGGCCCGCGGTTGCTCGCAACCGCGGCTTCGAGGCGGTGGTGTTCATCACGGCTGGATCATCCGCGCGGGCAAGCCCGCACGGCCGGTACTGAAACGCATGCGCCCGCCCGTGTCATCCTGAACCCGAAGCGCCTTTAGTGTGGCGCGAGGGGTGAAGAGCCTGTCCTGAGCGAAGCGAAGGGATCTACGCGGTGGTCCGCCCCGTGGTTATGCTGAACAATAAACCTTGGTGGTTCTTGCTGGTAGATCCTTCACGTCGCGCGGCAGACAGACGCCACGCTTGTTCAGGATGACACTTTCTTCCCTTGCCCCCGACTTCAGTCGGGGATCCGGGGATTGTCACAGGAGACGAGTGCTCGATGCCTTGACTGAAGTCAAGGGCAATCGGTCGGGGGGCGCGGTTCGGGATGACACGTGTTAGGTCGGAGATTGAACCATGCCCGCGGGGCCGGCGCAGCCGTCACCGCGGCTCATCCGCCGGTGAATGAACCCTGCGACATCGCTGCGCGCTGTCACAGGGGCACGTGCGGACATGAAATCCGAGGCTGAAGCCCCGGGCCACCCGCGGTTCCGCGCTTCACGAGCAAGCGCGGGCACGAGAATGTGATTGCGGTGCGCACGGCGGGAAGGTGGGAGGGAGGTCAGTCCGTCTTCGGCTGTTTGTCGCCGTCGCCGTCACCGTCCTGCTCGTGCTTTTCGCCGGGGGACGGCTCATCGCCGCGGGCTTCGCCGGAGTCGGCGCCGGACTCTTTCTGTTCGCCGGCGGGTTTCTCCGCTTCCGGTTCCGGCTCCTGCGGTTCTGTCTCCGGCTCGGGCGGCCCGCCGGCGGCTGTTTCCTCCGTCTCCGGCGCCCGCTCTTCGACGTCCGCGGGAGGCTCCTCCGTCGCCTCCGCTTCCGCCTGTTCGGCTTCTCCGGCGGCGGCCATCTCCTCAGCGGCGGGCTTTTCCTTCGCCGCGGCGGGTTTGCCGGCGGGACGCTTCGGGGCTTGCCGGCGGCGACGGCGGCGCGTCGGCTTCACCGGCTCCTCGACGCCGAACCCGACGAGCTCGAGAATCGCCATCGGGGCCTCATCGCCTTCACGATTCTCCAGCTTCACGATCCGCGTGTAGCCGCCGTTGCGGTCACGGAACCGCGGGCCGATTTCGTGAAACAGGGTCTTCACCGCGTCACGGTTGCGCAGCTTCTTCACAACCTGGCGGCGGGCGGCGACATCATCGCGCTTCGCGAACGTGATCAGCCGCTCCGCGTAGCTGCGCGTCGCCTTCGCCCGTGCGAGTGTGGTCTTGATCTTCTTGTGCTCGACCAGCGCCCGGGTCAGATTCATCAGCGTCGCCCTGCGATGCGACGGGGTGCGGTTGAGCTTGACTGTCGTCTTCCGGTGACGCACGATCCACTCCCGATGGGTTGCGAACCGGCGCGGCGGTCAGCGACCGCGCCGGGTGATGATGGTTCCGGCGGCCCGCTCTCCGCTCGCGGTCAGCCTTCCTGCCCGGAGCCGGCTGTGGAGCCGGACGCGGGCGCGCTCTGGCCCTCGCCGTCGCCGAGGTACTTGTCAACGTCCATCCCGAACTCGAGCCCCTTGCCCTCGAGCCGTTCCTGCAGCTCGATGAAGCTCTTGCGCCCGAAGTTCTTGAAGTCGAGCAGCTCTTCCTCGGTGTGACGCACGAGATCGGCGACGGACCTGATCGAGGCCTCTTTCAGGCAGTTGGCGCTGCGCACGCTGAGTTCGAGCGCATCGACCGGCTGCTTGAGGATCTTGCGGATGCGCAGCACCTCCTCGTCGATCTCCTGCGGCTCCTCCTCCTCGGCGGACTGGTCGAGGTTGATGAACAGCTGGATGTGATCGCGGAGGATCTTCGCCGCCTGCGAGAGCGCATCGTCCGGCGTGATCGACCCGTCGGTCCAGATTTCGAGGATCAGCTTCTCGTAGTCGGTACGCTGGCCGACGCGCGTGTTCTCGACGGCGAACGTGACGTTGCGCACCGGGCTGAAGATGCTGTCGATCGGGATCGTGCCGATCGGCATGTTCGTGTCCCGGTTTTCGTCCGCGCTGTAGTAGCCGCGGCCGCGTTTGATCGCGAGCTCGACCGAGAAGTTCGCGTTGTCGGTGAGCGTCGCGATGTGGTGCTCCGGGTTGAGCACCTCGAAATCGGTGTTGTTCTTCTGCAGGTCTCCGGCGGTGAACTCGCCCTCCCCTTTGAACTCGAGCAGGACTTTGTTCGGCCGCTTGTTGAGCAGCTTGAGCCGGACCTCTTTCAGATTGAGCACGAGCTCGGCGACGTCTTCGATGACGCCGGAAATCGTGGTGAACTCGTGCAGCACCGGCGGATCGGCCTCGAGGCGGACGGAGCTGATCGCCGCCCCCTGCAGGGAAGCGAGCAGCACGCGCCGGAGGCTGTTGCCGATGGTCACGCCGAAGCCGCGCTCGAGCGGGTGGACGAAGAACTTGCCGTACGTGGCGCAGTACGTGCCCTCGTCCAGCTCGATGATCTCCGGCATCTGGAAATTCAGGGTGCTCATGGGTGTCGGCTCCCTTACTTCGAGTACAACTCGACGACTGCCCGCTCGTTGAACGTCTCCGGGATGTCCTCGCGAGTGGGCATCGCTGTGAGCGTCACGCGCAGCCGGGCCTTGTCCAGCTCGAGGTGCGGCAGCACGTTCGCGGACTTGACACGGCGCAGGCTGGTGTGGATCGCCTCCATCTTGCGCGCGCGTTCCCTCACTTCGATGATCTCACCCGGCTGCGTGATGTACGAAGGAATGTCCACGACACGGCCGTCGACCGTGATGTGCCGGTGACGGACGAGCTGGCGCGCGGACGGCAGGCTCGGCATGAACCCGGTGCGATAGACGACCATGTCGAGACGGCGCTCGAGCATGCTGAGCAGGTTCTCGCCGGTCACGCCCGGCATCCGGTTCGCCTTTTCGTACGTGTTCCGGAACTGCTTCTCGAGCAGGTCGTACGTCCAGCGCACCTTCTGCTTTTCCATCAACTGCAGGCCGTATTCCGACTTCTTCCGCCTCCGGCTCTGGCCGTGCTGCCCGGGCGGGTAGGGCTTGCGCTCGAGCGGGCATTTCGGGCCCAGGCAGCGCTCGCCCTTCAGGTGCAGCTTGTAGCCGACCGCGCGGCAGCGCTTGCACTTGGCGTCTGTGTAACGAGCCATTCTCTATCCTGTCCGTGGATTGAACGTTCCGAACCTACACGCGGCGGCGCTTCTTCGGGCGGCAGCCGTTGTGCGGAATCGGGGTCATGTCCTTGATCGACGTGATCTGCAGCCCGGCCGCGGCGAGCGCGCGCACGGCCGACTCACGGCCCGACCCCGGGCCTCTCACCTGCACCTGCACCCGGCGCAGGCCGAGATCCATCGCCGTCTTCGCCGCCGTCGTCGCCGCCTGCGTCGAGGCGAACGGGGTGTTCTTGCGCGACCCCTTGAACCCGACACGGCCGGCGGACGACCACGTGATCACATTGCCGTACGTGTCGGTGAGCGTGACGATCGTGTTGTTGAAGCTCGACTTCACGTGCGCGATGCCGTTCGCATCGACCCGTTCCTTCTTCTTCGCACGCCGTTTCGGTGCGGCCATAATCGAGTCCCTTTTCCTTACTTCTTCCTGCCCACCGCGCCCTTCTTGCGGCCCTTGCGCGTGCGGGCGTTGTTTTTCGTGTTCTGCCCGCGCGTCGGCAGGCCGCGCCGGTGGCGCAACCCGCGGTAGCAGCCGATGTCCATCAGACGCTTGACGTTCATCTGGACCTCGGTCCGCAGCGGACCTTCCACCTTGTGATTCTGGTTGATCTCCTCGCGGATCTCACGGATCTGCTGGTCGGTGAGATCACGCACCTTGATCCCGCCATCGACCCTGGTCGCGCGGCAAATCTGCTGCGCGGTCGAACGGCCGATGCCGAAGATGTACGAGAGCGCGATGTCCGTGCGCTTGTCGCGAGGGAGATCGACTCCTGCAATACGCGCCATCTGTTACCCCTGCCGCTGCTTGTGCTTCGGATCCCGACTGCAGATCACACGCACCACGCCGCGGCGCCGGATGATCTTGCAGTGCTCGCAGATTCTCTTCACCGAGGAGCGAACTTTCATCGTTTCCGAACTCCTGAGGCTTGAGGCCTGAGGCCTGAGGCTTGAGGCCTGAGTCCTGAGGCTTGAGTGTGCGCGAAGCCCGCCGGCTCGCGCCCGGGACCGGGCACTCAGGACACAGGACCGTCACTTGTACCGATAGATAATCCGGCCCCGCGAAAGGTCGTACGGCGACAGCTCGACTGTCACCTTGTCGCCGGGGAGGATGCGAATGTAATGCATCCGCATCTTGCCGGAGATGTGGGCGAGCACGTGGTGACCGCCCTCCAGTTCCACGAGGAAACTGGCGTTGGGCAACGTCTCCACGATCGCCCCGTCCATCTTGATCGCTTCTTCTTTCGCCAAATCAACCCTCCTCGTCCGGATCGGGCGAGAGCACACACGCGCCGCCATCAAGCACGGCGATCATGTGCTCGAAGTGGGCCGACGGTTTCCCGTCCCCGGTCACGACCGTCCAGCCGTCAGCGAGCACCTTCACCCGCCAGTCGCCCATGTTGATCATCGGCTCGATGCACAGGGTCATCCCTTTGCGCAGCCGGAGTCCGCGCCCGCCGGCGCCGAAGTTCGGCACCTCCGGCGGTTCGTGCATCTCGCGCCCGATCCCGTGGCCGACGAGATCCCGCACCACGGAGAACCCGCGCTCCTCCACGTACGTCTGCACCGCGTGGCCGATGTCGCTCAGGTACGCCCCGGGCCGAACGACCGCGATCGCGGCGTCAAGCGACTCGCGCGTCGCCTCGATCAAACGCCGCGCCTCGTCGCTCACCGAGCCGACCGCGACCGTGCGCGCCGCGTCCCCGTACCAGCCCGACGGCATGCGCACGCCGATGTCGATGCTCAGGATCTGGCCCGCGCGCAACGGGGTCCGGTTCGGAAACCCGTGCACCACCTGCGCATCGACCGACATGCAGCAGGCGGCCGGGAACGGGTCCGCGCCGCTCGGGGACGGGTACCCCTTGAACGCCGCCGTCGCGCCCGCACCGGCGATGTGCCGCTCGACCGCCTCGTTGATCGCCGCCGTCGTCGCGCCGGGCTTCACCATCGCCCGCGCAATCGCATGACATTCAGCAACCAGCGCCCCGGCCCGGGCGACTTCCTCTATCTGTGCCGGGCTCTTCACCCGTATCATCCAACGGCCTCCGCAGCCGGGGGGTCAGCTGTCCGTCGTCAGCATTCAGTCGCCAACTGTCCGCAGCCCGCAACCCGGGGCCTGCGCCTCCGTGTCATCGTGAACCCGAGGCCCCGTTCAAACCGGCGCGCCCACAGGTGTCATCCTGAACCCGACGCGCCGTCAGTGTGGCGCGGAGGGTGAAGGATCTACGCGGTGGTCCGCCCAGTGGTTATGTTGAACAATAAACCTTGTTGGTTCTTGCTGGTAGATCCTTCACTCGCGCCCGCAAACTGACGCGGGCGCGGTTCAGGATGACACAGTTGCGCCCGCAGTCCGCAGCCCGGGAGCGCCGCCTACCGCCCGATCGCGGCGAAGATCCTGTCGCGCACCTGCCCGACCGACCCGTCGCCGTCCACCTTCACCAGCTTGCCCCGGCGCGCGTAGTAGTCGGCGACCGGCGCGGTCTGCTTGTGATAGACCGCGAGACGGTTCCGGATCACCTCCGGCTGATCGTCGTCCCGGTGGATCAGCGGCTCGCCGGTGACATCATCGACGCCCTCACGTTCCGGAGGGTTGAAGATGAGGTTGTACACCCGGCCGCTGCCCGGGTGCACGCGCCGCGCGCTCAACCGGTCGATCACAACCTGGTCGTCCACGGTCAGCTCGAGCGCGGTGTCCACGGCGCGTCCGAGCTCGTCCAGTTGTCCGTCGAGCCCTTCCGCCTGGGCCGTCGTGCGCGGGAACCCGTCGAAGATCACCGACCGGTCGCCCAGTTGTTCCAGCTTCTCCCGGATCATCCCGAGAATCACATCGTCCGGGACAAGCTCGCCCGCGTCCATGTACTTCTTCGCGGTGTTTCCCAGCTCGCTGCCCTCACGCACCGCAGCGCGGAGCACATCCCCGGTGGAAAGCTGCACCGCGTCCAGCTCCTCGACGAGGAACCGCGCCTGCGTGCCCTTGCCCACGCCCGGCGGTCCGAGCAGGATCAGGTACATTCGCTCTCCAGATGTCAGATGTCAGGTGTCAGATGTCAGATGCCAGATGTCAGATGTCAGACGTCAGATGCCAGATGTCAGGTGTCAGATGTCAGATGTCAGATGTCAGGTGTCAGATGTCAGATGCCAGATCTTTGCCGGTTGGACACGATTAACAGCGATGTCACTGCTGTAAGTTCCGTATCTTGCGCATTAGACCGTAAAGAACTTGAGCTGTTTCTGAAATATGCGTCTTGATCTTCTGCGTCCCCTCATTTTCTGCATAATTCAACCTGCGAGCGACCGACAACTGGTATTCAACCTCCCGCAACGATCCATACGCGTAATGCATAAACCGCAGAAACTCTTTGTCTGTCTCCCGCGCACAACCTTCAACAATATTGGACGGAACTGACAGTGCTGCACGCCTCATCTGTGATGTAAGACCGAATTTCTCCTTTTCCGGAAATCGACCGGTGATGTCATAAACAAGGAATACGAGTTCGTCAGCCAGCTCGAACGCGCGCAGGTGACGATGGTCATGCATCACTCGTTCCTTGTTTCTACTTCTGCCCCCCGACTTCTGACCTCTGACCTCTGACTTCTGACCTCTGACCTCTGACTTCTGACCTCTGACCTCTGACCTCTGACCTCTGACTTCTGACCTCTGACCTCTGACCTCTGACTTCTGACCTCTGACTTCTGACCTCTGACTTCTGACCTCTGACCTCTGACCTCTGACTCACATCCTCCGCCGCCCCTTGAGCCGGCCGGATTTCATCAGCCCGTCGTAGTGGCGCATCAGCAGGTGGCTGTCGATTTGCTGCAGCGTGTCGAGGGCGACGCCGACGACGATCAGCAGCCCGGTCCCGCCGTAGAACTGTGTCAGGTTGAACCCGGCGTTCGTCCACTTCGACATCAGGGTCGGGAAGATCGCGATGAACGCGAGGAAGATCGACCCCGGCAGCGTGATCCGCGTGAGGATGTTGTCGAGGAACTCCGCCGTCTTCTTGCCTGGTTTCACGCCCGGAATCATCCCGCCGTTCTTCTTCAGGTTGTTCGCGACGTCCACCGGATTGAACGCGATCGCGGTGTAGAAGTACGTGAAGAACACGATCAGCAGGCTGTAGAACAGCATGTAGATGTAGCTGTCGAAGCGGAACGCGCTGTTGAGCCAGTCCTGGAACGCTCCTTGCGGGACGAATGTCGCAATCGTCTGCGGGAGAAACATGATCGTCTGCGCGAAGATGATCGGCATCACGCCTGCGGTGTTCACGCGCAGCGGGATGTGCGTGGACTGGCCGCCGTACATCCGCCGCCCGACGACACGCTTCGTGTACTGGACCGGGATCTTGCGGCTGCCCTGGGTGAGCGCGACGACAGCCGCGGTCGTGAGCACGAGAATCCCGATCAGGAACAGCTCCATCATCAGCGAGCGCACGCCCTGCTGCATGAGTTGGAACTCGTCCATGAACGCGTACGGGAACCGCTCGATGATCCCGACGAAGATGATCAGGCTGATCCCGTTCCCGATCCCGCGCTCGTCGATCTGTTCGCCGAGCCACATGATGAACACGGTGCCGGCGGTGAGCGTGATCATCGTGAGCAGGTAGAACCCGATCCCGGGGTTCGGGACAACCGAATCGGTCCCGATCTGGATTCCGCTGAGGAATGCGCCGACGCCGAGCGCCTGCAGCGCGGAGATCCCGACCGTGCCGTACCGGGTCCACTGCGTGATCTTCTTGCGCCCCTCTTCTCCCGCCTGCTGCAGCCGGTGGATCGCCGGCACCACCGACCCGAGCAACTGGAGGATGATCGAGGCGGAGATATATGGCATGATCCCGAGCGCGAATATGGTCGCGCGCGAGAAGTTGCCGCCGGCGAACAGGTCGTAGAGTCCGAACAGCGTGTTCGCCCGTTCCTCGAAGAAGCGCCCGAGCACGCCGGCATCGATGCCGGGCACCGGGATGTGCCCGCCGAGGCGGTAGATGATGAAGATGCTGAGCGTAAACAGGATGCGCCTGCGCAGCTCGGGGATCTTGAAGATGTTGCGGACCTTCTCGAGCATCGTCTCTTCCTGTCATCCGCCGGGTTGTCAGTCCCGCTCGGAACGCTTCTTCAGTTTGCCGCGCTTCCCGGCGGGCGGGGGCAGCGTGACACCGCCGCCGGCCCGCTCGATCTTCTCGATCGCCGGCCTGCTCGCCGCGGTCACGTGCACGTTATACTTCCGGTCCGCGTCGCCCATCGAGAGCAGCTTCACCGGCCGGTCCACGCGCTTGATCACGTTCGCCTCGACGAGCGTCTCGGGGGTCACCTCGACCTCGCCCGCGCCGGGCAGTTTCGCGAGGTCGCGGATGTTCACCTCCTGCACCTGCTCGCGGAACAGGTTGTGGAACCCGCGCTTCGGGAGCCGGCGGTGGATCGGCATCTGGCCGCCCTCGAACCAGGCTCGGCGCTTGTAGCCGGAACGGGACTGGGCGCCCTTGTGGCCGCGGCCGGCGGTGCGGCCGTCGTTCGACCCATACCCGCGCCCGCGGCGCTTGCTCGTGCGCTGCGACCCCTTGGCCGGTTTCAGGTTGCTCAGCTCTTTCATCGTCGAATCCCTGTTCAGGCGTCGCCGCCTTCGCCCTCGACTTCCTTCACTTCGACCAGATGCGGCACCTTGCGCAGCATGCCGAGGATCGTCGGCGACGCGTCATGCTCGACCGTCTCGTTGAGCCGGTGGAGGCCGAGCGCGCGGATGATCCGCTTCTGGTGGAACGAGCGCCCGATCGCGCTGCGCGTCCACGTGATCGCGAGCCGTGTCGCCGTCCGCTGCCCGTCACTCATCGGTGAACACCCCCTGGAAGCTCTTGCCGCGCTTGGCGGACACGTGTTCGAGGCTCTCGGCTTCCTCGAGCCCGGCGAGCGTCGCCTTCACCAGGTTGTGCGGATTGCGGCTGCCGAGCGACTTGGTGAGGATGTCGCGCACGCCGAGGCACTCGAGCACCGCGCGCACTCCGCCGGCGGCGATCACGCCGGTCCCGGGGGATGCTGGTTTGAGCACGACACGCGCCGCGCCGAACCGGCCGAGCACCGCGTGCGGAATCGTCGCGCCGACGAGCGGGTACGGCTTCACGCTCCGGCGCGCGATCTCGCTGCCCTTGTTGATCGCCTCCGTGACTTCACGCGCCTTGCCGAGCCCGACCCCGACCTTGCCGTTGCCGTCGCCGACAATCACGATCGCGTTGAAGCTGAAATTGCGGCCGCCCTTCACGACCTTCGCGACGCGGTTGATGTGGACGACCTTTTCGATCAGCCCGGATTCGGCGCCTCCGGGGGCGCGATCCTGTCTCCGATCTCTCCGGTTCAAAACTCCAGTCCCCCTTGTCTCGCTCCTTCCGCGACGGCGCGCACGCGACCGTGATAACGGTAGCCGTTACGATCGAACACGACGCGGTCGATTCCTTTCGCCTTCGCGAGCTGCGCGACGTAAAGCCCGAGCCGATACGCGTCCGCGACCTTCGCGCGCAGCGACAGCTTGCGCCCGTTCACCTCGTACTGCTCCGCGTTCTCGGGGAGCTCGAGGCCCTTTTCCGGCAGGTTGCGCGCGTTCGCCCCGGTGAGCGTGATCCCTTCCCGGTCATCGACGAGCGCCGCGTTCATGCTGCGCAGCGACCGTGACACGACCAGCCGCGGCCGCGCACGCGTCCCGCGCACCTTCTTCCGCACCCGCTGCTTGCGGCGGGCGTACGCCCGCTTTCGTCTTTCCAGTCTCGTCGCCATCGTTACTTCGCCGCCTTTCCGGCCTTCCGGCGGACCCGCTCCTTGTTGTACCGAATCCCCTTGCCCTTGTACGGTTCCGGCGGACGAATCCGCCGGATCCGCGCCGCGACCTGCCCGAGCAGCGCCTTGTCGATTCCGCTCACACGGATCGCGACGTTCTGGTTCTCCGCCTGCTTCTCTACGCCCGCTTCCGCCCACTGGCTCGGCTGCAGCAGCTCGAACTTGATCCCGGGAGGCGCTCCGATCCACACCGGGTGCGAGTAGCCGACGCGCAGCATCACGCCGTCGCCCTTCAGCTCGGCGGTGTAGCCGACGCCGATTACGACGAGGATCTTCTCGAACCCCTGCGAGACGCCCTCGACCATGTTGGAAACGACCGTGCGCGAGAGCCCGTGCAGCGCGCGGTGCAGCTTCGTGTCGCCGCGACGCCTCACCCACACCCGCGAGTCCTCGAGCTTGACCTCGACCTCGTCCCGGAGCGTGTTGTACAGCTCGCCGAGCGGGCCCTTGACGTGAACGTCCCGGCCGTTCACCGTCACGCTCACCTTGTCCGGGATCGGGATCGGCAGTTTTCCGATTCGAGACATCGTAACCCGTCCTTCCCCTTCCGCGCTGGCGTGCGGGCGGGGGTTTCGTTACCAGACGTACAGGAGAACTTCGCCGCCGAGTCGTTCGCGGCGCGCGCGCTTGCTGCTGATCACCCCGTTCGGCGTGCTCAGCACCGCGAGCCCGAGGTTGTTGCGCACACGGGGTACGTCACGGTAGCCCACGTACCTGCGCAGGCCGGGCCGGCTGATCCGCCTCAGCCCGGAAATCGCCGGCGCCCCGTCACGGCCGTACTTGAGGAAAACGCGCAAAATCCCCTGCTTGCCGTCGTCGATGTTCAGGTAGTTGCGGAGATACCCTTCCTCGATCAGGATCTTCGTGATCTCACGCTTCATCCGCGAGGCGGGGATATCCACCCGCGGGTGCTTCGCGTGCATCGCGTTGCGGATCCTGGTCAGGTAGTCCGCGATCGGATCGGTGACTTGCGACACGGTCCGTATCCTTTCCGCTCGGACGTGACCACGCCCATTAGTGAATGGTCACAACTGTTTGATGTTGTTCCAGCCGCGGTTGCCAGCAACCGCTGCCTGTAACGTGGTACGAGTAGTCAGCGTGCCCGCCAACCCCCCGTGTACCGGCCGTGCGGCCCAGGTGCGGTGCGCACCTTGCCCGCGCGGAGGATAAACCCGGCAAGCACACAATCGGCGTCGGAACCGCGGTTGCGAGCAACCGCGGGCCTGATCGATTACCAGCTCGCCTTCGTCACGCCCGGGATCTTGCCCTCGAGCGCGAGCTCGCGGAACTTGATCCGCGAGACGCCGAACTTGCGCATGTACCCGCGGCTGCGGCCGGTGAGCGCGCAGCGGTTGTACTCGCGCACCTTGAACTTCTTCGGCTTCTTCCAGTGAGCGATCTGCGACTTCTTCGCCATGATCTTCGTCTCTGTCGTCTCGTCTCCGGCGCTATGCCCATGCCTGCTCGCAGGCATGGATCAGAACCGGTTCGTTCTCACACGTTCGTTCGGCCCGGCCTGCGAGCAGGCGCAGACTGTTGAAAAAGACGTGATGGTCCGTCATGCTGAACGAAGTGAAGCAGGTCCAGGTTTGCAAATGGTCTGTCTCATGAGCCAACCTGTTGATAACTCGGACCTTCTTCCGCCGCCTGCGGCGGCGTCAGAATGACATATCACCGGCGGCCGGCGGTTCATCAAGCCTGAGGTACTTTACAACAGTCTCGGCCTGCGATCAGGCGCGGGGCATAAGCAACTTGTCATTCCTCGCCTGTAACTCGTCACTCGTTACTCGATACTCGTCACTCGATACTCGTCACTCGATACTCGTCACTCGATACTCGCAACTCGATACTCGCCACTCGATACTCGCCACTCGATACTCGCTCACGCGGCCGCCTGCGCCTCTTTGCGGCGGAACGGGCAGCCGAGCAGGCTGAGCAGTTCGCGCGCCTCCTCGTCGTTCGGCGCCGTCGTCACGATCGTGATGTCCATCCCGTGGATCTTCTCCACCTTGTCGTAGTTGATCTCCGGGAACACGATCTGCTCCTTGATTCCGAGCGAGAAGTTGCCGCGGCCGTCGAAGCTGCGGTCGCTGACGCCGCGGAAGTCACGGACGCGCGGCATCGCGAGGTTGAACAGCTTGTCGAGGAACTCCCACATCCGCGAGCGGCGGAGGGTGACGCGGACGCCGACCTGCATCCCCGCGCGCAGCTTGAAATTGGAGATCGCCTTGCGCGCGCGTGTGACCACCGGCCGCTGCCCGGCGATCACCTCGAGCTCCTCGACGACGCTGTCGAGCAGCTTCTGGTCGCTGTGCGCGTCGCCGATGCCGACGTTCAGGATCACCTTCTCGACGGTCGGCACGCGCATCGGGTTGTCGAAGCCGAACTTTTCGGTGAGCGCGCCGGTCACTTCCTCGCGGTACCGCCTGCGCAGGCGCGGGACGTAGCCTTCCGGCGGAGCGGTCACCTCCTTCGCGCCGCCCTTCTTCTCCTTCTTCGCCTGCTTCGCCTGTTCGCCGCCCTTCGGCTTCTGCTTGTCCTGTTTCTTTTCTTTCTTCGCCACGATTCACCCCTATCCGAGCGTCTCACCGGAGGCCTTGGCGACACGGACGCGGCGGGTGCGTCCGTCCGGGCCCTCGACAACCTTGTGCCCGATCCGGGTCGGCTGACCGTTCTTCGGGTCGATCACCATCACGTTCGAGACGTGGATCTTGCCTTCCCGTTCGACGATCCCGCCGTGGGGCATCTTCGGGTTCGGCCGCGTATGTCGCTTGATGAAGTGCACGCCCTCGACGATGATCCGGTCCTCGTTCGGGAGCACCTTCAGCACCTTGCCCCGTTTGCCGCGCTCGTTGCCGGCGACAACCAGCACCTCATCGCCCTTGCGCACCTTCAGCGTGTGCCTGCGCTGCGGCCGCTTTCTTTTCTTTCCGAACATCAGAGCACCTCCGGCGCGAGGCTCACGATCTTCATGTATTGCCGTTCGCGCAGTTCACGGGCGACCGGCCCGAAAATGCGCGTTCCCTTCGGTTCGGAGCGTTCGTCGAGGATCACCGCCGCGTTGTCATCGAACCGGATGTACGTCCCGTCCGAGCGCCGCATCGCTTTCTTCGTGCGCACAATCACCGCCTTCTGCACGGACCCTTTCTTCACCGGCGAGTTCGGGATCGCCTGTTTCACGGACACGATGACCACGTCACCGATCGATGCGTACCGGCGTCTCGTGCCGCCGAGAATGCGGAAACACTTGACCTTGCGCGCCCCGGTGTTGTCCGCCACGCTGAGCACCGTCTCTTCCTGGATCATGATTCAGTCCCTTTGACACCGCCGGACGGCGGCGAGCTCAGACAGCCTTCTTCACGATCTCGACCACCCGCCAGCGCTTGCGGCGCGAGATCGGCCGGGTCTCCATCAGGCGCACGACATCGCCCTCACCGGCTTCGTTGTGCTCGTCGTGCGCATGGTATTTCTTCGATTTCTTCACGTATTTCTTATACAGGGGGTGCTGCAGCCGGCGCATGACAAGCACAGTCACCGTCTTGTCGTTCTTGTCCGAGACGACGGTTCCGGTGACGACACGTCGGGTGCCGCGTTCGCTGGACGCGCCGGGCGCCGCCCGGCCGGCTTCCGTCTCGGTCGCGTTCTGCTCCTGCTCGTTCAACGCACGCCTCCCGTTATTCGCCGCCGCCGGCGGCCTGTTCGCTCAGTTCCCGTTCACGAATCAGCGTCTTGATTCGCGCGACCTGCCGGCGCGCGTAGCGCACGGACACGGTGTTCTCGAGCTGGCCCGATCCGAGCTGGAACCGCAGGTTCGCCAGCTCCTCCTCGGCGTCCGAGAGGCGGGCGGCAAGCTCATCGACGCCCAGCTCGCGCAGATCTTCCGTCTTCCGGTTCGGCATCGGTCAGACCTCCAGCCGCGTGACGAGTCTCGTTTTCACAGGCAGCTTGTGCATCGCGCGGGTCAACGCGGACCGCGCGAGCGCCTCATCGACGCCGCCGAGCTCGAACATGATCCGGCCCGGCTTGACGACGGCGACCCAGTACTCCGGGTTGCCCTTGCCTTTGCCCATCCGCACCTCGGCCGGTTTCTTCGTCACCGGCTTGTCCGGGAAGATGCGGATCCACACCTTCCCGCCGCGCTTGATGTGCCGCGTCATCGCGATCCGCGCGGACTCGATCTGCCGCGAGTTGATCCAGCCGGGGGTGACCGCCATGATTCCGAACTGGCCGAAACTGACCCGGTTGCCCCGTTGGGCCATCCCGCGCATCCGCCCGCGGTGGACCTTGCGGTGTTTCACTCGCTTTGGCGCCAGCATGACTGATGTCCTCGCTCACCGGGCGGCGCCCGGGTTCATCCTACGTTGACGGCGGCTGCAGGACCCACGCGCCGCCACCTCGGACGCGGCTCTCAGTGCACCCCGCGCTGGGGCGCGCCAGGCCGGCCGAACACTTCGCCCTTGCAGATCCAGACCTTGACCCCGATCGTGCCGTAGTTCGTGTACGCGGTCTGCTGCGAATAGTCGATGTCCGCGCGCAATGTGTGCAGCGGGATCCGGCCTTCCTTGTACGTCTCCGTGCGGCTCATCTCCGCGCCGCCGAGCCGGCCGGAACACATCACCTTGATCCCTTCCGCGCCCATCCGCATCGACGACTGGATTGCCTTCTTCATCGCGCGGCGGAAGCTGACCCGGCCGCGCAGTTGATGCGTGATCGACTCCGCGACGAGCGCCGCCTCGGTCTCCGGACGCTTCACCTCGAAGATGTTGAGCTGCACGTCCTTGCCCGTGTACAGCGCCAGCTCCGCCTTCAATTTGTCCACCTCGGAGCCTTTGCGCCCGATCACGATCCCCGGCCGCGCCGTGTGAATCGAAATCGTGATCAGCTTCGGCGTGCGCTCGATCTCGACACGGGTCACGCCCGCGTTCTGCAGGCGCTTGTCGAGGTATGCGCGCAGGTCGAGATCCTGCTTCAACGTATCCGCGAAGTTCTTTTCGTCGAACCAGTTCGAGCTCCAGCCCTTGTTCACCTTCAGCCGGAAACCGATCGGATGTACCTTCTGACCCATCGTGGCCTCTCCATCACGTGCGGCGGCTTACCGGAACGAACCACATGGAACGAGGTTTGAGACTACGTCATTCTGAACGCAGCCCGATGTCAGTTTGTCGGGCGTAGTGAAGAAGGTCCAGGTAGAAGCAGGTAGAAGAAGGTTGTCCATATATGCATTACCCTGGTCAAACTCGGACCTCCTTCAGCCGCGTGCAGCAAACGGACGCCGCCCGCGGCTTCAGGATGACGGTGAACCACCCGTCATTCCATGTGATCCAGACCACTACTCCTCCGCCTCCACGGTGATCATCATGTGACTCGTGCGCTTGTCGATCCGGGTGGCGCGTCCCATCGCGCGCGGCCGCCAGCGCTTCAACGTCGGCCCCTCATCGACACGGAACTCGATCACGCGCGCCTCGTTCACGTCGATCGCGCCGGAATCGTCCTGCTGTATCAGGTTCGCGAGCGCGCTCCGCATCAGCTTCTCCACCTCGTACGCGGCCTTGCGCGGGCTGAGCGTGAGCAGGCCCTGCGCCTCGCCCGCCCGGCGCCCGCGGATCATGTCCGCGACCAGTCTCGCCTTGCGCGGCGGCACGCGCACGAACCGCGCCTTTGCCGTTGCTTTCATCGCCTGTTCCATGCTTCTCAGATGTCAGTCGTCAGATGTCAGTCGTCAGATGTCAGAAGTCAGATGTCAGAAGTCAGATGTCAGATGCCAGATGTCAGATGTCAGTTGCCGCAGCCTGCGGCCCGCTACAAGTGTCATCCTGAACGAACCCGACGTCTGTTTGTCGGGTGAAGTGAAGGATCTCGACCGAAAGCGGTAATATCTCCTCATTGCTTCC
>JAANWZ010000069.1 GCA_018263585.1 Calditrichota bacterium | reverse complement strand
GGTACGGTCGGATTCAGGATGACACATTCACAGGCCCGCGGTTGCTTGCAACCGCGGATTCGAGCAGGGTCATCGTCCACTACCGGTTGATCAACCGCGCGGGCGAGCCCGCACGGCCGGTACGGTCGGAATCAGGATGACACATTCACAGGCCCGCGGTTGTTCAGGACGGCGCGCCCTGCCGCCCCTTACGCGCACACACGAGCGCGCGTGCGACCGGGTCATGCCCGAGACGGTTTCCCCGTTCGCGCGCGGCGGCTATATTCCCGGCTGGCAAGGAGCCGCTGCAACCAACTCCGGCGCACGCATGAACATCGAAACGACCCTGTCACGTCTCACCCGGCGCCCGCACCCGTTGCTGCTGATCGCCGGACCGTGCGTGCTCGAGAACGAGTCGCTCGCTCTCCGGATCGCGGACCGTCTCGCCGAAATCGCGCGCGCACACCGGATCCCGTTCCTGTTCAAGGCGTCGTTCGACAAGGCAAACCGCACCTCCGGCGACTCTCCGCGCGGGCCGGGGCTCGAACGCGGGCTCGAGATGCTGCGGCGCGTGCGCGACGAGCTCGAGCTCCCGGTGACCACCGACGTGCACGAGACTTCGCAGATTGCGCCGGTCGCCGCTGTCGCCGACCTGCTGCAGATCCCCGCGTTCCTCTGCCGCCAGACCGACCTGCTCGCCGCGGCGGGCGCTTCCGGGAAGCCGGTGAACGTGAAGAAGGGCCAGTTCGTCGCGCCGGAGGACATGCGGTACGCGGTGGACAAGGTGCGTGCGGGAGGCGGGAAAACCGTGCTGCTCACCGAACGCGGCGCTTCGTTCGGGTACCGCAACCTCGTGGTTGACATGCGCTCGCTCGCGATCATGCGCGGGTTCGCGCCGGTCGTGTTCGACGGCACTCATTCGGTGCAGATGCCCGGCGGCGCGGGCGGAGCGTCCGGCGGCGACCGGCGCTGGGTTCCGCTGCTCGTGCGCGCTGCGGTCGCGGCCGGCGTGGACGCTCTCTTCCTCGAAGCCCACCCCGACCCGGACTCGAGCCCGTCCGACGCGGCGAACATGATCACCCCGGCGATGCTCGAACACCACCTGCCGCACTGGCTCGCGCTGCACGAGATCACGTCGGACCTGCTCGCGTCCACCGGCGACGAATGAGCGCCGGGGGAGAGACAACCGGCCCGCGCCGCGCGTTGATCACCGGCGGCCTCGGCGGACTCGGAACGACACTCGCGCTCTGCCTTCGCGCGCGCGGGGACGATGTCACCTGCGCCGACGTGTTCCACCCCGGCTGCGCGCCGTTCGTCGTGTTCGCGCACCGGAGACAGCTCCTCGAACAGGCCGGCGCGCGCGTTGTGCCCGCCGACATGCGCGCGCCCGCGCTCGCCGAACGTCTGCTCGGCCCGGCGCGCGGTGAGGGGCGGGGGGATTCGACCTGGTATCACGTCGCCTCGCCCCCGCCGCCGGGAGTCGCAGGCGTTCCGCCCGCTGCGTATCGCGAGCTCGCGCGCGAGATCCCGGCGCGCTGGGCGGCCGCCGCCCGCGAACGGGGCTGGGAGTGCGTGATCGTGCAGCACGTGGCGCCCCCGGATGATCCCCGCCCCGCGCAGCAGGGTTCCGCAGCGAGCGAGCTGCCTGCGGCGGAGGCGGACATGCGCCGCGAGTTTCCGGAACGCGCCGGGCTCCGCTACGGGTTCGCCGCTGCGCTGTTCGGGCTGCACCAGTCGCCGCACACTCCGCCGCTGCGTGACTACCTGCGCGCGCTCTCACGGATGGAGGGCCCGGATTACGCTCCCGCACCGGGTTTTCGCGGGGTTGCGCTCGAGCAGTTTGTCGATCACCTGCTCGCAGGCGGGGATGGCCGGGTCGCGCCGCTCCAGCAACCCGGCGCTGAGCTCGTCACTCAGTGGGCCACGTTGCCATGGGTCCCGCCCGCCGACTGGCCGCGCGCCGTGTCGCGGAGACGGTGAGCCCGGCCTGCAAGCAGGCGCGGGGTATGGGGAACGGCGGAGGATATCAAACCCGGGGCTGAAGCCCCGGGCCACCCGACGCTCGCGTGGCTGAAGCCACGCGCCATTCAGCTTACGCCGCTACGCGGCGTCCAGGCCCGCGGTTGCTCGCAACCGCGGCTGGTCGAACCGACATGAAACCCGGGGCTGAAGCCCCGGGCCACCCCGATAAGCCCCGGGCCACCCTCCAGAGCCGGCCTGCGGGCAGGCGCGGGGCGGAGGAGGTTGGTGAGGTCACGCGAGCACCAGGCCCGATTACGAACGAGTGTGTTTGTACCTTGCCCGCGCGACCGCACAGCGACCTGTCACTCACGAGGCGGAAGGATGCACACGCCGGGTCGATTCATTCTCGCCGCACTGATCCTCGTCACTGCATCACCGTGTGCGCGCGCGGTCAATGTCCCGCTCTCGCACCCGGTGTACGAGTTCCTGCAGCGCGCCGAAATCAGGGGCTGGCTCGACGAACCCCTCTCCGGCGCGCGACCGTACACGCGCGAGCAGATCGCCCGCCGACTCGCGTCGATCGGCACGCACGCCGGCGAGCTGTCCGCGGTGGAGCGCGACCAGCTCCACTACTACGCGTTCCAGTACCAGGACGAGTTTGACGCACTGGACAGCGACGTGGACGACAAATACGGGTCCTACTGGAGCGAGCAGCGCTGGCTCCCGGACTGGCTGTTTCCGAACGGCCTCGACGCCGTTCACGTGCGCGGGGAGGACGAAGACTGGTCGGTCAGCGTCAATCCGAGCGCGGCCGTTGAATACTACGAACTTCCGCCCGCAGCGATCGGCGGCGGGGAGGACAACGCGCACAGGGTGATCGGCAGCGGCGGCGCGCTCCGTTTCCGGTACGACCGATGGAGCGCCGCCGGCGCGCTCACCGATTCCCATGTCCGCCACACCGGCGTCGCCGCGGACAGTGTGCGCTATCCGTACAATTCGGGTCCCGTCGGCGGGTCAGCCAACTCGCTCGATTTCTACGACGCCGCCGCCCAGATCGCGTATCAATCCGGGCACATTCATCTATGGTTCGGTCACGGCGAACAGCGCTGGGCGGAGGGGGAATCGGGTTCACTGCAGATCAACGACTATGCGAAACCGTACACCCACTTCTTCGCGAGGATCCGGTTCTTCCCGTTCGAACTCACGACCGTGCAGGCGAAACTCCAGACAATGCCCCGTATCATCGAGTCAACAGATACACTCCAGGAAGATGTGATCAGGTACAATCCAGCGAATAAATGGATGGCCGCCCATCGTTTCGAATACTATCACAGGAAATGGCTTCGCGTCGGGTTCTTCCAGCAGGTATTCTACGGGAGGCGTGATTTTGATATCGAGTACCTGAATCCCCTCATGTTCGTGATGGCGAAGGAGTACTACAACGGCGACACGGACAACGTCCTGATCGGCGGCGACTTTCGCGTCATCATGCTCGACAGATTATCCATCTACGGGCAGGTGCTGTTCGACGAGTTCATCCTGAGCAGGTTGTTCGACACGGATTACACGAACAAATGGGCGTTTCTGGTCGGTTTCCGTCTGATGGATCCCATTTCAATCCCGAACAGCGTGGCATGGGGCGAATATGCCCGGATACGACCGTACGTGTACACGCACAAGTTTCCGATCAACCGCGCAACCCACCTCGGCGCGCCGCTCGGGCATGCGCTCGCGCCGAACAGCGATCAGCTCTCATTTGGATGGCGTCAGAGATTCAGCCACGCGCTGAGCGCGGAGCTGCAACTCCAGTACACGCGCCACGGCGCGAACCCGCCGGGGGAAAACGTCGGCGGCGACATCGACTCCCCGGCAACCGAGAACGGCCGGCTGGACCGGCTCGCGCTGCTCTCCGGTGACCTCGAGGAAACCGTCGCGGTCGGCGTCGGGCTCACCGCGGAACCTGTTCTCCACCTGCGCGTCGGCGTGTCCGCGAGCTACCTCGTCCGTTCGTTCACCCCGGAGCAAGGCGCCGGCAGAGAGGACAACCCGTTCCTGCTGCGGGCGGCGGTTCACTGGTATCCGCTGTTCTGATCATGCTTGCTGCGACGCGTGAGTCGCGGCAGAGGTCAACTCCCGGAAAGACGGAGTGACCGCATTCGATCGCGCGCGCTCAGCGAACCAGCAGCCCGTACGCGAAGTCACGGCCGAGTCCCTGGCGCACGGCGAGTTCGATCCAGAGCAGCGCGAGGTTCTCGACGTGGCGGGCGACTGACAACGGGCCGGCGTCGAGCGGCTCGAACCCGCACGCCTCGATGAGTTCGCGCGCACGCGCCTTCGCGCCGGCATCGTCGCCGCAGTAGTGCATGACCGCGCGCCGGTCGCCGTAGATCGGGTCGCGCATCACCTCATAGCCGACGCTGTTGAACGCCTTTACCACGTGCGCGCCGGGCGCGAGCGCGGCGATCGTCTCCGCGCCTGACGACCCCTCCGCCGCGAGCGAGGTCAACCCCGGGCCGATCGGGTTCGTGCAGTCGATCACGGTCGCGCCCGCGAGCTCGCCCGCCTGCTTGAGCACCGCTTCCACGGCCGTGTACGGCGTGCACAGCGTGACAACCTCCGCCCCGGCGCACGCCTCCGTCACCGGCTTCGCGTCCGCGCCCGGTGCGCTCTCCAACGCCGCGCGCGTCTTCCGCGAGTCGGGGTCGCGCACGCCGAACGTGACCGAGTGCCCCTCGCGAACCCAGTGCATCGCGAGCGACGAGCCCACGTTGCCGCTGCCGATCACCGTGATCTTCACTGTTCCTCCCTGGTCGAACGCAGTCCCCGGTGTTCTCCCCTGTCCACCGGGCAACGTGATCCCCGCGTGCCGAGCATACACACAATCCGGCGCGTTCAGCCACGGGCATGAACCGCTCGCGAGAGCCACAGCGCCTCCGGGAGCGCCGGTCATATTCGACGGGTTACCCGGAGGCGTTTGTGTGCCTGCGGGGGGCCGCCCGCCAGCAGCGCACCTTCTCCCGGGCCCTCCGTTACACCAGACACGTTGCCCGGTTCGATGCGAACCGCGTATAATCCGGTGCACGACAAACCGGAGGCACGCATGCCCGACGCCGACCGTCACCTCGAACCGCTGCTCGCGAGTGCCGCCGGCCGCGCGCTCGGCGAAGAGCTCTGCCGTGAGATCCTCCGCCTCGGCACCGCGCGCCGCTACGGACCGGACACGATGATCTTCCAGGAGGGCGACGAGGCGTACGGGATCTTCCTCGTCTGCGAGGGGCTGGTCAAGCTCGTGCGCTACACGCTCGACGGCCGCGAGGTGATTCTCCACCTCACCGAGCCGTACCGGTTCATCGCGGAGGCGGCGCTGTTTCTCGGGTACTTCCCCGCGTCCGCGGTCGCCACCGACGAGAGCGAGCTGATCGTGCTCCGCCAGGAGGATGTGTTCGACCTGATGGACCGCCACCCGCGGTTCATGCGGCGCATCTTCGACGCGATGGCGGTGTGGATGAAGCGGCTCGTGGACAAGATCGATCAGCTCACGCTCAACGACGCGACCGCGCGACTCGCGCACTACATCCTGCAGGCGCTCAAGGGGGAACTCGACGACCCCGCCAGCCCCGCGAACGTGCTCCACCTGCCGGTGAAAAAGGGCGAGCTCGCGCGGATGCTGAACATGAACCAGGCGACGCTCTCACGCGCGCTGCGCAAGTTGCAGAACGAAGGCGTGCTCGACGTCCGCGCCCGCGACCTCGTCGTGCTCGACAGCGCCGGCCTGAAGAAAGCGAGCCTCCCGCCGCTCGAATAGCCCGTCCCCGCTCCCCGGTGCCGACACCGGACCACCCGGCGCAGCCGCGAGCCTCCCCCCGTCTCCCGGGGATCGACACGGATGTTGGAATCTCCGTGAAATCCGCACGCGCGGATGGTATCTTCCCGCCGTTCGTTTTTCGCCGGTCCGGGCAGCCCCCCGGACGCGCGCACTCACCTGTGAACCGCACAGCGTCGAACCGCCCGCGAGATCGCCGCCAGGAGTGACCGATGAGCAAGTACCAGAAGATCTTCGAGTTGATCAAGACGAAGAACGTGCAGCTCGTGGACATCCGGTTCATGGACTTCCCGGGCATGCACCAGCATTTCACCGTCCCGGTCAGCCAGCTCACCGAGGAGAGTTTCCGTGACGGGTTCGGGTTCGACGGCTCCTCGATCCGCGGCTGGCGTCAGATCAACGAGTCGGACATGATCGTCGTCCCGGACCCGGACACGGCGGTGATCGACCCGTTCAGCCGGTATCCGACGCTGATCCTGTTCGGCGACATTTTCGATCCGACGACGATGATGCCGTACGACAAGGACCCGCGCGGGCTCGCGCGCAAGGCAATCGCGTACATGAAGTCCACCGGTGTCGCGGACACCGCATACTTCGGCCCGGAGTGCGAGTTCTTTGTCTTCGACGACATCCGCTACGGCCAGACCGGCAACGAGGGGTTCTACTTCATCGATTCGGAGGAGGGCCACTGGAACACGGGCCGCGAGGAAGACCCGAACCTCGGATACAAACCCCGGTTCAAGGAAGGCTACTTCCCGGTGCCGCCGTCGGACAAGCTGCACGACCTGCGCAGCGAAATGGTGATGCACCTCGAGCAGATGGGGATCACGATCGAGGCGCACCATCACGAGGTCGCCTCCGGCGGGCAGTGCGAGATCGACATCCGCTACGAACCGCTGCTGCGGATGGCGGATGTGCTCCAGCTCTACAAGTACGTGGTGAAGAACACCGCGTACCGGGAGTACATGACCGCGACGTTCATGCCGAAGCCGATCTTCGGCGACAACGGGTCCGGGATGCACACGCACATGAGCCTGTGGAAGGGGGATACGCCGCTGTTCGCCGGCGACGGGTACGCTGGCCTTTCCGAGCTCGCGCTTCACTTCATCGGCGGGCTGCTCCGGCATGCGCCGGCGCTGTGCGCGTTCACGAACCCGTCAACAAACAGCTACAAGCGCCTGATCCCGGGGTTCGAGGCGCCGACCCGGCTCGCGTACAGCCAGCGCAACCGCTCCGCGGCAGTGCGCATCCCGATCTACAGCACGAACCCGAAAAGCAAGCGGGCCGAATACCGCGTCCCCGACCCGAGCTGCAACCCGTACCTCGCGTTCGCCGCGCTGCTGATGGCTGGGCTCGACGGGATCCAGAACAAGATCCACCCCGGCGACCCGCTCGACAAGAACATGTACGACCTCGAGCCGGAGGAACTGGAAGGCGTGCGCGAAACCCCGCCCGACCTCGCCGGCGCACTGACCGCGCTCGAACGGGACCAGGAGTTCCTCTACAAGGGGAATGTGTTCAGCGAAGATGTGATCGACACGTGGATCTGGTACAAACGCGATCACGAGGTCGCCGCGCTCGCCCAGCGCCCGCACCCGTGGGAGTTCGAGCTCTATTACGACATCTGATACGCCTGCAGGATTGCGGCGGCGGCGAACCGGATGCTACCCGTTTTCCCCGACCCCTCGTTGGACGGCCTCCTCCGCGTAGCTGTACGAGGTGCTCGGGGGCGCCATGCCAGCTTGTGCTGCCGACACGTACTGCCCGCAGTTGCTGCCGATGGCGTTCTCTTCCAGTTCCCCGATGCTGACAATCGCGTCATACCCCGCCTGTTGAAACCGTTCGGCGGTGGGACGCGCGTCCGCCACGCTCGCCACGCTCGATCGCAGCCCGTTCCTGCACGCGTTGAAGGTCGGATTCAGCGGGGTGAGTTTGACAACGAACAGTTCCGGGTCGAACACAGCAGCCAGCAGGTTCGGGTCCAGCGGCACTCCTTCCGCGAGGATGAAGTTGAGCGTGATCTTCCGTCCGCCACCCGCGTGCAGGCGTTCCCCGTAGGAAGCCATATCGGCGAAACTGATCGTGCGCGCGGGGATCAGCTCCCGCCGTGTCGCCTCGTCCGTGCTGTGCAGCGAGAACTGGAACTGGAATCGGTCCGCGTACATTCTCCGCTTGACCTCGAGCAGGCGTTCGAAGAAACCTCCCGCGTTCGCGGGCGCGATCGTGGAGATGGAGGGCAGGAATGATTCACACCTGTAACGCGCCGGGATCAGTTCGAGGGCGTCAAGCACCGCGGGATTGAACGCGGGTTCGCCCATCCGCGAGAACTGCACTTTCCACATCGCGGTGTCGATCGCGCCGTCCGGCCAGCGTCGCTCGACGAGATGATCGAGCTGGAACAGGAGCGTCTCGAGGCTGATTCGACCCCGGTACCGGCCGCCGGCGTCGCAGAACGTGCAGCGGATCGGACAGCCGTGCAGCACGGAAATCACGTTCACCCACTTCTCCGCCCGCGGGCGCGGAGGCTGCAGCGACTCGACGAATTCGAAGCGACGTCCGCGCGCATCCTCGGCGATGTAAACAACCGCGAGGTCGTCCCTGCCGAATCGAGCAATCACTTGCATCTGCTGTTCCTCTCAGCCCTCGCGTGAATGTCCATCGCGGCGCGGACACCGTCGGCTACCGACAGGCTCGTCTGGCGAAAGCTGCCGTTGGCGAGGTCGCCGATCCGGTAGAGGCGGCCCGCCCGTTCCAGTTCAGCCAAGCGAGCGTCGCTGAACCCGGCGAGCAGCGCATTGTCCGGTTGTCGTCCCACCGCGAGTACGAGACGGTCAGCGGTTTCCGTCCACTCGCGGAGCTGATTGCGCCAGCTGAGCCGCAGATGTCGCTCACCTGCTGTCGCGCGCACAAGTGTTGTCCTCTCCCGGTAACGGATGCGTGGGTGCTGCTCCGCCCGTTCCCACAGCAGCGGGAGGCAGCGCACGCGCGTGCCCCGGTTGTTGATCGTCACCGTGTTCGCGCGCGCGAGATTGAGCGCATAGTCGAAGGCGGCGTCCCCTGCCCCGATCACCGCGATCGCGCGCGTCCGCTCCGCGAGCAGCTCGACGACGTCCGTGTGCACATACGCGGGAGACGGCTCCTCCAGGCCGGGCAGTCGGATTCTGACGGCGCGCGTGCCTGTGGCGAGGATCACGGTCTCGCATTTCCAGCCCCCGCTTTCCGTCTCCAGAAGGAGCCCCCCATCCTGCTCGCGCATCGCAACAACAGCCCGATGCAGCAGGAGCAGATCGTGCGAGCGGAGCTGCTCGACCATCCGTCGCACGAGCTGCGGGCCGCGAATCCCGCCCGGGAAGCCGGGATAGTTCTCGACGAGGTTCGCGTTCCACAACAGGCCTCCGAGCCGGTTTCGTTCGAAGAGCGTGACCTGATGGCCGGCCCGCGCGAGTTGGATCGCTGCTGCAATCCCCGCCGGTCCGCCGCCGACAATCCCAACATCGGCCTCAGTCATCGATCCGCCTTCCCGATCAGGTCACGGGTGAGCCCGACCCATGCGAAGCCGTCGGCGAGCGTGCGCGCGCTCGCCCGGTGGAGACTTGAATTGTACGTGGCGGTCGCGTCCACAGGGAAAGCAACGTCGAATCCGCGCACGAACGCCGCGCGGGCGGTGCTCTCGCAGCACAGGTGCGTCATCACGCCGGCGACGACGACCGTGTCCACCTCCTGTGTACGCAACCGCCGCGCAAGCCCCGTGCCGTGGAACGCATCGTACTGGTGCTTTTCGATCACCGGCAGCGGAAGCCGTGCCAGCGCGGGAATCAGCTCGCTGTTACTCGACTCGGGGTCGATCAGCTCGCCCCACCAGCGTGACATCGCGCCGGCGTTGCCGGCCGTGTTTGTGTGGCGGGTGAGATAGACCGGGCGGCTGTGACGCTCGAACTCATCAATCAGTTGCAGCACGGCCGGCACGATCGCCGGCGCGCTCGGCAGCAGCGAACGCGATTCGCGATCAACAAACAGACGCTGCATGTCGAGCACGAGCAACGCCGCTCGCTGGAGGTTGGGGGGATTGCGCAGGACGGTCTCGGCCGACAGCTGTCCAAGCCACTCCGCTGTTACCTCTGCCGGCGGCCGTGCCTCGAAATACGCTTTCCGCTTCGCCACAACGCCTCCCTGTTGATCACGTCAGGCGTCAAGGCGGGAGAATACGGGTTTCGCGCGCCGCAGCCAACTCCGGACATCGACTCCGGGAAGATGATCCGGTGACGACTCCGTGCCCAACTCGTGAAGAAACCAGCTCGCCGGGCGGTCTGTGAAACCCGGGGCAAGCCCCGGGACACCCTCCGCCTCATGCCCGCGGGGACGCGCCGCAGGCCGTCACCGCGGCTCACCTTCACCTGTTTGTACCGGCCGTGCGGGCTTGCCCGCGCGGTTGATCCACGGTCGATCAACCCTGCGACATCGCTGCGCGCTGTCACAGGGGCACGTAACCCACCCCTCTCATGCCCGCGCTTGCTCGTCAAGCGCGGATCCCGACGTGTACGAAACCCGGGGCAAGCCCCGGGCCACCCTCCGCCTCATGCCCGCGGGGACGCGCCGCAGGCCGTCACCGCGGCTCACCTTCACCTGTTTGTACCGGCCGTGCGGGCTT
>JAANWZ010000068.1 GCA_018263585.1 Calditrichota bacterium | reverse complement strand
ACCACCCGGTGTGTGTGTCAAACAGCCTCCGGGTGGTGTACCGGGTAGATCCTTCACTGCGCGCGGCAAACAGACGCCGCGCTTCGTTCAGGATGACACCCGGGGTTGCCCTGAAGCAGCGAAGCAGCCCAGCTGGCTTGTTCAGGATGACACCCGGGGTTGCCCTGAAGCAGCGAAGCAGCCCAGCTGGCTTGTTCAGGATGATACCTGGGGCGCCGGCCGGACAAGCGGCCGCGAAACGACTGAGACCGATATCAGGAAGACCGATGAGCGACTTCACCCTCCACCCGATCGACATCGGCGTGCTGTCGCTGTACGCGGTGTTCGTCGTGACGCTCGGTATCTGGCTCGCGCGCAGGCACGGTAACGCGGAGGACTATTTCCTCGCCGGCCGCGGGATGACGTGGCCGCTGATCGGGGCGTCGCTGTACGCGTCGAACATGTCGAGCACTTCGCTCGTCGGGCTCGCAGGCAGCGGCTACGGCACCGGCATCTCGGTGTTCAACTACGAGTGGATGGCGGCGGTGATCCTGATCATCTTCGCCTTCTTTTTCCTCCCGTTCTATCTGCGCTCCCGTGTGTACACGATGCCGGAGTTCCTTGCGCGCCGCTACGACGGCCGCTCGCGCACCTACTTCTCCCTGATCACGTTGCTCGGCAACATCATCATCGACACGGCCGGCTCGCTGTACGCCGGCGCGCTCGTGATGCAGATGATCTTCCCGGAAGTTCCGATCTGGCAGACGATTGTCGTGATGGCGGTGCTCGCGGGGGCGTACACGATCGCCGGCGGGTTGTCCGCGGTGATGATCACCGACGCGGTGCAGGCGGCGCTGCTCCAGATCGGCGCGATTGTCGTCGCGTTCATCGCGTTCGTCAAGATCGGCGGCGACTGGACCCGGGTCACGGACGTCACCGACAGGGAGATGCTCTCGCTGGTGATGCCGCTGAGCGACGACTTCCTCCCCTGGCTCGGGCTGATCACGGGCGTGCCCCTGCTCGGTTTCTACTTCTGGTGCACGAACCAGTTCATGGTGCAGCGGGTGTTGAGTGCGAAGGACGTGCATCACGGCCGGCTCGGCGCGATCTTCGCCGGCTTCCTCAAGGTGCCGGTGATATTCATCATGGTGCTGCCCGGCACGATGGCGCGCGTGTTCTACCCGAACCTCGAGAACCCGGACATGGTCTATCCGATGCTGATGTTCGACATGCTCCCGATCGGACTGCTCGGGCTCGTGCTCGCCGGGTTCGTCGCCGCGTTGATGAGCCAGATCGATTCGACGCTCAACTCCGCATCGACGCTGGTCACGATGGATTTCGTCCGCCGCGCGAAACCGGACTGGGACAACCGCAAGCTGATGATCGTCGGGCGCTGGGTCACGTTCATCTTCATGGTGCTCGCCGCGCTGTGGGCGCCGCAGATCCAGCGGTTCGGCTCGCTGTTCCACTACCTGCAGAACGTGCTCGCGTACATCACCCCGCCGGTGGTCGCGGTGTTCATCTGGGGACTGTTCTGGAACCGGGCGAACGCGTCCGGCGCGATCGCCGCGCTGCTCAGCGGGTTCGTCGTCTCGATCTTCCTCCTGCTCGGTACGATCTTCGCGTGGATCCCGGAGATTCACTTCCTCTACGTCGCCGGGATACTGTTCGTGTTCAGCACGGTCGTCCTGTTCGCCGTCAGTCTCGTTACGGCGCCGCCGAGCGAACAGGTTGTGCGCGAGTACACGTGGTCGAAGAGGATCTTCCGGCAGGAGACTCGCGAGCTGAGGGGGTTACCATGGTACGCGAACTACCGCGTGCTCTCGGTGATCCTGCTCGCGTGCACCGCCGTTGTGGTCGGGATGTTCTGGTGAGCAAGATTGGATACCGCGACGAGTCAGCGAACCGGGACCACCGATGCAGATCACGTTGCTCAACCCGCAGGGCAATTTCGACGCGAAAGACAGCTACTGGACGCAGCACCCGGACTTCGGCGGGCAACTCGTCTATGTGAAGGAGGTCGCGAGCCGGATCGGCGCGCTCGGCCATCAGGTGGACATCGTCACGCGCCGGATCGAGGACGAGCGCTGGCCCGAGTTCGCCGGCGCGTTCGATGAGTACTCCGGCTGCAAGAACGTGCGCATCGTCCGTCTTCCCTGCGGTCCCCGGGAATTCCTGCCCAAGGAGAAACTGTGGCCGCACATCGCGGAGTGGGCGCGCAGGATCCGCGACTTCTACGAGACGGAGGGCCGCAGGCCGGACGTGAACACCGGCCACTACGCGGACGGCGGCCTCGCGGCGATGCTGCTCGAGGAAATGACCGGTGTTCCGTTCACCTTCACATCCCACAGCCTCGGCGCGCAGAAGATGGAGCGGTTCCTCGACGAGACCGGCGACTTCGAGGCGGTGGTCGCGCGGTTTCAGTTCGACCGGCGGATCGCCGCCGAGCGCGCGGCGATGGCCCGCGCCGGGATTGTGATCACAAGCACGGAGGCGGAACGGCGCGAGCAGTACGCGCACCCCGTGTATCGCGGCGCGATCGACCCGGCGGACGACCGCAAGTTCGCCGTGATCCCGCCCGGCGTGAACGTGGACGTGTTCGGGGAACGTGCGACCAGCGACGTCGAGGGCGAGGTCGCGGCGCGCATCGAGCAGCGCATCCGCCGCGACATCCCGCCCGAACGCCGCCACCTCCCGCTCGTGATCTGCTCGAGCCGGCTCGATGTGAAGAAGAACATCGTCGGCCTCGTGCGCGCGTGGGCGGAGAACGAGACGCTGATCGCGGGCGCGAACCTCGCGATCAGCATCCGCGGCCATGACAACCCGCTGCGCGCGCCGGAGCGCACGTTCGCGCCCGAACAGGAGGCGCTGCTCGACGAGATCCGCACGCTGCTCGACGAGCGCAACCTGTGGCCGTGCGTGACCACCGTGAACCTCGATTCGCAGGCGGAGCTCGGCGCGGCGTACCGTCATCTCGCCCGCAACCATCGCGGCGTGTTCGCGCTGACCACGTTCTACGAACCGTTCGGGCTCGCCCCGCTCGAGGCGATGGCCGCGGGCCTGCCGGCGGTGGCGACGAAACACGGCGGCCCCGCCGAGAGCATCCAGGACAGGTACGGTGTGCTCGTGGACCCGACCGACCCCGATGACATCGCATCCGGCCTGCTCAAACTGATCAAGCGCGAGGATGTGTGGCGGCGGTATCGTGAGGCGGGCAGGATGCGCGTGCTCGAGATGTACACGTGGGAACGTGTCGCGCAGCGCTACCTCGAGACGATTGTCCGCGTGCACGAGGGCGAGGGCGCGGCGGACGATTCGTTCACACGCGCCGCGTGGTTCACCGACCCCGACACAGCCGACATCTCGCCGGATTGGTTGAAGGAGATGATGCGGTAGCGGCCGGCGGCTGGCAGCCGGCGTCCCCCTGTCTTGTGCCCGCGTTTGCTTGCAAGCGCGGTGGGCGGCCGGCGGCTGGCAGCCGGCGTCCCCCTGTCTTGTGCCCGCGTTTGCTTGCAAGCGCGGTGGGCGGCGGGTGGCCCGGGGCTTCAGCCTCGGGTCTCATGCACCTTCGGCTCATCCGCGCGGGCAAGCCCGCACGGCCGGTACACGGATGAGAAATTTTATCCAAGAACCGGTACATACGGTCTGATAAGCCGCGGTTGCGAGCAACCGCGGGCCTGTGAGACTGTCATCCTGAACCGCTGTCAGCGGCCTGTTGTGTCATCCTGAACAAGCGGGCCGGGCCGTTTTCAGTTTCAGGCCCGCGCCGTGAAGGATCTCGAGAGCGCACGGTTGACGGACCACACCCGATGATCGGCGACAAACTGGTGATCAAACCGGAGCACGAGCGCGCGGGCGCGGCGCTCGCCGACCTGATCGTCCCGCAGCTCGAGACGGGCGGCGGCCGGCTCGCGGTCACGATCGCCGGCGAATCCGGCTCCGGCAAGTCGGAACTCGCCGCCGTGCTCGCGCAGCAGGCCGGCGAACGCGGGCACAAGGCGGTCGTGCTCGGCCAGGACGACTACTTCCACTTTCCGCCGAAGTCCAACCACACCGCCCGCCGGCGCGATCTCCGCCACGTCGGCACGACCGAGGTCAACCTCCCGTACATGGACCGCAACCTGCGCGAGTTCCTCGACGGCGCCGACTGGATCCTGAAGCCGCTCGTCATCTACGAACAGGACCGCGCGATCACCGAGATCGTCGATCTCGTCGGCGTCCGGCTCGTGATCGCGGAGGGAACATACACGACACTGCTCGAAAACGCCCGCGAGCGCGTGTTCATCGACCGTACTTTCCGCGAAACGAAAAAATCCCGTCTCGAACGCGCCCGCGAGCAGCAGGACACGTTTCTCGAACGCGTACTCGAGATCGAACACGCGGTCGTCTCGCGGCACAAGTCTCGTGCGTCGGTAATCGTCACCGCCGATTTTGAGGTACAGCGCGTGTAATCAACAGCGGACCGCACCATGCTCGACCTGCTGATCGTGCTCGCGTTCGTCGCGTACAGCGTGAGCGCGGGGTTCCGTTCGCAGAAGAAGGCGTCCGAGAACCTGGAAGAGTACTTCCTCGCCGGGCGTTCGATGCCGGGGTGGAAGGCGGGAATGAGCATGGCGGCGACCCAGTACGCGGCCGACACACCGCTGCTCGTCACCGGCCTGATCGCGACCGGCGGCATCTTCCTGCTCTGGCGGTTGTGGATCTACGGGCTCGCGTTCCTGATGATGGGGTTCATCCTCGGGCCGGCGTGGCGGCGCGCCGGGATCCTCACCGACGCCGAACTCACGGAAACGCGCTATTCCGGCAAGGGTGTGCTCGCGCTGCGCGGGCTGAAGGCGATCTACTACGGCACCGTGATCAACTGCACCGTGATGGCGATGGTGCTCGTCGCCGCGACACGCATCTCCGAGACCTTCCTCTACTGGCACGAGTGGCTTCCGGCGGGGTTGTACGGCGGGATCCTCGCCGCGGTGCAGGCGGTCGGCGTCCCGCTCGAGTCCGGCGCGACCGACCTCACCGTGTGGGTCGCGACCACGAACAACGTGATCTCGATTTTCGTAATCGTCGCGTTCACCACGCTCTATTCCGCGACCGGCGGGCTGCGCAGCGTGATCGCGACCGACGTCGTCCAGTTCACGATCGCGATGATCGCGACGCTCATCTATGCGATCGTCGCGGTCACCGAAGCCGGCGGGCTCGGCAGCATCGTCGAGCAGATCGTTGACCGCTACGGGATCGAGTACGCGCGCGAGACGTTGTCCTGGACCCCGGCCGGCGGCGAGGCGCTGCTGCCCTTCCTCATCGTGATCGGACTCCAGTGGTTCTTCCAGGTGAACTCGGACGGCACCGGTTACCTCGCGCAGCGGACGATGTCCTGCCGCACCCGCGCGGATGCGAAGATGGCCGGGTTCATCATGACCGCCGCGCAGATCCTGTTCCGCAGTTTGTTCTGGCTCCCGATCACGCTCGCGCTGCTGATCGTGTACCCGTTCGACCCGGCGATGATCGGCGGCGAACAGTTCGTCGCGAATCGCGAAATCCTGTTCGCGACCGGGATCCGCGACCTGCTCCCCGCCGGCGTGCGCGGGCTGATGCTCACCGGCCTGCTCGCCGCGCTCGCGTCCACGATCGACACCCACCTGAGCTGGGGCGCAAGTTACTGGAGCAACGACGTTTACCTGCGGATCGTGAACAAGGCGTGGCTGAAACGCGAGCCGAAATCACGCGAGCTCGTGATCGTCGCGCGCCTCTCCAACCTGCTCGTGCTCGCGATCGCGCTCGCGATCATGGCGAACCTCGGGTCGATCCAGACGGCGTGGTACCTGACGCTGCTGTTCGGGGCCGGGATGGGCGCGGTGCTCGTGCTCCGCTGGGTCTGGGAACGGATCAACCTCTACTCGGAGGTCGCCTCGATCGTCGCCTCGCTGATCATCGCCCCGATCCTGCTGCTCACCGTCGAGCAGGAATGGCTCAAGCTGCTGCTGATGTCCGCCGGCTCGACGGTTGTGATGGTCGCCGTCACCCTGCTCACACGGCCTACGAGCGACACGATCCGCGACAGGTTCTACACGACCGTGCGCCCGCCCGGGTTCTGGCGCAGGGCGGCGGCGCGCGCCGGCAACCCCGCGAGCGAACCGATCCGACGCCTGCTGCTCGGAGTGAAACAGGTGCTGCTCTCCGCGGCGACCGTGTACCTGCTGCTCGTCGGCTCCGGAAAGGCGATGTTCCCCCAGCCCGGGGAGTCGGTCGTGCTCGCGTGGGTGCTGATCGTGCTCGGACTCGCGACGATCCCGTTCACCTGGCGCGCGATCCGCACGACACACGATTGATCGACGGCCGGCGTCCGATGCTGAACGCGAATGGCAACCCGCCGCGCGGCGGGCTTCCTGTGCCGGCGCTTGTCTCCATCCCTTGTGCCCGCGGTTGCCTGCAACCGCGGCTCATCCCCCGGTGCATGAAACCCGAAGCAAGCCCCGGGCCACACTCCGCCTCATGCCCGCGGGGAGCGAAGGTCACCGCGGCTGATCAGCCGGTAGGTTTCCCCCTTCCGATCCCTGCGACATCCCGGCTGCGCCGTGCTGTCACAGGGGCACCTTCCGGTCGAGCCACCCAATCCGTGTCATCCGTGTCATCCGTGGTCGAGTTCTCATCCGTGGTTGAATCCCCATCAGTGTCATCCGTGGTCCGGTTCCGCTGACGGGCGCCGCTCCGTTTCCTATCTTGCTACCGTCGCACGGACCACGAGTGGAGGGCGGCGCCGATGGCGACGCCGATGATGGACCAGTACCGCCGGATCAAGAAGGAGTACCCCGAGCACGTCGTGTTCTTCCGGATGGGTGACTTCTTCGAGATGTTCCACGAGGACGCGATCGAGGCGCATCGGATCCTGAACATCACGCTCACCCGTCGCGCGCACGGCAAGGGCGAACGGGCGGATGTGCCGCTCGCCGGGTTTCCGCACCATCAGCTCGAGCAGTACCTCGCGCGGATGAACAGGGCGGGCAGGCGCGTGGTCGTCGTCGAGCAGACGGAGGACCCGAAGCAGGCGAAGGGGCTGGTCAAACGCGACATCGTGCGGATCGTGACCGCGGGCACGAATCTGAGCGAGGAGGCTCTGTCCGCGCCGGAGAACCAGTACCTCGCGGCGCTCGCCCCCGCGGACGGGCGCGTCGGGCTCGCGGTCTGCGATGTGACCACCGGCGAGTTCGCGGCCGGGTCGATGCCCGCGGCGAGGCTGCGCGACCGTCTCGACCTGCTCCGCCCGCGCGAGGTGTTGTGCAGCGAGGATGACCGCGATCAGGTGCGCGGCTGGCTCGACGCGTCCGCGATGTTCACCGAGCTGCCGCCGTGGATCTTCGACGTCGATTTCGCCCGCGACACGCTCACCAGCCACTTCCGCGTGCAGACGCTGAAGGGGTTCGGGCTCGAGGAAGACGAGCCGGCGACACGAGCCGCCGGCGCGATCCTCCACTACGCGCGCGAGAACCTGCGCGCCGACCCCGGTCACATCCAGGGGCTGAGTCGTCTCCCGCTCGACGACTACCTGCTGATCGACGCCGCGACCCGGCGCAATCTCGAACTCGTCGAACCGCTGCGCGGCGCCGACCCGTCCGCGACCCTGCTCGCGCACATCGACCGCACTGTGACCCCGTTCGGCTGCCGGCTGCTCGTGCAGCACATTCTCCGCCCGCTCGTGGAACGGGAGCAGATCGAGGCCCGGCTCGACGCGGTCGGCGAGTTCTTCGAACGCAAGCCGCTGCGCGAAGAACTGCGCATCCGCCTGCGCGGGCTCGGCGACCTCGAGCGGCTCGCGGCGCGCCTGACTACGCGTCGCGGCGCCCCGCGCGACGCCGCCGCGCTGCGCGACACGCTCGCCGCGCTGCCCGGGATCGTCGCGATTCTCGAGCACGTGTCCGCGCCGCTCACCCGGTTCTGCCGCGACAGCATCGACCCGCTCGATGAATTCACCGGCCTGCTCCGGCGGGCGATCGTCGATGCGCCCCCACCGACACTCGCCAACGGCGGAGTGATCGCCGACGGCTACCACGAACGTCTCGACGAGCTCCGCACCGTCGCCACCGGCGGCAAGGATGCGATCCTCTCCCGCCAGGAACAGGAACGGCGCGCGACCGGCATCCACAGCCTCGCGATCGGTTACAACAAGGTGTTCGGCTACTACATCGAGGTCTCGAAACCGAACCTCGACAAGGTGCCCGATCATTACATCCGCAAGCAGACGCTGGTCAACGCCGAACGGTTCATCACGCCCGAGCTGAAGGAGTGGGAGGAGAAGATCGCGCGCGCGGAGGAGGAGATCCTCGAGATCGAGCGCCGCCTGTTCGAGGAACTGTGCGCGGAAGTGGCCGCGAACGTGCAGCCGATCCAGGCGAACGCGCACGCGCTCGCGCTGCTCGACGTGCTCGCCGCGTCCGCGGAGCTCGCGGTCGCGCAGCGGTACACGCGCCCGTCGATCCATCACGGCGGCCGGTTGAAGATCGTGCGCGGGCGCCATCCGGTGATCGAGAACCTGCTCCCCGCAGGCGAATCGTTCATCGCCAACGACCTCGACATCGGCGATGAACAGCGCCAGATCGCGCTCGTAACCGGCCCGAACATGGGCGGGAAATCGACGTACCTGCGCCAGGTCGGGTTGATCGCGCTGCTCGCGCACGCCGGGATGTACGTCCCCTGCGAAGAAGCGCTGATCCCGCTCACCGACCGCGTGTTCACCCGTGTCGGCGCCTCCGACAACCTCGCCGGCGGCGAATCGACGTTTCTCGTCGAAATGCACGAGGCCGCGAACATCCTCCACAACTGCACCGGCCGCAGCCTGATCCTGTTCGACGAGATCGGGCGCGGTACGTCCACGTTCGACGGCCTCTCGCTCGCGTGGGCGATCGTCGAGCACCTGCACGAGTTCCCCGCGAACGACGACGGCCGCCGCCCGAAGGTCCTGTTTGCGACCCATTATCACGAGCTCACCGAGCTGGAAACCGTGCTCGCGCGCGTGCTCAACCTGCACGTGAAGGTGAAGGAGTGGGGCGACCGGATCATCTTCCTCAGGCGCGTGCTCCCGGGACGGAGCGGCGCGAGCTACGGGATTCAGGTCGCGCGGCTCGCCGGCGTCCCGCAACCCGTGATCGAACGCGCGAAACAGGTGCTCGACACGCTCGAGGCCAGCGAATTCACCGAAGAAAACCTGCCCCGGCTCGCGAAACCGGACACCCGTTCCGTCAGCCCCCCGCACGACCCGCTCCAGCTCCAACTGTTCACCGTCGAGGAACGAGCGGTCCGTGACGAGCTTGCGAAACTCGACCTCGACAACATCACCCCGATGGAGGCGCTGCGCCTGCTCGCCGAGCTGCGCGAGAAGTACGGCAGCCGCGCGGATCGCGCCGCCGACGGTGGCCGTCCCCCGCCCGCGGGTGATCCACGCGAAAGCGAGCCCGAATGATGTTCACGATCACAACCGAAGAGCTGCGCGAGCTCGTGCGCCGCAGCGGGCACGGCCGCCGGTTCACGATCGACCGGCTCGAACCCGGCGCGCTGATCGTCGCAGTCAAAGATCCCGTGCGCGCGACAGTCCGCCTCGACGACTTCAAGCTCCACCCCCGCGAAATCAGCGCCCGGCTCAACCTCTCGTGGCCACTGCGGAAAACGATCGCGTTCTTTCTCCGGCGGAAGAATGTGGAGAACGTGCGGATCGATGGCGATCGTATCCACTTCCGGTTACCACAGAAACTGCTCCAGATGGGCGAACTGCACGATATCAGGATAACAGCGGAGGAATTGATCGTCCAAGCTCAGCTCAGGATACCACAGAACTGATTCTTGACCACGGATACGTCGGATTGAACGGATAAAGCTGAACACACGGGGAGAGCATGGCTATTCTGTATGAGCAGGAATCTTACGAGATCCGCGGGGCGATGATAGAAGTTCATCAGCAGATCGGTGCTGGATTCCTCGAATCTGTATATCAGGAATGCCTGGAGCGAGAGTTCAAACTGAGGAGTGTCCCATATCGCGCACAGCCGAAGCTTACAATCAGCTATAAAGGGGAAATGATCAATCAGACCTATCAGCCGGACTTCGTCTGCTATGGTAAGATCGTCGTCGAATTGAAATCGGTTAAAGAGTTGTCTCCGCAACACGAAGCGCAAGTGTTTAACTACCTGAGAGCAGCTGACTTGCGTCTTGGTTTCCTGGTCAATTTCAGCAGCCATCCAAAAGTGACGATTAAGCGCATTATCTTTTGAGCAATCATTTCGCCAGTCTATCCGTAGTATCCGTGTCATCCGTGGTAGAGAGAGGAGTTCGTGGCACACCCCGAGCGTGCTCCCGAGCGAGCACGGGAGACAGCGCTCGCTTTCGCCCGCCGAATACTATACTTTCCTTTATCGGATTCAGGGCGGGGAGTGCGTGAAACCCGCGCCTTCGCCGGCCGTGAAATCTATACAGAGTAGTATTGGTTTGGGTGAGCCGGACCGGAGCGAGCTCCGGCGCAGCCATGGAGATCGATGCGAATCACCGCCACTGAAGAATACGGCCTGCGCTGCATGATCCTGCTCGCGAAGCGGGGCGCGCGCCGGCCGCTCACGCTCGCCGGTATCGGTGACGGCGAGGGGTTGAGTCAGCCGTACGCGGCGAAGCTGATGAACCTGCTCCGCCAGGCCGGCCTCGTCGATTCGCTGCGCGGACGTCACGGCGGCTACGTGCTCGCGAAGGCCCCGGAGCGGATCCGGCTCACGGACGTGTTTGACGCGCTCGGCGAACCGCTGTTCGGTCCCGGTCACTGCGAACGGTTCGGCCGGCCGGGAAGCGATGACAGTTGCATCCACCTCGACGACTGCTCGGTGCGCGATGTCTGGGCCGGCATGCACCGACTCATCTCGCACCTGTTCGACCAGATCACGCTCGCCGACCTCGTGCGTGAATCGAAGCGCGGCCGGCTCAACCTGATCGCGCTCGCGAGGCAGCAGCTCGCGGGCCTCGCGCCGGCGCCCGCCGAGCCGATTTCATCCTGAGTAGGGGGTGTCGGCCGCTACTGGAACAAACCACATGGAACGAAGGGCAGCTCTGCGTCATTCTGAACAAGCCCGATGTCAGTTTGTCGGGCGAAGTGAAGAAGGTCCAGGTAGATAAATTCTTGTATATACACAGGTTACTTTCGGCAAACTCGGACCTCCTTCAGCCGCGTGCGGCAAACTGACGCCCGCCGCGGCTTCAGGATGACGCTGAATCGCCCCGTCATTCCATGTGATCCGGTCCACTGGGCGGTGATCAACACCGGCGCCCCTGCGGAAACAACCGAAAATACCCCCCGGGTTCGGCGAACCCGGGCTACGGAATCACACGAGACAACGATAGAGAACGGAGTCAGACGATGGCGAAGCAAACGCCGCTGCTTTCGATTCACGACCTCCACGTCGAGATCGAGGGCAACGAGGTGCTGAAAGGTGTCTCACTCGAGATCAACCGCGGCGAGAAGCACGCGGTGATGGGTCCGAACGGGTCCGGGAAATCGTCGATGGCGAACGCGCTCGCCGGGCACCCGTTGTACGAGATCACCGGCGGCGAGGTGTACATCGACGGCGAGAACCTGCTCGAGATGGACGCCGCGGAACGCTCGCTCGCGGGCCTCTTCCTCGCGTTCCAGTACCCGATGGCGGTGCCGGGGGTGACGGTGACCAACTTCATGCGCACCGCGATGAAGGCCCGTCACGGCGACAGCCCGCAGGTGCTGCGACAGTTCCGCAAGCAGCTCAACGCCGCGTTCGAACTGCTCGAGATGGACCGGTCGTTCGCGAACCGGTTCGTCAACGACGGCTTCTCCGGCGGCGAGAAGAAGCGGTTCGAGATCCTGCAGATGGCGCTGCTCAAGCCGGAGATCGCGATCCTGGACGAGACCGACTCCGGGCTCGACATCGACGCGCTCAAGGTTGTCTCGAAAGGGGTGAACAAGCTCGCGAGCGACGATAACGCGGTGCTGTTGATCACGCATTACCAGCGGATCCTCAACTACGTGAACCCGGATCGCGTGCACGTGATGCTCGGCGGGCGCATCGTCCGCAGCGGCGACTCGCGGCTCGCGCTCGAGCTCGAAGAGAAGGGATACGACTGGCTCAAGCAGGAACCGGCCGCGGCGTAGCCCGGCTTCGCGGAAGCCGGGGCCGGTGGCCGGCGTGCAGATTGGTCGTGACCGGTTATCCAGTTCGTTCAGCCACGTGCGCTGACCGGAACTTTGATCGCA
>JAANWZ010000067.1 GCA_018263585.1 Calditrichota bacterium | reverse complement strand
CCCTTGCCCTTGACTTCAGTCAAGGTACAGGCCCGCGGTTGCTGGTCAACCGCGGCTCACCAGCCGGGAAGTGAGGGGGACGCTTGCTGGCAAGCGTCCCCGCGGCACGTCAAGTGAAACCCGGGGCGAGCCCCGGGCCACCCGGCGGTGACAGTGTCATCCATGTGTCGCCCGTGCGGGCTCGCCCGCGCGGCTCATCCGCAGCCGGCCGCGCTTGACGAGCAAGCGCGGGCACGAGGAAGTGCATGAAACCCGGGGCAAGCCCCGGGCCACCCGCCGCCAGCCGCCAGCCGCCGGACGGATCATTTGAGCAGCACGATCTTGCGCACCGCCGACTCCGGCCCGGCGTTCACGGTGACGAAATAGACGCCGGACGCGTGCTCGTCCGCCCGCCACGTGAACCGGTGGTAGCCGGGTTGCATCTTCTCACCGCCCGCGAGCTGCGCGACCTCACGGCCGAGCACGTCGAACACGGCGATCCGCACAGGCGCGGCCTCCGGGAGCGCGATCCGCAGGCTCGTCGCCGGGTTGAACGGGTTCGGGTACGCCTGCGAGATTTCATACTCGTCCGGCAGCCCGGCGAGCCCGTCGCCGACCGCGGCCGCGAACCCCGGCTCGGCGTGGTTCGAGCTGTCCGACTCGCCGCCGTCGTACATCGCGGTCACCCAGTACATGAGCGCGTTCGGGTCCGGGTTCTCGTCGGTCCACGACGTTTCCCCGACCTGAGCGACCTGCAGGCCCTGCTTGTACACGCGGTACTGGTCGAGGAACTCATCGATCTCCTGCCCGCCGAACTCCGGCGCCGACCAGTCGAGCACGACAGTCTGGTCCTGCACTTCGAACGTGAGCGCGGACGGCGGCTGGAGCTGCCAGAGCGTGACATCCGGCATCATCGCGACGTGCCAGTCGGCGACCTCGACGCCGCGCACGAGCCGCTCGTAGCCCGGCGCCTGGTACGTCATCTCCGTCGCGCCCGGCTTGAGCGGGAGCACGAACAGGCCGTTGTTGTCGGCGTACGTGCGCCCGCGCGGGCTGCGGATCTCGATGTCCACGTCCGGGTTTTCCGGGTTGAGGTACGCGTGCCCGGCGACGACAGCCGTCGGACGGTAGAACACGATCGCGCTCTCGTCCGTCGGCATCACCGCCGTCGGCGCGACCGATCCGTCACCGTCATGGCTGAAGTAGAGGATCTGGACACCGTCCTCTTCGCTCGGCGCCTCGATCCCGACCGTCGCGTTGCCGAGATCCTCGATGTCGTTGTACTGGAACACGATCCGCCCGTCGAGGTCGGACGGCAGGTAGAACTCCGGGTTCAGGTCGTGGTAGATCTCGTAGATCTGGACCTGGAACGTCTCGTACGTCGCATCCACCGGCCACTGGCGGCTGTCGTACCATTCGACGATGAACCGGCCGTTCGCCTCGTCGTACCAGTACGACAGGTTCGTTTCCACGGCGCGAAAGTCCTCCCAGAACGGTCCGACGAGCGCGGGCGGGCCGTCGTCGTCCGGGATCGGGCTGTTCGAATAGTCCGCGGCGATGTCGTTGCCGAGCGGCGTCACATCCCCGAAGCAGAAGAACCCGTTCTCGTTGACCGTGATCACGTCCGTCGGCCGCCCGTAGTAGGAGAATTCGAACGGGAGCTCGACGACCACCGGCTGCTCCTCCTCGGTGAGCTCGATGCGCGTGCCGGGACCGCCGGCGTCCGGATCGATCTCGACCCAGTCATACTCCGGCGCCATCGGATGCTGGTCGCCGCTCTGGACGGCGATGTACCCGTGCAAATCCGGCCCGGTCGCACGCTGTTCGGTGGACATCAACGTGAGCTGGAGGAAGCGGTTCTCACCCTCCGGCACGTATGCCTCAGCGAGCGCCTCGAGGTTCATCGCCTCCGCGCGCACCTGGTAGTAGTTCGACGCCGGAACCACGAGCGCGAAGAAGCCGAACTCGCCGGTCACGGTCGCGTATTGCGGGAGGCCGACGACGGATACGTCCGCGCCGGCGACAGGCTCGCCGTCCGGGTCGAACACGCGTCCGCTGATCGTGCCGGTCGGGCTCGTCGAGAGCTGGAAGTCGATCGTCGCTTCCCCGTCCTCGTCCGGGAGCACGTACGCCCGCTGCGGTTCGTAGGCGACGTGGTCGGCGGAGATCGCGGTGATCTCGGAGACCGGCAGGTACATGAAGTACTCGCCGTTCTCGTTCGTTTCACGGCCGCCTCCGGCTCCTTCGAGCCCGACGAACGCGCCTTCGATCGGAGCGCCGGAGTTCGCGTCCGTGACCACGCCGGAGATCGTCATCACCCCTTCGGCGAGCGGCACGTTCGCGGCGACGCTGAACGACTGCGGGCCGACCGGCACATCCGTGCCGGTCACCGTCAGCGACCACTGTCCGGAGGCCGGATTCTCGACCTCGACCTGTTCAACGACGTCGAGCGTGTTCGTGCCCGGCGCCGCCGGCGCGCCCGGGTTGTCCGGGTCGAGCACGTACGGCTGCCACGTCGTCCCGTCCGGGTCCTCGAGCGTGATGTCGAGGTCGTTGATCAGCGTGATCGGCGGCAGGTAGGGCGCGGGCGGGTCGGACCACGCGGCCGTCACCTTGACCGCGTCCATCCCGGCCGGCACGTTGAACTCGTGCGTGTAGCTGCCGTTGTCGCCGACCTGGGCTTCGAGATAACCGAAGTTCTGGATCGCCTCCACCGAGCGGACGGCGTCACCGCGCCCGAACCCGAACACGTAATCCGGGCCCGGCTCGCCGAGATCCTCCGCGGAGTTGGCGAGGATCGCCTTGATCGTCGCCGGCATCGGGAAGTCGGAGATCGCCCACCGTCCCCACGCTTCGATGAGCAGCGCGTTCACGCCGGCGATCGCGGGCGTCGCCATGCTCGTCCCGCTCATCGTCGTGTACCCGCCGCCGGCGTTGCAGGAGACGACATCGACGCCCGGCGCGGTCACTGTCGGCTTCACCCGCCCGTCATCCGGCGGTCCCCACGACGAGAAACTCGCGATGTTGTCGAAGTCGTCGCTCGCGCCGACCGTGATGATGTTCTTCGCGCCCGCGGGCACGGTCATCGTCTCATAGCCGGTGCCGCACGGCGACCAGTCCGGGTTCTCGTTGCCGGCGGCGAACCCGATGATCACCGGCGCCCCGACCGCGCCGCGCACGATGCTGTCCACGAGCGCGCTCGTGAGCTCGTAATCGCCCTGCCACTCGCACGGGTACCCGTTCGCGTAGATGTTCGCACCGATCGAGTTCGTGAAGATGCGCGCGCCGTGCTCGAGCCACGCCTCCTCGTAGTTCTCGAAGATGTCCTGCGGGCTGTCGTAGAGGCAGTACGGCACGCACTGCTCGTACTCGTAGCTGATGATCGTGCACTCGGGCGCCATCCCGCGCACGTTCGGCGCGCCGTTGCCGCCGACCGTGCCGGCGACGTGGGTCGCGTGCGACGCGACGCCGCCGTTCTCGCCGATCGTCACCCGGTCTTCGAAGTCCGGGTGGTTCGCATCGACCATCCCGCCGTCATAGACACAGACGGTCGAGCCCGCGCCGCGCAGCTCGAGCGGCGGGTCGTAAAGCTCATCGACACGGAGCGCCGCACGCACGCCCTCGTTGATCATGTCCATCGGCGGCGCGATGTAGTCGATTGCGAGCACCTGTTCGATCTCCGCGAGCTCGCGCGCGAGCGACGGCGGAACCTGCGCGTACCACACGTTCAGGATCGAGATGTAGTCGCCGACCTCGGACACTCCCGCACCCTGCAGGATCGCCTCGCCCCGGCTCTCGCTCACTTCCTTCACGAACTGCACCGAGATCAGGATCTCGTCGCCGGCTTCCGCCCACGACGGGATCTCTTCGTTCACGACCCGCGGCGCGATCCGGTCCCCGGGACGCAGCGGCCCGGCCCAGCGGACCTGCATCCCCTGCACGCTCCGCGCGCTCACACCCTCCGCGAGCCAGGCGATCCACGCGCCGCCGCCGACATACTGCTGCAGCCGGACGCCGCGCCGCGAGAGCGCGCCCTTGTCCGCGTTTGTCGGATGTGCCGCGAATTGAATCAGAACCGCCTGCCCGTCACGAGCATCCCGGCTGTCGAGGTACGCAGGTCCCTCCGCGTCGGGAGTGAATGTGCGCACGGGCATATCGATCCGGTAGGATTTCGGCGCGGACAGCGCGTCGGACGCCGCCTGCGGACCCGCGAACAGCAGCAGCATCAGCGCCGCCACGGTCGCGATTGTAGCGATTGCCCTCATCTTCTCCTCCCCCTGTGTCAGGTGAGCCGTTCTCGAGTATTCCGTGTCTTGGTCGTGCGGGGGGTCTCACCCATCTAAGGAATATAGAGGACAGCGGGCGCGCTCGCCGGGAACGCGAGCGATTGCCTCGCGCTGTCGGCGGGCAAGTGTCTCCGTGAGACACGGCGCGCCATCACCCGCCGCCACAACTCGATCTCGATCTCCATGAACTTCTCGTCGCTGAAATCGATCAGGCGGGGCACGATTTCCGTGCCGGTCGTGTTGTGGGTGAGGATGATCGAGGGCTTCGACTGGTCTTCGCTGTTCGACTTCGCAACGATGCCGCGGTAGCCGAGGAATCGTTTCGAGTAGTTGTCGACGATACGCACGGTGATCCCGACCGGGAAGCACTCGACGCATTTCACGAGCGCGCGGACGACGTACGGGTTCCACGTGCCCGCGCGCCCGTTCACGAGCGCCGTGATCGCGTCGTTCGGTGAGTGCACGCGCCCGTTGTACGCGCCCGTGGTCAGGTTGTCATACACGTTCGCGACGGCGAGCACCTCCGCGTGCCGGTGGATGTAGCCGATGTCCTCCCCGCGTGTCTTCACCGGCGGGCGCCCGCACCCTTTCAGCCCCTGCGGGTAGCCGCTCCCGTCATGCTGCTCGTGATGGTGCAGCATCGTGATCTGCTCGACGAACGTATCGACCGCGTTCTCCTGCAGGATCAGCTTCGAGTAGATCGGGTGCTCGCGGAGGATCATCTTCTCGTCGCCGTTCAGCTCCATCGGCGGCTTCCTCCGCATCGGGCCGAGGATCACCTTGCCGATGTCGTGCAGCATTGAGGCGGTCGCGAGCGTGCGCAGATCGCTGTAGCTGTAACGAAACGCCCGCGCGATCAGGATCGAAAGCACGGTCGTGTCGATCGCGTGCTCGTAGTCGGCGCCGTCCTCCGCGCGCATCCGGATCGAGCTGAACATCACGGACGGGTTGTCGAGGATCTCCTCGAGGATCTTGACGACAACCCGGCGCACGGTCGGCATTTTCACCACGTTCTTCAGCTTCTCGCTGTCCTCGATCCGCTGCTTGATCTCCTCGACACTCGCGTGCTTGAACTCTTCCTCACACTCTCCGAGGCTCTCCACGAGCTCCGACATTTCGCGGTTCGCCATCCGGCGCACGGTGTCCGAGATCACCTGCTGCGGGTTGATGTCCTTCGCCGCTTCGGTGAGCACGTGGATGTAGCGAATCCCCCGGCCCTGCATCAGCTCGATCATGTCGCGGGTGAGTTCGTAGCCGGAGGCGAGCAGCAGGTCGCCGCGGTGGTTGAACAGCGACTTGCCGAGCACGTCGCCGGGTTTCACCTTGTCTATGCTGAGGATCTGCATCGCCGCTTCACTCGCTCAAACGTGTCTCCCCATCACACACAATTTAGGTGGTAAACGGGCGACTCGTCGTCCGCGGGGGAACTACATCAATGGAGGGCTCCAGCAAAAGTACAACTGTGCGAGTGCCATGGACAACCCGGAACTCCAAATCCGCGAAAACTATGCCCCGGCCTTGTCCAGTTCCACTGCAATTGTTGCGACGGGGAAAAGTGGGGGCTGACCCCGGCTTCCCGGGAATCCGCGCCCGGCGGTTCAGTTGGCGAGACACGGCCGGCTCCGACGCTTCACCGCGCGTGGCCTGCCGGAGGAAACCGGGGTCTCTCCACAGTTTTCCCGGGACGAGCCCGGCCGCGTGCTGTCCGACCCGGGATTGGGTACCTTGCAAGACAGCTCGCGGTGGGTGTTGTTTCGATCGGAAACGGAAGGAGGCAGCAACGATGAAGCATCTCAATCCTCGCAGTGACATCCGTTCTTGTATTCACACTCGCGGGCGTCTGCGCAGACATCGAGTATCTGTACCCGACAAAGCAGGCGGCGCCGCAGGGGGGAGAACGCGAGCTCGATGAGATCCTGCAGCGGACGCTGGACGACCAGGCCGAATACTACCTCGGGTCGGGCGACCTCGGCGACACGATGGCGGTGCACTTCCAGCCGCTCGCACCGTGCTCGGTGTACTTCGCCGAGACACAGTGGTTCAGCGCCGGCAACTTCCAGTCGTTCATGTGGGAGTACAGCGACGAGGCGGCGGACATGTATCCGGATGGGCGCGCGCCAGCGCGCGGCACGTCGCCGGTCAGCCCGCTCGGCGACCTCATGTTCGGCCCGTACAACAACTCGTGCGAGGCAAGCCAGGACTGGGAGCCGATGTTCACCAGCGACGACCTGCCCGGCGGCGGCGTGTGGATTGATGACGGCCGCAACTTCATGGTCGGCTTCGTCAAGACCGGCGAAGGCGGTGAGCCGCACCCGCTCGCGGACGACATCTCCGCCCGCGGCTTCTCTTACACCTGGTTCGGCGGGCCGTGGATGGCTGACGACGACTACCCGTGGGGCGGTTATTCGCCCACCGTCGTCGACATCATGATGCGCGTCGGCGTCACCTATCCGGAGGGCGCCCCGCCGATCATCGGCTCGATGAACCAGCTGCCGAACACGATCAACGGGTCGAAGACCGTCTCGGTCAGCAGCGAAATCGTCGATGACAACGGCTGGACCACCGACGAAGCCTGGCTGATGGTGCAGAAGAACGAAGAAGAGCCGATGGCGTACGAGATGCTGGACCCGGAAGGGGACGACATCTTCTCCGCCGAGTTCACGATCGACGGCGCCCCCGGCGACACGTACGCCTACTGGATCGAGGCGACGGACGATGAGGGCCAGACCAACTCGATCGAGGACAACCAGCTCTCGTTCCAGGTGGTCGAGCTGGGTGCCCCGACCGCCGACATTCTCGTGATCGACCACGGCTCCCGCTACGCGGCGCAGATGGATGAGGCGCTGACCTGGTACTACCAGTGGTGGGATGTCACTGCGAACAAGGGCATCGACGAGTTCACGCTTGACAACAACGGCAACGGTTGGGGCGCCGTGTTCGTGATCGGATGGGGGTCGTCCTCCATGCCGACGCGGGCGTGGGAGAACTCGGCCTACTACGACTACGCGACCGGCGGCGGACACATGTTCTTCGCCGACCAGGACTACTTCTACGCCAACGGCGAGCCGGAAGAGCCGACCTTCGCGGCCGGTGACTTGGCGTACGACGTGTTCGGCATCCAGGGCGGACTCAACGACGTGCAGCCGACCGACAGCGTGTTCTACGGCGAGCCCGACGATCCGATCTCCGGCAGCTTCTTCGACGAGGCGTTCGAGCTGAACTTCGGCGAGAATCCCGGCTACAACTGGACTGACGGGGTTATCTCTGTCGCGGGGGCGAATGACATCTTCTTCGGCCAGGACGTCGGCAACATCAACGGCATCCGTTACGAGAACGACTATGGCGGCAAAACCGCCTACCTCGCGTTCGACATCGAGTATGCGCTCGACTGGACGGATCCCGAGAACCCGGTGATGACCGACCAGTGGGTCACGCTGATGGACAACGTGCTCAACTGGTTCGGCGCCAACGCGGTCGGCGAAGGCGAGGTTGCGCAGCCGCTTTCGTTCAGCCTCGCGCAGAACTACCCGAACCCGTTCAACCCGGCGACGCAGATCGCGTTCACGCTCCCGCACCGCGCGAACGTGACGCTGTCCGTGTTCAACGTGAACGGCCGCGAGGTCGCGACGCTGGTCGATGCACCGATGAACGCCGGCCGGCAGATGGTCACGTTTGACGCG